>CAZZVD010000030.1:0-30213 GCA_964657465.1 uncultured Acetobacteraceae bacterium | reverse complement strand
CCGTCCAGGGGTGGGGGCATTGTGGTTGTCTCCGGACAGTCGTGGTGAGAAATCCCGCTAGCGTCTTCGCAGAAGCAGGGTGGGTTGAGAGGAAACACTTGTGAACGAGTGCAGTGAATTCCCACATCTCCCCGGATTTCCTGTTGAAGGTGGTGGCCCTGTCGATCTGCATGCGGTTTTCCTCAATGAAAACCGCACACGTAGATGTGTCCGGTGCAGCGTAACAGGAAATCCGGTCCCGACTGGAAAACGTCGTGAGATATGGGGCAGTCCGTGGAGCAGTCCTAGCGGGAAGTAGTATCGTCACCGACACGGTTACTTAGACGGCTGGCGTGCGCCGGGTCGCCAGAGATCCTGGTGCATCACCGGCAGTACCAGGCTGAAGACGGTTCCACTCTGGCCAGGGGTCACCCGCGAACGAACCTGCAGGTGGCCGAAATGCTTCTCGACGATCCCACGCGAGATCCACAGCCCAAGCCCGGAGCCGTTAATTCCCTTGGTTGTGTAAAAAGGCTCGTAGATCCGCTGCATCACTTCTGGCGCCATGCCCTGGCCGCTGTCTGCAATCGAGATCCGTACCCCTGGCATTTGCTCCCGATGCATCCAGGTATTGCTGGTACGAATGATGAGCCGGCCGCCCTGGCGCATGGCATCCACGGCGTTTCCGATCAGATTATTCAGCACCTGCCGGATATCGCCATCGAAGCACTCGATCGGCGCCGCTCCGCGGTGTTGTTCCTGTACCTGAATCTGCGCGTTCAGCAGCCGCCCCTTGTACAACATCAGCGCCGGTTCCAGCAGTTCTTCCAGACGCACGACCCGCGCGTTGGTCGATTGCCGATGGAAGCGCAAAGTTTGCGCGGTGATCTGAGAGACTCGCTGCAATTCCTGGTCTGCCGTGTCGAGCAGCAAGCGCACGCGCTCAGGCGTCGCTGGTTCCATGCGCGCGAGATAGAGCAGGTTGGTCACTGCTTCCAGGGGGTTGTTGATTTCATGCGATATGGAGGCTGCCAACCTGCCAACGGCTGCCAGCTTCTCGCTCTGTATCAATGCGGACTCTGCCTGCTTCTGGCTTGATAGATCGGTCACGAACACGGCCACCTGATTGATCGCCTCTCCTTGCTGGGCGGGAATCAGGGTCGCGCCCACCAGGAGCGGGATAAGCCGGCCGTCCTTGGCGCGGTAGACCTTCTGATAGCTTTCTGCAGTGCCCTGCCTGCGAAGCTCCGCCATAGCTTTACGGTCGGCAGCGGCATACTCGGGCGGGGTCAAGTCGTCCCATCGCAAGGGTAGCCTTTGCACTTCTACTGCCGAGTATCCCAGCAGATTCAAGATCGTGGGGTTGGCATAGGAAATGCCACCGTCGAAGTCACCGATGATGACGCCGACGCTGGCGTGTTCGATGAGCCGGCGAAAGCGCTCATTGCTGCGCTGCAGGTCGGCTGCCGTCCGCTTTTGCAGGTCAATGTCCGAGATGGCCACCACGCCACCCGTTACGTGCCCAGTTTCGTCGAGAATGGGCGCGGCGGCCAGGCTTACCCAGGCCCTGGATCCATCCCCGCGTTGGTAAAGGTAGTCTTCCGGCGGAACCGGCGCGCCCGAAGCCATGGCTCTTGGAAGCGGAAACTCCTCGCCCTTTACCCTTCGTTCATCCGGGTGAAATGCGGTCCAATGCCCATGGGAAGAGACATCGGGTGTCTGGAGGATAGGATGTCGCAGAATGCGCTCGGTCGCTCTATTGCCGAGGACGATCTCACCTGATGGCTTGGCCAGCAATACGCCGACGGGCAGGTTGTCCAGCACCACCTGCAGGGTTTCGCGCTCCTGTTTCAGGGCGGCCAGGGCGCGGTCGCGTTCGCGCAGGGTGTCTCGCATTTCAAATTGCCGTTGCCGGGCGCGCAGACCCGCCTGCACGCTGCTTAGCAGGTTTTCTGTACGGATGGGCCGCTCCAACAGCACGGGCGTGCCGATAGCGAGCCGCTGGTATTCCAATTGCTGAAAGGCGTTCGGGCCGATCGCACCGGTCAGGATCAGGACCGGCAGATCAGACCATGCGGGTTGCCGTCCCACCATCCCGCGAAGTTGCTGTACAAACGATGGAACGAGCGCTTCCTCGGCCACGATCAGAAGGCCGGCGCTCTCGTGAACCAGCATGTCCAGGGCGGCAAGGTCGCTACAAATGGCCGCGTCTATGCGGTTTTCCCGTAAAACGCCAGCCACCAACTCCGCGTCTCGCCCTGTTGGGGCGACCACCCATACCGCCAAACCCACTTGTTCAAGCCTCGTCTACTCGCTCTAGCCCTGGCGGTCTGGAACTCCGGTCAAGATACCTTGAAAACTGCGTAGAGGTTCGCCAATCTCCACCCCGTGATTGCTGAGGTGCAGTTCGCGCAAAGTCCACTGGTGCGGGCCTACGCGTTGCTTCACCACAGAGACTACCTTGCGGATTTCTCCCTCTGCCTCAAAGTAGCGTAGCAGCAAAACTGTGTCGGACAGGTAGCTGACATCCACTTCACTTTGCATACTGCCAATGAACCCGTGCTGAGTAAAAACCAGGATCGTGACCACGCCTTTCTGATTCAGATAAGAAAGCAATTCGTGGAGGTGGAGCGTCAGGTCGCGCTCCCCGGGCATGGCCATCAGAAAGCCATTGAGGCTATCGATGACCACAATGCGGGTGTCGTTTTTCTCCACATCGCGACGGATTTGCCACGCGAATTCTCCTGGAGACATCTCCGCCGGGTCCACTTGCGACATAGCCAGGGTGCCTCGCTCAATTTCTCCGCGCACGGGCAGTCCCAGGCCTTCCATGCGGTCTTGTGCGGTGCGCAGCACCTCGTCAAACATGTACACAATGGCCCGATCGCCGCGTTTAGCCGCGGCGCGGGCGTACAACATCGCCAGGGTTGACTTGCCGCAGCCCGAAGGGCCGATGAGCAGGGTGGACGAGCCCCGGCTGATACCGCCGCCGAACATTTCGTCCAGGGCGGGCACATCGCTGGTGACCCGTTCTCCATCGAAACTGGCTTCGTGTTCGCTCGCCACGAGGCGGGGATATACCATGAGCCCGCCGTGGATGATGTTGTAATCGTGATAACCCTCGCGGAAGCTGCTGCCGCGCAATTTCAGGATTTCGATCTGTCGCCGGGTCACTCCGTAGGAGCGAGGCAATTTTTCCAGGCGCAACACGCCGTGGGCGATGCTCTGCAACTGCATGTCGCTGCCTTCGGCGGTTCGGTCATCAAGGAGCAGCACCGTGGTGTCGCGGCCCCCGAAGTAGTGCTTAAGGGCAAGCAGTTGGCGGCGATACCGCATCGTATCGGCGGCCAGAAGGCGCAACTCCGAAAGGGAGTCGATCACCAGACGATCGGGGTAAACACTTTCGATCACCTGGGTTAGCTTCTGGATGGTTGTTGCGAGCTCCACTTCGCTGGGATGGAATACGGTATATTGCTGCTCCGGGCTCAGGCTGGCTTCGGCAGGTATGAACTCCGCGATCGGCAAATCTTCGGTCCGCCACCCGTGCGACCGGGCGGAGCCTTCCAACTCTGCCCGTGACTCCGAAAGGGTGATGTACAGGGCCTTTTCGCCGCGCCTGATACCTTCCCGAATGAACTGCATGGCGAGGGTGGTCTTACCGGTACCGGGATTGCCTTCCAGGAGATACATCTGGCCCCTGGGCAGTCCACCGGACAGAATGTCATCCAGGCCAACCACGCCACTGCTGATCCGCTCCAAGGCTTGCGCAGTCGTCATAGGCCCCTTTGGTTCCATATTGCGGGCAGCGAACCCACGATTCGCTCTGGCCCCGCGTTGAGAGTGTTTCTGTGACTCATCAGTCTTTGATCACAAACGGAGGACAATGGTTGGATGGCCGGACTGGCAAATATCAAAAGTAAACGCAAAGGTGCACCCTGGTGGGGTGAAGGGGCAGAAGCTTAAACTGAGCAAACATGCCAACCCAGAACAATCACCTGCAAGATCATATTGAGATCATCGCCAAGCATGAAGAAGAGTTTCTGGCTGGTCGCACGAGCTCAGAGCGCATTGGCGACTGGTTCGGCCAATTCATTGGCAGCATTTACTTCATCGCCACGCATGGTGTTGTTTTCTTCAGCTGGATTCTGATCAACACCATGCATTTGGCTGGACTGCGTCAGTTTGATCCTGTTCCTTTTTCCTTGCTTGACACAATCGTGGCATTAGAGGCTATTTTTCTGGCGAGCTTCATCGTGATGCGACAGAGCCGGCTGAGCCGCCGTTCTGACGAGCGAGAGCATTTGATGCTGCAGGTGCTGATTCTCGCCGAGAAGGAAATCACGGCGGTGCTCAACATGCAGCGCAAGATCGCTGCACAGAACGGATTGTACGAGTTCACCAGCGATGCAGACATTGCTCAACTAAGCAAGGCTACATCTATCGATGAGGTTGCGCAGACGATTCGTGAATCGCTGCCAAGCGAGTGACGGCAACGTTGCCGCGCGATTGTTCGCAACCGATACCGATCGTCAGTTGTGGTAGACGATGCCGGGAGAGTCGCTTTGCGGTGGCGGCGGAAACATGCATGCGGGCTCTACACCCACGACGAGCCACGCAGGATCTTCTGACACGATGAGCATGGCTTGCACAGCCGACTTTGCTCTCAGGTAGTAGCGCTTGGCACGCGGGTAACTTGGACTGAGCTGAGGCCGAAGGACAACACAATAACGATTCATGGGCGAGGCTCGCTCTATTGAGATGGTATGCCCGGGGAGGAGGAACAAGTTGATACTAGCAGCAAATGACATCGCATCCAGCGGTTGTGCACCGCCGCTTGCCCTCTTCTTAGCCGCAGCCTATGCCAGCCTGGACAGTTGAGCGAACGGGCTCCTGCGTTGCGTACTCTTTTCCTTAAAGCAAAACTTAGACTTCCATTTCGCAGCTCGATTGCTTGCGTTTCTTCTCTTCATGAACTCACGACGTGCGTGCCCATAGCCTGGCGCCGGTAGACGTCGCAGATGGCGGGTGCCGCCGCGGTGGAGGGGTCCACTCGCACTAGAAAACAGCCGGCAGTTGAATGAAGAAGCAATTCCCGCCGAGCTTCCCATGCCGAAGACGTATGCTGTCACCGTTCGCTTCAATGGCCCAGTACTGATTAATCCGACAGGTTGAAGGGAGTGGTGAGCCTGTTGCTGTGTTTTGGAATGTGGCCTTGCGCGTCAGCTTAATTTTTGGTGTGCGACGACATGTTTTGCGCGGGCCCAATGGATGCGCACCTCCGCGTATTCAGAAGTGAGAGAGTGCTCGTGTCACGATCAGCGGCTTCGGCGCGCACCGTTGCTTCCGCTGCTTTCCCCACCGAATAGGAAAATCGCCACTGATGCGGGTGCCCCATATCTCACGACGTTTTCCAGTCGGGAGATGTGGGAGGGATCCTTACCCCGCTGATTTGCCTCGGCATTCGTTCGGAGGGAAGAGAACTGCAGACCTGTGTAGAGGCCGCCGCTAACGATTGGTACACAGATGTTTGCCCGCGGTTCCACACGCTTGCGTGAGCACAAGATCGCGCTCGACTACTTCACTGCAGCTCACACTAGGCTTATGTCCGGATGGCGCAGCTTGCTCTCCCACCGTGCGCAGATGCATCATCATGTGCCTAATTACGCCTTCGTTCCAGGATGCGCAGTGCTCAAGTGTCAGTCCTTAGTTGCCGCGACATCACGAAAAGCTTTGTGCATCCATGCTTACTGCCTGCCGGGAGATCCAGGCATCTCAGTGCGGGTGCAGGAGTGTTGATGTGATCTTCCCTTTCAGACCGGCGGTATTCGTACTCGTTGTGGCCTCGTTCGCGGCGGCTGGCTACCCTCAGATTTCACACCCCGTGCAGCAGACAGCGCGGCCCAGGAAACTGAGAACCGTCAAGCATAAAAAGCCGCCGGTCGAAGAACAGCTGGTAGAGATGCAGCGCCTGATGCAGGAACAGAACGCAAGGCTGGAAGGTGAAATAGCAACACTGAAGGCACAGTTGGCCGCAAACCACAGCGATGCTGACGCGCTCGCGCAAGCCGCGCACACTGCACAGGAGAAAGCTGACGCTGCCCAGGCCCAACTCGATGCGTTGACACAGCAGAACACGACGGCAGTCAGCCAGCTTCGCGAAGCGGTAGCCACACAAAGAGCAGAAGTAACAGATACTGTGACGCAAGTGCAGACGCAGCAGGGAGATCTCAAAAGGCAGTTTGAGCAGCCAGATTCTATTCACTACAAGGGCGTCACTCTGACCCCCGGCGGCTTTCTTGCAGGAGAGAGTATTTGGCGCCAGCGCGCGATGAACGCCGACATCTACACAAACTTCAACGCAACGCCTTACCCCGGGGCGGGCGAAGCACATACCAGCGAGTGGGTTCCATCGGCCCGCCAATCAAGGCTGTCTCTGCTGGCTGCCGGCAACGTTCCGTTCGGCACATTGAAGGGCTTCTTTGAAGGTGATTTTTTATCCGCCGGCACAACGTCAAACAATTTGCAGAGCAATAGCTACACGCTTCGCATTCGTCAGGCCTGGGGGCAAGCAGAGGCAGGGCACTTCCTCTTTAATGCTGGTCAGATGTGGACACTGCTCACGGAAGACAAGAAGGGGGCTCTTGCTGGCCAGGAGGTAGTGCCTATCATCTTCGACGGCAATTTGCATGTGGGCTTTACCTACCTGCGCCAGGTCGGTTTCCGTGCCCAGGAAAGGTTCAGGCCGGGGGTTACGGCGGCCGTTGCACTGGAAAACGCTCAGTACCAGTTCAGCGCGAGCAACGCACCTTCGAACTTCTTCTTTGGCAACGCCGGGGCCGCGCCTGGTCTTAACAACTCGAGTGCGAACTACACCAACCAGGTAGCTCCAGATGTTCTTGCGAAGATCTCCTTCGATCCTTCGTACGGGCACTATGAGATAGGTGGTGTCGCCCGCTTTTTTCGCGATCGTTACTACCCAGGTGGCACGATCTCCGCGGGAGCTCAGAACGATACGAAATTAGGCGGCGGTCTCGTGGCTAGTGCGCGCTTCCCAGTCACTGCCAGGGCAGATATCGGATTGCACTTCGTCGGTGGGGACGGTACCGGACGATACGGAGCCGCCCTGCTGCCCGATATCACAGTCAAGCCAGATGGAACACTCGAACCTTTGCGGAACGCCCAGGGGCTTTTCTCCATTGAGTTGCACCCAACTAATCGTCTGGATGTGTTTGGTTACGGCGGTCTTGAATATGTACTACGCACGACTTATCGGAACGCGGAGGGAACCCCGGTTGGCTATGCACCGCCAACCGCATCGAATGCCGGGTGCTTTCTCGAGAGCGTTCCGACAGCAGGCACTGGGTATGCGCCTGGCGCCGGCGGGTGCGTGGGAGCCACACGCGATATCGTGCAAGGCTCTGTAGGCTATGCCTATCGCATTTACTCCGGGCCAGCGGGCAAACTGCAATATGGTCTCGCTTACAGCTACCTGTTGAGAAATGGATGGGTTGGTACGGGTGGCGCTCCCACGGCGATCAACAACTTCGTCTATTCCAGCGTTCGGTATTACATACCGTAGGCGAACCGGCAGGAAAAGACAGCGGGGCTTGCCATCCTCAGATTTGGGTGGTCTTCGGATGCTCAGGAGTCTTCGCGCTCGGGCGTCCAGTCATCCAAATCACGCTCGAGTCGGTCTTCCTGATTTTCGCGTGTCTCCTGTTCTCTCCGCCTTTCCCGTTCTTCCCGTTCCTCGCGTCCGTCGCTCATCGGTACTCCCTGTGGGCCCAGTTTGTGGGTCCAGGTTAAATAGCCGTCTGGTTGGTGGCCAGGTGCTCACCTCTGCGAGGATAAAGCCCGGGGGGGGAAGCATGCGCAATGCGTTACCGGCTTCAGGCGCGGTTACACAAGTGCTTGGCGGTGTACTCGGGTCGCTGGAGGGACTACGTATTGGCAGCGGAGATACCCACATCTCCGGCAAGAAGCCGTCGTGAAATCGGGGGCACTCATCGCGGTTGGTTGGGGTTACAGGCCCGCGTATTCCTTTTTGGCTGCGAGCAGCAGGGGAAGCGTGGCATCGGCATTTTTCCAGGAAAGGAAGAATGCTTCATATGCCTGCTTTGCCTTGCCCTTGTCTCCCCCCAGGGCGTAAGCCTGGGCAAGGCCTAATTGCGCCTGTGCGTAGAAAGCCGTCGCAGAGGAAACCAGCGTCGCTCCTCGGGACTTTATGGCGGCCGTGAATGCGCCCTGGGCGCGGATGGGGTCACGCAGTCGCAGGTAAGCCAACCCCTGTACATACGAAGCAGGAAAGAGGGCATCCGACGCCTTGGCCGGTTCGGCATCTGTGATGGCTTCCTGGGGATGGTCTTCCGACAGATCGATGAAAGCCCTGGTCAGTGGTGCGTACACCGTGTGAATGAGCGTGTCGTCGGGAAAAGCTTTTGACAAACTCGCGGCGAGGGGAAGAGCCAGTTTGCCGTGGCCGCACACGCCTGCAGCCAGCATCACGTACATCTGCGTCACCTTGCTCTGATCCAGCGCCTGGGCCCGCCGGAGTTCCAACTCGCTATCCTCACACATGCCCGCCAGCCCGCGCGCCTCGACCAGGGTCGCCAGCAGCGCCGCCTGCACATCAGGCGCTTTCGCTCGTCCGGCCAGGTCATAGGCGCGCGTCATGGTATCCAGGCCTTTTGCATACTCTCCGTTGAACATCTGTGAAATGGCGAGTGATTGCACAGCGACGAATTCGTCGGGACGCCCCGCCGCCTGGGCCATCGCCTGCGTCACTGCTTCCGGCTCTCCGAGAAGAGTGTAGGCAACCAGGTGGATCGCGAGCTCCGCAGTGCTCTTACCGAGACCGATGTTTTGCTCACGGGCCAACTCTGCGCGGACATCGTCCCATCGGTCGAGCGCGAGTAGCACGGTGAGTAGGTTTTCGCCGGCGATCGAGTCTGACGGATCGAGTTCCACCGACTTCTGCGCAAAGGGCAGCGCTTTCTCGTATTGCCCAAGGCTGGTATAGGCGACGTTGATGTTGATGTAGTTCGAAATTTGCGTGGGGTAGGTTTGAATCGCTTCCTGCAGTGTCTCGATTACTTTGGGGATGTCGCCTGTCACCTGCAGATAGTAGTGCGCCTGGATGTAAAGCCGCTCCCCTTCGCTGACGTTGCCAGAGAGATCGTATGCGCGCTGAAAGAACTTTTGCGACCTGGCCGTCTCTCCGGCGTTAATGTAGACCACTCCCAGGCGTGCATTGGCCATGGCAAAATTCGGGTCCAGCGCAATGGCACGCAGATAGTGACCTTCTGCCTCGGGAATGTCTTCCGCTCTTTCATGAGCTTTATCCCCCAATGCAAACGCGCGGAAGGCTTCGAGCGAAGTGGTGGTGGCCTGTCCGAACGGGGTGTCGAGCTTCTTGATACTTGCGAGGTCTTCCCCTAGTCGGGAACGCATGCTTGCGGCTGCTTTCCCCAGGGCATCGAGCACATGCTCCTTGTCTGCCGCTTGCGCCTGTTCAGAAACGATGTCGTCCCCGGTGGCGGTGTTCTGCGCAGCAAGCGTCACTACGTACTGCTTGCCCAGGTTGACGATGGTGCCAGTAATGATCGCCTTCACGCCTTCCCGGATGCCGATTTCGCGAGCAATGGCAGGGGTGACCGGCGTGCCTTCTGGTTTGCCGAGAAACCTTACGCTCTGCGCCAGATGTTGCTGGCTGACAATGGAGAGCACCGGCGACTGCTCTAGGTCGATTTGCAGTGCCTGGTTGAGTGTGGTATCGAAGACGGGGTCGCCGGTGTGGTTGACGAAATCAGCCAGGATGATCGAGTTCTTTGTGGCCGCGGACCCGCCGGGCATCGCGCTGGTTGCAAGTCCTGGGGCAGGCGGCGACCCGTGATTGGGCCGCAGTTTCCACCAGATCAGCCCCGCGACAGCCAGAAAACATACAAATGCGGCGAGGATCCAGGTTCTTTTGTTGGCAGCCGCGGTCGCGGTTGAAACCATTCCGCTGGATTCAGCGCCGAGCCCCTCCAGCGCTTCCTGCAGTGCATCTGCGTTGGCATAGCGGTGCGCTGGATCTTTGGCCAGTAGCTTAGCGACGATCGTATCCAGCTTTTTGGGCATGGCTGGGTTTACCGCCGTCACGTGGGGCGGCGTTTCTCGCAGAAGTGCGGCGAACACCTCCGCAGTGGAGCCACCCGCGAACGGAGACTTGCCGGTCGCCATCTCATAAATCACAGAGCCCAGGCTGAACAGATCTGTTCTCGCGTCCAGCGGCTCACCCTTGGCTTGCTCGGGGGACATGTAAGCGACAGTGCCTACGGCAGCGCCCGGCGTCGTCAGCTCCATCCCGGCGCCCATGGCGGTTTCGTCTGAGCTGCTGGGTGGCAGGTCGAAGGTGCGGGTGTCTGCGCCGGTACCGTTCGATTGCTTCTTGGCAAGACCAAAGTCCAGGATTTTGATCAGCCGCTTGCCACGCTCACCTTCCACGACGAATAGATTGGCAGGCTTGATATCGCGATGAATGATGCCTTTGTGCTGGGCTGCCGACAGGGCTGCCGCCGCCTGCTGGCTGAAGAGGATAACCTCCTCAGGCGAAAGCCCTTTTCCGCCTGCCCTGGCGAGATACTGCTTGAGCGTTTCTCCCCGCAGCAGTTCCATGACCAGGTAGGGGCGCCCGTCCTGCTCGCCGGTGTCGTGAATGGAGCATACGTTGGGATGGTTCAGGGTCGCTGCGGAACGAGCTTCGCGAAGAAAGCGCTCGTGGGAAACGCCAGAGGAGGGGGTGTTGTGCGGCGTTGGCGTGGCCGGCGAGCCGCTGCTGGCGCCGATGCCGAGGTACTGGTCAGAAACCAGCTTGAGGGCAACCTCGCGCTCGAGGCGTGTATCCAGCGCGCGGTACACCTCACCCATGCCACCAGACCCGATTTTCTCAATCAGGCGGTAGGGACCAAACTGTCTTGCGTCTGCGACTGTCATCTTACCCGCAACCAAGAAAGACTTTCACTTGGAGCGGTAGAGGCCGCTCAAACTGGAGTGAGTCTATCAGTGTTCCCCGCTAGGGCGTCTGCCCTTTCTCTGGTAGACGTGGGAGCGAGTTTACCGTTCAGTAACATTTGCTCGTTTTGATAACTAGCTAGCCACCAACTTGTCATCCCGAGCGCAGTCGAGGGTTGTGCGTGCCTTCCTCCTGCTGTTTTCCTTTCGCCTGCCCTTTCCCTTTCACCGCCCCCTTTGTCATCCCTCGGCTGCGCTCGGGATGACTACGGGGTGCCTAGCTGGCGGCGGTGGTTGCGTGCAGTGATCTGCTGGTCATCCGTGAGCGCGTCTGGTGTGACCGATAGCCACTGCTCATCGTTTGCTAAAGATGTTTTTGGGGCAGATCGCGTGTACGCCTACGCTGCCATCCACCAGTTGAGTAATGTCCACATCGACGGCAACACTGGTGAGCATGTAGGCGTCATCGCGACTTATATGCTTTTGATCGACGAGGAAGTTGATCATGTCGCGGACGGCCAGGGTGGTCGCCTCTTTCAGGTCGGGACTGAAGCCCATGCTGATATAGCCCGCTGGTGTTTCCGCCCTGGGCCACAAGAGATGCTGGTCTTTATGCACGATGAAGCGGAAGGTTCCCGAGAGAAATGTCTCGAGGGCGGTAATGTCGACTTCGCCGTTGCCCTGGGCGGCGTGACCGTCGCCCACTTCGAAGAGTGCGCCTTTGGCGTGGACGGGCAGATAGAGGATCGTGCCGGCAACGAGCTCCTTGTTGTCCATGTTGCCGGCGTGCATCCACGGCGGTGCGCTGTCGATGCGCCCAGCGGACGGCGGCGGTGCATCGCCCATGCTGCCGAAAAAGGGATGCAGGGGAATGTCGATGCCGGGGCCGAAGTGGCCGATCATCGTGGTGCGATCCAACGGGATGATCTTGCTGCGTCCATAGGGATAGTCATTGGGGAGAAAGCCTCGACCCGCACCGAAGCCGTTGCAGGCAAAGGGCGCATCGATGTCGATTTTCTGGATCTGCACTTCAAGTACATCGCCCGGTTCGGCTTCGGCAATTGCCAGCGGACCGGTGAGAATGTGGCCGCCCGGGCCCTTGTCTTTGGCATCGCGGTACACTTCGGCATTGTTTGCCGGGATGTCTGCGGCGGCCACCCCTTCGCTGATCAAACGATCATTCGATCCGCAGGTGGAGAGAGTTTGTATGCGGACCGTGTCGCCGGAGTGGACGGTGAGTACTGGCCTGGCCTCGGCCCAGTAGTAACCCCATGCCACGGTGGCAGCGGTGGCCGGCAGCGTGGCCGGCGCAGATTGCGCAATGGCGGTAGTGGCGAACAGCAACGGCCAGGCTACGGTCAACAAACCCTTCATGCGACGACCCTCCCAGCGCGCAACCACCGCAGTCGTTCGCGCCTGCCTGCGTTCACGGCTGCCTGGATGATAACCGGAAGTATTGCCCGTTGCGGTTTGATCAAACCCCCTGGTCGACAAACACCAGAGAGTTGGGCGATGCTTTGTACGGAGCAAAGGAGAACGTTACCTATGTGCGATGAATTCATTCACCAGGGCCTTACTCATGAACCTACCGTTTCGCGCCGCGCGTTTGGACTGGGCGCGGCCGCAACGATTGTGTTGAGTAGTTCCCGATCCGGGGCAGCAGAAGTGAACGTGGTTGAGAAGGATGTCAATGTTCCCATGGCCACGGGCGTTTCTGACTCGGCACTGTTTTATCCGGAGGGGAAGGGAACCTGGCCGGCCGTGCTGGTGTGGACTGACATCCTCGGCTTGCGGCCAGTGTTTCGCGAGATGGGTAAACGGCTTGCCGCCCAGGGGTATGTGGTGCTGGTGCCGAATCCGTTCTATCGCAATGCCAGGGCTCCAGTGGTGGATGGGTCGTTCGACTTCAATAAGCCGGAAGACCGGGCCAAGGTGATGCCCATGGCGCAGGCGCTGACCGCGGATGCGAATATCAGTGATGCGCAGGCGTATGTGGCGTTCCTGGATGCGCAACCGCAAACGAACAAGAAAAAGAAGATGGGCGTGCAAGGGTATTGCATGGGCGGCCCGCTTACGTTTCGCACGGCGGCGACTGCGCCCGAGCGGATTGGGGCCGCGGCGACCTTCCACGGCGGTGGTTTGGTGACAGACAAGCCCGACAGCCCGCATTTGTTGATTCCGAAGATGAAGGCTGAGTTTGTGTGCGCTGTGGCTGACAACGACGACAAGCGTGACCCTGCTGCCAAGGACAAGTTGAAGGAAGCGTTCGCGGCAGCACATCTCAAGGCCAAGGTCGAGGTGTACGACGGATGCAATCACGGGTGGACGGTGCGCGGCAGCCAGACCTACAACGAGGCCGGCGCTGAGCGGGCGTGGACGGAACTGACGGGGCTCTACGTGCGAAATCTTGCGTAGAGAAGTTTCCTTCTCTTGTGTGGCGGAGGTGTTGGTTCGCTTCCGCCCCTGAGTTTGCGGGGCGAGGTTTTCGGGTTGGTGCGTCGTTCGATGATGCCGCGGGAGATACTCTCGGTGCGGGCGCATCGGGTGGTTGGTTGGACCATTTTCGAGGGCGAGAGTTGCGCATTGAGTGCTGTGAATTCCCACATCTCCCGACAAGAAGCCGTCGTGAGATATGGGGCACCCCAGCCTGTCGCGTGTAGGGAGTTGGAAGCGGAGCTTCCTACATATCCCAGCCTGTTATGTGTTGGAACTCGGTGGCGGAGTTGCCCTCAATTGCTTTGGCTTCGCGACGGGTGGGGCGTTTCTGTCAGTGTGGACTGTTCCACACGGATTCGAGCGACCAGGCGTCTCCCTTGATCGTGACCGGTTGAGCATCTGAAGAAAAAAGCTCGACCCTGCTGGTGGCGGAGGCAGGGAATAGCAGGTTCGTCATAGCGATGGCGCCGCCCTGCGCGAACGCTTCCACAGAAGACCGATCGACGATGAGATGCAGAGTCATAGGCCTGTCAGGAGCCAGAGGGGCCCTGGTCCGCGCAGCGAAGCCGGGTGCGATCGTTGGGCCGGCGTGCGTACGGTCCATGTAGAACTCACCCTGGCGACGATCAAAACCGATCTCGGTCCAATGCTGCGCATCGGAGTAGAGCCGCAAGCCAAACTGCTGGTCGCGATGGCTGGTGAAGGTGAGGTCCAGCTCATAGGGGGCGGTTTGCGTGGTGAGTGTTCGGGTGTGCGAAGGGGATTGCGTCGTGGCGGTGAGTGGCTTGTGATCTTTGCGCAACGGCGCGATGACGGGTTGCTGCCGCAGTGCCAGACCGTCCGTGTCTTTCAGCAGTGAGAGCCGGCGAGGTACGCTCATTTGGCCGCGCCAGGGCGAGGTGGGCAGCTTCGCGGCGTATTGCCAATTGCTCATCCAGCCGATGAGCACGGGCGGCTGCCCTTTTGGCAGGCCGTTGAAACTGATGGCGCAATAGTCGTCTTTGCCGTAATTCGTCCACCCGTGCGCGCCGGTTTGCTGCGACGCAGTGAATGTTTTGCCATCGAAGTTGCCAAGGAAGTACTGCTCTCCCGAGCCGCCCTGCGGGCTGCCAGGATTGAGCCCTACCTTCACGGCCCACATACCCTCGCCCTTGCCCTCGGCCGCCGGGATTTGTAACAGGTCTGGGCACTCCCAGTCACCCGCCACATCGCCGGCTGGACCGAAGTCGCTGAGAGCAGTCCAGGTTTTCAGATCGGGCGATGCGTAGAAACGCACCTTGTGCTCTTTCGGAAGGGAGACCGCCATAACCCAGCGATGCTCTCGCTCATGCCAGGAGACGCTGGGATCACGGAAGTCGGCCATGTGCAGATCGAGTACGGGGTTACCCCGGTAGGCGGTCCAGGTGCGGCCGTGATCGTTGCTGTATGCCAGGTTCTGGGTTTGAAGAGGACCCGATGAGGGTTTGCTGGAGCCGGTGTAGACCGCGACCAGGCACCCTGGTCCTGGAGCACAAAAGCCACTGGAGTTGTGACGATCAACCACCGTGCTGCCGGTGAAGATCATGACGCCATCACGTTCAGGGATGGCCACGGGGAGTTCCTGCCAGTGAAGCAGATCTTTGCTGATGGCGTGACCCCAGCTCATGTGGCCCCACTCATCGCCCAGAGGGTTGTATTGGTAAAACAAGTGGTACTCGCCCGCGAAGTAGACCAGTCCGTTGGGGTCGTTGGTCCAATTTTGTTTGGGGGAGAAGTGTACTTGCGGCCGGAATGGCTGATCGTAGCCGGCGGTTTGTGCGCTTGCTGTGATAACGCCGCAAGCCAGCACTGGCGTCAAGCAGATGAAGATGAGGGTTCTGAGGGGCATGCTGGCTCCGTAGCGTTGGTATGTACTTCTCTCCGGTGCGTGGCTGCAGCCGCGTTCTGCGGGGGTGTGCAGCCGAGTTCGCTTCAGACAGGAACCACCGAAGGAGCAAGGGTAGCACGCGGCGTTTGTGACTTGGCACCCATCGAGTAGCCGATGCTCCCGAGCCGGATGGGGTTAACGCTCGCCGTCGGGATCGTAGTGAAAGCAGTCTGGAGAGAAGGAGAGTACTCGACAGGGAATGCGATGCAAAGGCTGATCAGGGAGCATCGAAAGACCATTGACCGGCTAGCCCGCGAAAGCGAGATTTCTCCTTCTAAAGATTGCCGGGTGCCCCACATCTCGCTCGTATTTCGCGAGATGTGGGATTCCACCGCTGTCCACCGGCCACTCTCGACAGGAAACAGGTCTTGCAGGATGGTCCTATACACGACTCACACTAAGGGTGAGGTTCGTGGAATCCCACATCTCGCAAAATACGAGCGAGATGTGGGGCACCCGTCACTTGTTACGGAACAGGCCCTACGGTCTGCCCATGGTGGGCCCGCCCGTGTTGATCATGCGGGGTATGCGGTCGGCTACAGGCGGCAGAGGCGGGCGGGCATGGTGCGGCCCTTGTTGATACCAGTAAGCGACGGTGTAGAAGTTGTCTGAGCGGTGGTTTGCGCTCCCGTGCTCTATGGTCATTTTGAACGATTTGGTGAAGGGGACCGGTGAGTCCAAATGGAATCGGTATACGGTCCACCTGGCGCCGCGATCGTCACCGCCATTGAGCGGATTGCCATAGCTCTGGTAGGCGAATGTGGGATGATTCGATCCAAACGGGTTGATGCCGCAGTTGCCATAGCACCAGGCCCCAAGGTAGTAGTCCTCTGAGCCGGTTCCGGTGATTGCAGGTTTGGTGTCGTCATCGATGAACATCATGTCATCGCCTTCACCCCACCAGTCGCCCTGGTTTTGCAGGATGCTCTGGGTGACACCGACGTAGTGCCCTGGCCCTTCCGCCTGCAGGATCACGTAGTTGCTCTTGCCGTCCAGATTGACCGCGTTGTTCACCTTGGCGTCGCGATTCGCTTTCCAGTCGTCGGTCCAACCCTGCGCAGGCTGCGCCTGGCGGTACTCCGCATAGAAGTAGTAGAGATCCTTCGAGAGCGTGGTGTGTTTCTGCCAGTCGATGTTGTAGTAGAACGCCCGGGTGGGCTGCTCGCCATCATTGGTGATGGTGATGCGGGCAGATTTTTGGAACGGCATCGGGAAGAACGCGTTCAGCGCTTTTTGCGAGCCTACCGAGAGCGGGGCTGACTCATAGGTGAAGTATTCTCCCAGCCCTAAGCCGAAGAAGTCGCCGATGGGGCATTCAATGGCGGGGGTTACTTCGCCATCCCAGTACATGCGCAGCACCAGCTTTTTCAGATGGTAGGCTTCCGGCGAGTCGATGGTGAACCACAGGTGCGTAATGATCCCAGGGCCTGTCAGGGTGCCGAGGGTGCGCGTTTCTCCCGGCTTGATCGGATGGGCTCGATCGCCATCGTCATTAGCGCCGGTGGGGTCCACCGAAGACAGGCGCTGCTGCGTGTAGTTCTTTTTGGCTGGCAGCGCGGATAGGTCCTGCGCTGCCAGGGACTGCATGCCGAGAGAGACACAGAGCATGACTACTGCCCTGCCCAGGCGATCCATCATTTGCTTGCTTTTCTCCCTATTGACGCCCTTGTTAAAAGCCCAGCCGCAATGAGAACTGTATCAGTCGCGGCTGATTGAGCTGAGAACTGACCACGCCAAAATTGCCGTTGCCGGTCACATTGTTGGGTATGCCGAACTGCACGCGGTTGAAGAGATTGAAGACCTCCGTGGTGAATTGCAGGTTGAGTGATTCGCGCAGGGTAATGGTTTTCATGAGAGCCGTATCCCAATTCGCGATGCCTGCCGTGCGCACGGCGGAATCGGTTCGTGTTTCGTTGCCAAAGCCGTATGCCGAGGGCTGGGTAAAGCAGGCGGTGTCGAACCAATGAGCGAGACGGCTCTGCGCTGAGCCCGTGATCCTCTTGTGCAGCCGGGTACTACGTTGGGGCGGGGTGTACCGGCGCCAAAGGAGGAGCTGAGCACCGTTGGCTGGGCCACGATCGGCAGGGGATACCCGGTTTGAAAAGTGGTGATGCCGTTCCATGACCAGCCGGAGACAAGCTTATCCATCACGGCTCCCGGGGAGCGATAGAAACGTCTGCCGCGACCGAAGGGCAGATTCTCCACATAGCTGATGACGGCGCGTTGCGGTGCGCTGAAGGCGGATTCCGATCGATCAGCCTTCAGGTTCGTGTAATCCTGGCTCACACCGATGACCGGGTCCAGGAAGCCTGAGGATAGCGAGTCGACATTGTCGATGAACTTCGACCAGGTGTAAGCGGCGAGCAAAGTGCCACCGCCAAATCGATGCTGGAAGCTGGCCTGGAGCGCATGGTAGCTGGAGTGACCACCGAACGTTTGCGCGGCCGACACGGATTGAAACTGCGGATAAGGCCGCAGAAATTGACCTGCCGGGACCGTCCGTGCGGCCAATGCGCCGGCGCTGGTTGGCAGCAGACCGAAGAGCGGGTTGGGCACCTGTCTGGTCAAAGCAGGCCCAAGTGAGTCATATTGATCGGGCAGCTGGTTGAGATTGTAACCGCCATTGCGCGAGAGATGCAGGCCGTTTGCGCCGGCGTATGCCAGCTCCATCACCGAGCCTGCGCCCAACGCCTGTTGAAAGCTCATGTTCCATTGCTCGGTGTAGCTCCATGGTTGTTTCGGAACCATGCCGGTGATGGGCTGGCCTTCCTGCAGGGTGAACAGTGCGGATTGGCTTCGGCCCGCCGGTCGCAGCAGAGTGGTGTTGGGGAAAGGGTTGCTGAGGGTGGCGTCAGGGGTTACGCCTCCGTCCAGCGAGTTGACCATGGTGGTGGTAGCTGCATTGATGGGCGACTGGCGTGGCCCCACATCGGTGCCGATGGTGCGGGCGAAAGAAATGCCGAACCCGCCGCGTAGTACGGCAGTGTCGGTCAGCTTGTAGGCGAACCCAAAGCGCGGCGAGAACAGGCCAGCGTCCTGCTTGCGTTCATACCGGCTCGGGTAGAGAGGCGAGTTTACGAGCACCAGCTGACCTACCAGTTGCTGACCCTGGCCGGTCACCGGGTTGGTTACAGTTCCCAGGGGATCGGGCTGGTTGGGCAGCAGCACTGTATCGAGGTTATGTTTTTCGCGGATGGCCCCGGGGGAATCCCAGCGGATGCCGAGGTTCAGGTTTAGCTTACGGGTGGCCTGGTAGCTGTCGGCGAGATAGTAGCCCTGGGCTGTCAGCAGGTGCACGACAGGCTGGTTGAGCCCGATGTTGCCACTCGCAGCGTAGCCGAGCAGGAAGGATGCCAGTCCGTAGCCCGTGGTGCCCTGGGTGGCGAGGGTGCGTGAAGTGAATCCGTTGCTGAAGGAGAAGAGGCCTGACCCGTTGAACACGTTCAGGGCGGGGAAGCGCTTGCCGGTCCGGAACTCTCCTCCGAGCTCGAGCGAATGCCTGCCGATTATGTGTGTCAAGCTGGCGAATGCGGTTGAATCCTGAAAGTTGTGCTGCTGGAAGTTTCTTGCGCCTAATACGTAACCACTGGTGTACCCACCGGTGATGCTGCTGGGGTCGGGCAGGACGTGGAATTGCATTTGGCTGCTGAGTGCTGCCCACGCCGGGCCAAACTGCGATTCGTCGATGTTGTTGTTGACTACGAGGTAGTAATGCAGATCGAGCCAGGAGACGCGCAGGTCGAGAACGGTGCGCGGTGTGAGCGCGTTGGTGTAGCCGACGACTGCCTGTATCGAGGTGTTGTCTTGCGCGGGGAGCCCCGTTCCGTTGCGAAAGGGATCTTCGGCCGGGTTGGTTACGTGCCAGTGCGTGACGCGGCCGAACAATCGTTGGGTCTCCGTGAGGGTTTGATCGATGCGCCCGTTGAACTGACGGGAGTTGCCACCGGTATTCGCGTTGACCGCGTAGTTGTTCACGTAGCCCGGGAGGTTCGGCAGCGGGTAGTAGTTAAGCATGACCAGCGCTGTAGGATCGAGCCGGGTGTACGGGATTACGTTCCCAACAAAGGGCGTACGGGAGCCGGTGTAGCCGGGGCAGCCCTGGCCGCCTGCGGTCACGGTGCCGCCACAAGGGTCGTACAGTGCATTCGGTTGCTCACTGAAATTGCCCTGCCGCATCAGCGTGGTTGGCACCGTCAGCACCAGCGGATTGCCCTGGCGCAGAGCGAAGTCTTCCCAGCTGAAAAAGAAGAAGGTCTTGTTCTTGATGATGGGGCCGCCAAGCGCGGTGCCGTATTGATTTTGCGTAAAGGTCGGGCGTTGGATATGGTTGCGATTGTTGAAGAAATTGTTGGCGTTGAGGACGCGATTGCGCAGGTACTCATACGCGCTGCCGTGGAAGCCGTTGCCGCCTGAGCGGGTCGTCATGTTGATGACCCCGCCGTTAAATCCGCCAAACCGTGCATTCACGTTGTTGGTCTCGACGCGGAACTCCTGCACTGCATCCTGCGTGGGGTCAAGGCTCACGTAGTTGTTCTGCAACAAGAGGTTGTCGGGCGCGCCGTCGATGTAGATGACGCTCTGGCCGGCGAAGCCGCCGCCGATCTGGTAATTGCCGTATCCGCCTGGTTGCGAGAGGGAGCCGCCATTTTGATTGCCGACCGGGCTGCCCTGGCTGGAGCCCTGCGGTACGACACCGGGAACGAGCGTAACCAGGTTGAGCACGTTGCGGCCGTTGAGCGGCATTTGTTCCACTTGCCGGCCCTGCACGACAGTACTCAATGCGGAGCCGGCAGTGTCGAGCTGTTCGGTGCCGGCGCTTACTGTGACTGTTTGTCCGGTGCCGGCGAGCGCGAAGGTGAAGTCGATGGATGCATCCTGGCTAGTGGTCAGGTTCAGGCTTCGAGAGATCTCCTGGAAACCGGTCTTGCGTACCAGGACCTGGTATTCACCAGGCGGCAGCTGCGGGATGGAGTAGAGCCCCGAACCATTTGTTTCTGTCGTGCGGATGGCCCCCGTCTGCATGGACTGAGCGGTTACATCCGCGGCAGGCACCACCGAGCCATTTGGATCAGTGACAATGCCGTGTACGGTGGCAGAATCCTGCGCGATAAGCGGGTGGGTGCAGCAGGCAATGGCCAGAAGAAGGGGCAGCCTCAGCAGGCGCAAGCCTGCGGGCATCGGTATGCGTGTCACGAGAACCTCCAGAAAAGCATTGCTAAGATGCGCGATGTTGGCTCGCGCTTAATGGTTCGGGTGTTGCGCGTGCGATGACCAATGCGGGGCGGAAGAAGACGAGAAAACCTCCGTGAAGAGCCCGGCAGGGTCGTGCAGATTGCCCGAAAGCCTTGTGGGACGCGTTAGCGTGTGCCCCTAGTGGCACTTAGATGCAGAGCTTGTGGCAGAAGATGCCGTCGCGTGGCATGGTCGCCGGTCACCGTACTGTCACTGACCGGCGCCGCCGATCCACCATTTTTGTTTTTGCTGCACTGCTGTCGGCGGTTGCCAAGATATCAGTGAGTGTTTTTAGGTATACGGCCTTCCCATGTCCGTCGTTCTAGGTATCGAGGGAGCAGGCGCCCGGTACGTTCGAAGCATTCGCTTGCAAGTGCTCGCACAGCCATGAAGCAGTGCTGAGCGAGCGGCGCAAGCTGCTTAGCAGCAGGCAGAAGAGTGTCGTGCGCAGCAAACCTCGCGGACGGAGCCGTGCATAGATGACGTTGATGCTCCATGCGGGTATGGTGTAAAGGTCGCCCGCGCGAAAGGCGCCAATGCGATCGCGGATGCGCGGCTCATAAAGAACATGTTCGATGGCACTATTGAAGAACCGGGCCAGGCTCAGGACGCGCCGGCTGTACATCGCGGCGGCCATCGCTGGAATCCTATCGCGGTGGCGATAGCGAATCAGCAAGCCGGCTGCCTCGGCGGCCTGCCTTAGGGCGGCCGTGACGCCGTTCGAGGTCATCGGATCCACCATGGCCGCAGCCTCGCCGGCCAATAACCAGTTGGGTCCGGCGGTGCGCTTGAATACACGGCAACGAAATGAACGGATACATGGAACACGATCCGCCATCTCGTCACCCGACGGTTCCTGCAGCAACCCGGCCAGGCCGGTGAATCGCCGCAGTTGTGCCTGAAAGATAGCCTGAACCTGCAGCCCCTGCTGCCGCTGGCGCTTGATTGACTCTCCAGGGGCGACGTAGCCCACGCTCACGCTCCGCGCGTGGATAGGTATTTGCCAAACCCACTCCATGTACCCCGGGCCGGCAGCGTCCGCATGCAGAGTAGTTCCATCAATGGAATCAGCAACCGTGAAGTAATCCCAGATGGCTACTTTGGCCGGCCCATATTCTCGGGCTGCTAAGCGGAATGCCCGGGGAAACAAGCTCGCGCTCGCACCCGATGCGTCGATGAACCATTTTGCTTGAATGCGTTCGCCGCGTGTGGTGACCAACGCACGCACTCGTTGACCCATGGTTTCTACCTTCACCACTCGGTCACTTACCAGCCGGACACCCTTTGCCAGGAAGATAGCGCGCAGTTCTTCGTTTAGCTGGCTACGGTCTACATGCATGGTTTGAAGATTGATGTTAAAGGGGGCCTTGCCCAACCATGCTCCCGGCACGTAATGCTGCGCGGAACCATCTTTCAGCTTGAGCACGACATGGCGCTTCGGGGTAGCGACCTGCTTGGCGAGCAAGTACTCCATGGGTAGGCCGAGCGCCCTCAGCAAGTCAGGTGCTGACCAGTCCAGCGATTCACCCACAGCCTCGGTCTCGGCGAAACCGGATTCAATACACAGCACCCGCAGGCCTGCATCGCAGAGGTGAATGGCGGTGGCCATTCCCGCCAACCCGCCGCCAATGATAGCTACTTCCTCGGGAAGGTCATCGTCTTTCATCCAGCTCGTACCTTCCAACTCGCTTGAACGGGGCCCTAACGGAGTTGCTGACGAACGAGGTTTGCCTGCCGAAGATGCCGCCGCGCGTGCGCGTTGAAGGCAGAAAAGAATTCCAGCAGATTAACCCGAAGGACCCTGGTCAAAGGAGAAGGAAAGCGAAGGACGGTAAGATCCAGACCTTCTGCCGCTTGCATGCGTTGCTTCATGGCATCTTGCGCGAGCAAAAATTGTTCCAGCTCAAGTTGAGGAGATGCTAACACGATCGGGCGGATCGACCTGGGTGCTCGCAGCCTGATGATGGCCGGTGATTCCATTTGATTAACAAGAAGCCTGCCACGGAGTCGCAATCGAAAAGGCCCGTCGCTGTAAAGGCCCAGGCTCCGGCTCTTCGCAATGGCTGCATCGACCGAGGGTAGGAATACTTCGGCAGTGGTTCGAAGGTGGGCGAGGTTCTGCGCTATCGACCATTTGCCCGGCAGCGGACGCCAGGAGAGTTGTTTCTCTGTAAGCCCATCGCAGAGCCGCGCGGCCGCTGTCTTGATCGAGTCCACGGATGCAGATAGGTCCACTGCCGTCGTCAGCGAAATCGGGCGAGGCAGGTGAAAGTATCGATGCGTGGTGGATGCCATGGTGCTTCCCCTCAACCTTAGGGCACTCATTCCTTCGGGCACTGATTGACAGATGCGTATCGAATGGTACAGGCAGCCAACCGGGTTTGCATTCATCCAAAAGGTTGAGATCGCCCCATCCGTAACAGCCTGTACCCTGGCAGTCATTGCCCGTACCGGTTACCAGGTTGCCGCCTACCTTACCAGGCGGGGGTGGGTTTATGGCGCTTTGCCCTGGCAGGTGTGCCGGCATGGAGTCCGTCTTCATAGGTTGCGGAGGCAAGTGTTTCGGCATCTCAGAAATGGGAAAGGAAAGGGAACGGAACTTAAATCAGGAGCTGGCAATGACACTCTCGAAAACGACCACCGACCACGAGGAGATTCGTAAATGGGCAGAAGCGCATGGGGCAAAACCCGCGCAGGTGAAGAGCACCGCTAAAGGGAACGAAACCGGTATTTTGCGGTTCGAATTTCCGGATGCGCCCAACCATAACGATGACAAGCTGGAGCCTATTTCCTGGGAAGAGTTTTTTGAGAAGTTCGATGAAAACGATCTTGAACTGCTCTTCCAGGAAAAGACTGCAGCCGGCCAGAAAAGCAACTTTAACAAGTTGATTCACCCGGACCACGAGGACCATTCCAGGAGCAAACAGAACACACAGAAAAAAGCGGGGTGACCGGCCTTCGCTTGTTCTTGTTAATGTTCGTTGAATGGTGCGACAGGCCCGCTGCTTATAGGATACGGTCAGACCAACCATCCCTGAAGGGTGCTCTGACATGCGCCACCTGCTTACCGTTGCCGGTGTCCTGGCCGTATCTTCCATTCTGCCGGCAAGGCCGCAATCCCTCTCCGCGACCTTGCCGAATGGGCGGCGCATCACGCCCGCAGGCGCCTGGATCAAGGTAGCCCCGTACCCTTACACGTTGGCTCTGCGGCCCGGGAGCGAGCAGTTGGTCGTTCCTTCAATTGGATGGCCTTTCTCGTTAAATGTGGTCGAGCGGTCTCACGATGGATTCCAGGTACATCGCTTTCCTGCCGGCCGCAAGAACGACCCTGAAGTGCAGGTGCACACAGGGGTGGTCTACTCCCCTGATGGAAAGCTGCTGTACGACACAAGCGGCGATACCGGAGAGGTACACATCCTCTCAACAGACACGTGGAAGCGGGTGGGGACCGTTCTTCTGAATGGACCCACCAGCGGCCGCCTGTTTCAGGAGAGCTTCGCTGCATCCCTGGCGCTCAGCGCCGACGGCCGATTGCTTTATGTGCTCGACCAAGCCAATTGGCGAGTGGTTGTGATAGATACCCACAGCCAACAGCGGTTGAGCTGGTTGCCGACCGGCAGCAATCCATTTTCGCTTGCACTCTCGCCTGATGGCGCCCGCCTCTATATCAGCAACTCGGGACTCTTCGAGTACAAGGCAATCAACGGAGTAGGCAAGAGCGACCTGCTCACGAGTGGCTTGCGTTTTCCACCATTCGGCTACCCGTCGAGCGCGGCACGGAAAGGCGTGACGGTGGAAGGGCACAAAGTTCCCGGGCTGGGGGACGAGAATGATCTGGGGGGCAGTTCATTGTGGACCTACGATGTTTCGCGAACCTCACAAGCCCGGCTGCTGGGCCGCGTGCGTCTGGGCGAGCCCATTGTCGCCAAAAGAGGCGGGGCTGTGGGCGGCGCGTCGCCCAGCGGGGTGGTCGCTGGGCCGGACGCCGTCTATGTTGCTCTGGCTCATGAAGACGCGGTTGCCGTAATCAATCGCGACGGCACGCGGGTGCTGCAGCAGGTCGCTCTTTCACCATTCACCGGGCCCGGATTTCTTGATCATGAGGGTAGGCCACTGCGGGGTGTGATGCCGGCTGGCCTGGCGCTCTCCGGCAAGCGCCTCTATGTCACGGAGGCTGGTATCAATGCGGTCGCAGTGGTGGATACGAATACCGCGCAGGTGCTGGGCCATATTGCGGCTGGCTGGTTCCCCACCGCCGCTGCTGTTTCGCCCGACGGAAAGTCGTTGTATGTAGTCAACACCAAAGGGAAGGGAAGCGGTCCCAACGGCGGCGACAACTTTCATCCGTCCGGTACCGGCAACTATGTCGGCGAGCTTGAGTTCGGCAGTGTATCCGTGGTGCCGATTACTGACGAATCGCAACTGGCCGCAAGCACTGCGAGCGTGCTCGAGAACAATCAAGCGGCGCTGCTGCCCGATAGGCCGTTGCCGTTGCTGCGCCACGTGTTTCTTATCATTCGTGAAAACCGCACGTATGACGAGATTCTCGGTGACCTGCCCCGGGCCGATGGCGACCCGAAGCTGGCGCGTTGGGGCATGAGCGGCTGGTTGGAGGACGCGGCCCAGGATAAAACCATCGCAGTTACACCGAACGCCCACGCATTGGCGCAACGATTTGGTACCAGCGACCGTTACTTTGTCGATAGCGACGTTTCAGCAGACGGGCATCGCTGGGTGGTGGGCGCGGCCCCAACGCCGTGGTTCCACGTTGCGTGGACGACCAATTACGGCGGCCGGCGTACCGGTAACCCGTTTAGCGCAGCGCCCGGGCGGCGTGCCATAGGGGGAGGGTCAGACGCCCCAATGCCCGAGGATGAACCAGAGTTCGGCACGTTGTGGGAGCATATCGCTGCCGGCGGCCTCACCATGCGCAATTACGGTGAGGGGTTAGAAGTAGAAGGCGGTGCAGAGATCGATGGGTCCGCACCGTCGGGGCAGCGCATGATTCTCAACGTACCTGTTCCAGAACCGGTGTTTGCTTCCAGTGATCGCAATTTTCCCACGTTCAACCTGGGCATTCCCGACCAGTACCGCTATGACGAATTTGTTCGTGACTTCAGCGAGGTCCTCAAACGAAAGCAGGTGCCGTCGTTGATTGTCATCCGCCTGCCCGGTGATCACACGGCGAGTCCGCGGCCGGCAGACGGGTATCCTGATCGCGCTTCGTACGTAGCGGACAATGATCTGGCGCTGGGCAGGATTATCGACTTTATTTCTCACAGTTCTGTTTGGAAACAGAGCGCCGTGTTTGTTACAGAAGACGATGCGCAGGGCGGCGTGGATCATGTGGATGCGCACCGCAGTGTGATTCTGGCGATGAGCCCCTATATTCGTAACGGGATGGTATCGCACCGGCATAGCAGCATGGCGAGCATCCAGAAAACAACATACGAGCTGTTGGGCCAGGGCGCATTGAATCTGGAAGATCGTCTTTCGGCTGACCTGAGCGATTTGTTTTCTGTCGAACCTGATTTCGCGCCATACACCGCGATTGCCGCGGATGCACGGGTGTTTGTTCCCGCAAAGGCACGGCTCGCGCGCCCGAAGAACGCCGCACAGGCCCGTGCGCTGTTGGATTGCGATGATCCGAAAGAGATTGAAGCGGAGTTTCGTCGCGAGGCCCGGAGGACGCGCCTGGCTTCAGGGCACTAGCCTCGCGGGCGTGAGGAGTGGCTACACGACGTGCTCCGGGCGTATCCCGAGGCCGATGAAGCGCGCCGCGGCCTTGTGGAACAGGCGGCTTCGGCTGAGCACGCGCAATACAAGAGGCGCCTTGAGTGGACCGGGGCGGCCCAGATACTTGTTAAGAACACCATGCGCTCTCGCCTGGAAGGCTTGCGTGATGCGTGTGGGCCACTCACGGCGGCGCTGCACCCGTGCAAGCTCGCGTTCATCGATGGGCGCTGCCGCGCGCAGGGCCGGGCCGAGAATGCGCGCTGCCGCCACTGCATCCTGAATTGCCAGGTTGATGCCGATGCCGCCCACCGGTGACATAGCGTGGGCTGCGTCCCCAATGCATAACAGACCCGGCCGGTGCCAGCGGCGCAGACGGTTAACCTGGACCGGCAGCAGGGAAACCTGATCCCACGATTCGATTTCTTCCACGCGCGATTTTCCGTCGGGACCGGGTACACCGAGAAAACCGCACAGCGCAGCCAGATCGCGCCGAAATGCCGCAAGCCCAGCTGGCTTGATTTGAGTTTCAAAGCTGCCCTTGCGGATGATATAGCCACACTGAAAGTACTCGTGGCGATTGATCATGACCATCATCTTCCCGAAGTTCAGGTTGCCGAGGGCCATCTCCCGATCCTCGGGCCGCCGGGAAAGACGGAGCCAGAGAACATCGATAGGCACACCATGCTCGACTCGTGCAAAATGCGCGGCGTCCGTAGTGGTGGCGTGACGGCCGTCGCACCCAACGGTGAGAGGCGCATTGATGTCCACGGGGCCTTGTGGGGTTTCGGCGTGTGCGCCGATGACCATGCCAGTCTTCGCGTCGGTTAGCAGGGCCGTCACCTTGTGCTCCATTAGGATCCTGGCATGAGGAAAGGAACGCACCTCCGTGGCGAGGAAGTTTAGAAGGTCCCATTGCGGCATCAACGCAATGAAATTAGTGGGAGCGGGAAGGGTCGTAAAATCTGCAAGGAGATAGTTGCGGTCGCCCAGTGCGGCGAAGGCATGATCGAAGCGTTGGTGTTGCACCTGCAGCAGCGATTCAAGCAAGCCAAGCTCCCGCATCACACGCAGGGTCGCACCATGGATAGTGTCGCCGCGGAAATCACGATTGAAGTCTTTGTGCTTCTCAAGAACGGTCACGTCCGTTCCCTGACGGGCGAGAAGCAGCGCGAGCACCACGCCTGCCGGGCCGCCACCCACAATGCAGACTGCGGTTTGAAGATTAGCCATGGGCTGATTCGGTCATGGCCTCATTAGACTGTGCATCGTGACAAAGGTCCAGCCAGGTCTCCATTTGCTCCGCCTTCCGCCACGATCATGTAACGTTCGCGCCGCTAGTGACACTAGAGACCAGACGGAGGCAAGTGGTGGCCCAGATGAATACATGCTTTGCGCAATTCTTTTACCGCTTGAACGACGACAGGACGGTCGAAGCCATCTGCGGCTTTTGTTTTGCGGCGAGTGACCCGGCGATGCAACATGCAGATCTGCGTGAATGGGAGAAGGCACATATTTGCCCGGACCGGCAGCATTCCAAGGCTCAATCAGAAGCTGGTAAGTGCCGCGCGAGCCGCGTGCAACGAGTGGGCCAGGCCATTGGACTTGCGGGTTGGCGCGAAGCTCGGTAAGCTTGCGCCCAGGAAGAGAGGACGCTATGTACCCACCTCTGGTTGCCGCTCCGCAAGCCGGCAAAGCTGCACGCTGGACGGGCTGGGCCCTGAGTATTTTGCCTGCCCTGTTTTTGCTCAGCGGAAGCGTGACTGCCTTTTTGCACTTGCCCCAGGCGTTGGAAGGCTTGTCTAAGCTCGGCTACTCCGCCCCCATTCTGCGTCCGCTGGCTGTTGTGGAACTCATCTGCCCCATTCTTTACCTGGTTCCGCGCACCGCCGTTCTCGGGGCTATTTTGCTCACCGCCTACCTGGGGGGCGCGGTCGCCAGCCATGCTCGCATCGGCGACCCGATGTGGGTTGTTCCCGTGGTGTTCGGTATCCTTATATGGTGCGCGTTGCTGTTACGCGCACCCCGCCTTCGCCCATTGGTATTGCCTACCATCAGAGAGCAATAGCGCCGGCGCCATCATCCTGCCATGATGGAGCATGCCGCTTTTTTATCTGCGCCGGCTGACTGGCAGCAAGCGCACGGAATCTTCCAACCGTCACCTGGCTTGCTATCTCGCCTTCATCGCAGGGGCGGCTAATGCGGGCGGATTTCTTGCTGTCCATCAGTACACCTCGCACATGTCGGGTATCGTGGCGGCGCTGGCCGATAATGTTGCGATCGGCAGGCTATCGCTCGTAATCACGGGCCTGGCCGCAATTGCAGCGTTTGTGCTCGGGGCGCTGGTGACCACGCTGCTGGTGCGCTGGGCTCGGGCGCGCGGTTTGGATTGCGAGTACGCCCTGCCGCTCCTGGTGGAGGCAGTCCTGCTCATCCTGTTTGGGCTTACCGGCCATGTGTTTGCCGGGGAACGCCTGGTGGGCACGATTATGCTTCTGTGTTTCACAATGGGCCTGCAAAACGCCATCATCACCAAGATTTCAAATGCAGTCATCCGCACCACGCACATTACCGGCATGCTGACCGACATTGGCATTGGCCTCGGAGCGATACTCGACAATCTTTTCAAAGCCGATCGCCTGCCCATGACCAATGAGCGCGCCGCCTTACAGTTGCTGACCTCGCTGGTTGTGCTCTTTTTTGTGGGGGGACTGACGGGTGCGCTTGGCTTCAAGCACATTGGCTTTTTCTTCACACTGCCGCTGGCGTTGGTTCTGATGGTGCTAGCCGCCATGCCGGTTCTCGATGACCTGAGGCGGCCGGTGATGCTGGCGCCGGACGCTAAATCGACGCTGTAGGTTTGGGGTACAGTATCTGGGGTGAAGACGCAATGAGACATTCAACCGCAGCCCCATTCCTCCTTTTTAGTCTTGCGGCCGTGCCGCCCAGGTCTGTGCACAGTACCGCACTCGGCGGCGACCCTATGGAACGGCAGCGACCGTTTCTATCCCTGGGGCCCCCTGCTGGGATACTTCGAGTACCTGCAACAGAGTCGATCGCCATCCCAGGGTCATCAATAAATCCGGGTCATGAATAACCCAGTGAATAGATAAGGAAGGTGCCATGGCTGATGTAGTCGAAGTTCCTACTCAGGCTCCCGTTTGTCAGGTGGTGCGGGCGGCTGAACCGTTTGTCGGCAAGCAGGGTCTGCTCTATGCTCCAGCGATCTCGGCGGAGACGGTGGGCTCGCGCGGTATCCATATGCAGTTGGTCACGATTCCACCGGGTGGCCGCGCGAAAGCTCACAAGCACGCGTCGCATGAAACGGCGATCTATGTACTAAGTGGTAATCCAGGTACCTGGTACGGTTACCAGTTGGAACAGCATGTCTCGCTCAAGCCTGGTGACTTTCTGTACATTCCGGCTGACATGCCGCACCTGCCCTACAATCCGAGTTCGACAGAGGACGCCGTCGCCGTGATTTCTCGCACCGACCCTAACGAACAGGAAAGTGTGGTTTTGTTACCCGAGCTCGAGTCGCTGCATCCGCCTACACCCGCGGGAGTTCCCTAGCAGACTGCGGAAACACCCTGCTTCGTACCAAGGCACGACTTTGGTCGTGCCGCAAACGATCGAAAATAGACTGCGCTTTAGCCCCGGGTTAGCCCCTGCGCTCTTTTCACTCGACGGCGAGGAAGTTTCGGGCGGGTTCGGGGCGAACGTGTCTGTATTTCTAAAATGCTTCTGGATGTTCGCAGTTGCTGGTGGGGAGCTGCTTACTCCCACATCTCCCGACTGGAAAACGTCGTGAGATATGGGCATCCGGGCTTGTGGCCAAGGAGAGGGCCGAGCTTGGAGGTCCTTAGGCACCCTCTCTGGCCGCTGCAGTACTCCTCTATGTGCCGATGCGGAGTTTTTCGGCAGCCTGCTAGCCC
>CAZZVD010000029.1:20887-30331 GCA_964657465.1 uncultured Acetobacteraceae bacterium | reverse complement strand
TAACCCTCTCCACACCCAGACACTTAAGGATCTCGCCTGAGCGAGGTTTGCGCTCTTATCCAGGGAATTGCAAGTTCTGCAGAAGTGGAAATCTATTTCTGGGCGGGCGAAGTGCGGGGGAACGAGCGAGCTAAGTACTCCGTGATCTGCTCGAATTCATCGTCTGTAGCTTCTGCCCCTCTGGCAGACATTGACTCCACCAGGCGGCTCCACTCCTCTTGATCCAGATGTTGCGTCGCCACAACTTCAGGACTGTGACAACCAGAACACACGCGCAGAGTGATCGCCTGCCCGGGACCGGAAGGCAAGAGAGTTTTGCCCGTGGGAGTTTCGATTGCCTTAGAGACCGATGTCTGTGCAGTTGGCGTAGCCTGGGATGCAATGATCGAGGAGTGTGTCTGCTCAGCAGATGTAGTCAGGGTGCTCACGTTATCCCCTGTCAAGCTAAAGACCACCAGGACGTCGCTCGCAAGCTTCGCGCCAATGCCAAAACCACCCGTGGCCACAATGGCGATATATTGCCGGCCCGCCGCATCGGCATAGGTAATGGGCGTGGCTTCCGCCGATGCGGGAAGTTTGACCGTCCACAGTTCTTTCCCTGTCTGCGTGGCGAAGGCGCGGAAGCGCGCATCGTCCGTCGCCCCCACAAACGTTAAGCCACTCGCCGTAACAATGGCGCCGCCCAACCCAGGGCGCCCGGTATTCTGCTTGCCTAACGGCAGGCTGTCCGTAACACCCAGCGTCGATCGCCACGCGACCTTGCCGGTGTTCACATTGACAGCCACTAGTTGACCCCACGGTGTGGGCGTACAAGGCAAGTGGTTTTCTGGATTCCAGAAGCGCACCACGCCTGCCAATGGCCCGGAGTTTACAAAGCTACCGTCCTGGTTACGAATGATCCGCATCGGTTGGCCAAGGTTATTTACATTCGCCACAAATAGGCCCAAACGCGGGTCAAAAGCGCCGCCGTAGTAATTCACCCCACCCTGGGTCCCGGGCAGTGAAACGGTATAGCGGTCAAGCGCGGTCGGCGTGTAGGGCACTGCACCCAGCAGCATGTGATTGCTATCGACATATTGCTCACACCAGGCTTTATGTTCAGGCGTTTCCTGGTAAAGGTGGTCGCGGGTGAGAGTGTTCTGCGCCAGCGGCTCCGTCACCACGGGGAAGGGCTGGGTCGGTGAGGTGTGTTCGCCCGGTACATCGCTCTGCGGTACGGGCCGCTCCTCTACCCCGTAGATGGGCTTGCCCGTCACCCGGTCAAAGATGAACATTAAGCCATTCTTGTTCACCGTGGCTACGGCTGGAATCACCTTGCCGTCATGCTTGACGTCGAACAGTGTCGGTGGCGTTTCCAGGTCGAGGTCCCATATGTCGTGATGCACTACCTGGAAATACCACAGCAGTTTTCCCGTATCTGCGTTCACCGCGACCAGCGAGGAATCGAATAGATTGTTACCAGGACGGTCCACGCCCACACGATCGTTATTGGGCGCGCCGAAGGGCATGTAGAGAATGCCCCGCGCCTCGTCCACGGTCATGTAGCCCCATACATTCACGCCCGACCGGTCTTTCCAGCTATCGCCGGCCCATGTCTCATGGCCCACTTCTCCCGGGCGAGGCACGGAGTGAAAAGTCCAGACCAGCTTGCCCGTCCGGGCATCCCAGGCGCGGGTATCGCCCGCGGGTCCAACACCGCCGTTCAGTCCACCAGGGCCTTCACCCGGGCCGGAGCCGGTGATGATCAGATTTCTGTAGATCGTCGGCGGCGAGGGCAGGATGTAGCTTTTGTCCTTGCCTGTCGTCATCACTTCAGGCGTCTTCAGGTCGACCATGCCGTGATCGCCAAAGTCAGGGTTTGCCTGGCCGGTGGCTGCACTGATGGAGTAGAGACGTCCGCGACGGGTACCAAAGACAAGGGCCGGTCCTGCGCCTTCCCCACCCGGCCAGTAAGCCGCTCCTCGTACCGAGGCCTGGTCACCATCCGGAATAGGAAACACCCACTGTTCGTGACCGGTGGCTGCGTCCAGAGCAACCACCCGGCTGTAGGGTGTCACCACGTACATCGTGGAACCCACCACCAGCGGCTGATCCTCCGAGGGATGAAAACCCGTTACGGCCGAGCCCGCGGGCTTCATGTGGTACACCCAGGCGACCTTAAGCTGGCTCACGTTAGCAGGCGTAATTTCCGTGAGTGGCGAGAAGCGCGTTCCCCCCGCGTCCCTGCCCGGCATGGGCCAATTCGCTGCCGGGCCTGCGTCGCGGCCATCTCGAGCGAACAGCAACAGTGGTAGCAGCAAAAGCGCTGCGGTGAGACTCTTGCCTATCCGCTTCCGTTCCCCTTTCAAAGCGAGGCGCCCTCGGCGTTCAGCGTGCTGGTGAGCCTGGCGCTCGATCGCTCCTGCTCACGCTGCCGCTGGCGGCTGCCGCCTTCAGGATTGAGGTACAGCCACGAAAGCGCGGCCAGAACGTCGGCCAGGATCATCAGGTGGATCAGCGCATTCCAGTTCCCTGCCGTTTTCTGCAGGATTAATCCGCCGACCACCGGCATGACGAAGCCCGCAAGATTCCCCATCATGTTCATGGTGGCGGCGACGGTAGCCGTGTAGGAACCACCAATCTCCACGCAGGCATTCCATGAAATGGGCATGGCCAGGTCGCTGCAGAGGCTCGCCACTCCCATGCACAGCATGGCCAGAAGAATGGTCTGCGTGTGCAGGAAGACAAACAGCATGAACGCGGTAGACAGAAGGCCGAAGAACGCAATGCGGCGGCGCGGCAAACGGACGGGCGCCATCCCGGTGATCAGCGAGCCGAAGCCGCCGAAGAGCAACGGCAAAACGGAGAGGGCCGCCGCGTGGCCCGCTGTCTGCCCCCGGCCTTCACGCAGATAGGTAGGCAGCCACGTAATGTAGAAGTACCAGGTAAACGAAACACAGAAATATTGCAGGCACAGGATGATGACTTCCGGCGTGAGCAGCAAAGTCATCCAGCCTTTCTGGCCGGCCTGGTGGCTCATCAGCACGCGCGACAGTTCCAACAGTTCCCGTTCAGCATCGTTGACCGAGGTGTGTTGGCGCGGATTGTCTTTGAACCAGAACCAGAAAACGGCACACCACACCAGGCCAAGTGAAGCAAAGGCGACGAACGAATAGCGCCAGCCGAACAAGCCGATGGCTGCGAGCACCAGCGGCGGCGTGAAGGCGCCGCCCCAGCGAGCAAACGCCCACAGCAACCCCTGGGCCGTCACCCGCTCACGTGCCGGCAGCCACATGCTGAGCATGCGGGTCAGTATGGGGAAACAGCCCGCCTCCCCGGCTCCGAAGAGAAAACGGATCACCCAGAGAGATACAACACTCCATGCGGCGCCGGTCAGAGCGGTAAAGATGGACCACCCGATCACGATCTGCATCAGTACGCGGCGTACGCCGATTTTGTCGCCCAACAGCCCAATAGGGATTTCAAAGAGAGCGTAGGAAAGCCCGAAGGCTCCGAACACCAGGCCCATTTGCGCTTTGTCCAGGTGCAGATCATGGGAGATGGGGCCCGCTGCCTGCGAGATAGCCACCCGCTGCACATAGGAAAGCACAGCCAGCGAGATCGCCAGCGCAACGATGCTGTATCGCGTTCTGCTCGGCTTCATCGACAGGGCCTCGTTTACAAATCCGGAAAGATCGGGAAAATTATGCCCGGTCAGGGTACCAGCAACCGTGCATGGAGGGCGAGCCTTCGTTCGAGGCCAGCGATGGGCCACCCCAGGAGTTGGTACGATGTCGTCTGATGGTGGTGGCATGGGGGTGATTGACAATGAAGATTGACCTCTCCGGCCGGACTGCGGTGATTACCGGTGCGAGCCGCGGTCTGGGTAAGGCGATGGCAATGGCTCTTTCTGCGGCAGGCGCGCACATCGCGCTCGTCGCCCGGGACGTCGAGCGACTCAAGGCGGTGCGCGATGAAATTCTGGGGCAAGGCGGAGATGCGGCATTCTTTGCTGGCGATGTGACCAGCGAAAGCGATGTCGCCGCAGTCGCCAAGGGGGTCAGGGATCACTACGGCGATCCGCAGATCCTGATCAACAATGCGGGCACCAACCTCCGTAAGCCTGTCGCTGATTTCACCCTGGCCGAATTCCGCGGCGTGGTTGACTCGACCCTGCTGTCCACATTCTTGATGTGTCGCGCGTTTGTTCCGGGTATCCAGAAAGCCGGCTATGGACGCGTTCTCAACATGGCGTCCATCATGGGCCACATTTCCCTGCCCGAACGAACCGCGTACTCTTCCGCCAAGTCCTCATTGTTCGGTTTCACGCGAGCGCTCGCACTCGAACTGGCTCCCCACGGGGCGACCGCCAACACCATCAGCCCCGGCCCGTTTGGCACGGATATGAATGTGGCCATCATGGAGAATCCGCAACTGAACGCCCAGTTTTTGGCCAACCTGCCGGTAGGTCGCTGGGGCAAGCTGGAAGAAATAGGAGCACTGGCCTGTTATCTGTGTTCTGACCTGGCGGGGTTTATCACCGGGACTGACATCCTGATCGATGGAGGCTGGACTGCGCGTTAGGCTCACGAACCGGAAGGCGGTCGTGGCTCGAGCTCCCTCATCCAGCTCTGTCAATCGAAGGTGACTGGCTAACTAGCCCCCCTTTTGTCATCCAGAGCGCAGTCGAGGGATGACAAGTTGGGACTAGTGACATTGGCCGGCATTGCCTGCGGCGTGAAGCAAACGCCGGCGGGAAGGCGGCATACGCTTCTCGCTCAAACGCCACGCGCGGCTGTAACTCAAACGCCACATGCGGCTGTCGGCCAACGCCACTAGCTAGCTGGCTAACGCGGATCAATGACCCGGCAATCGATGGAATGCGGTGGAGTCCCACATCCCCGCAAGAAGCCGCTTTGGGGTAAGCGGGCGCGCCAGTTGATGGCAGGCTACGTATACATGCTGTGCCGCTTATCTCGCGGGGCCTGCGCTACCGGGTCGCCAGCCGCCAGCACGGCAGCTGTGAGCTTCGAAGGCTGCGCCGGTTGGATCACGGCGCCGGGCTTGTGCAACACCTCGAGCACCCTCTCATAGACGCGATTCCGCACGTCCAAACGTTCGGACGCACGCGTGACATACCGAATCAGCACTTCCACCCCGGCGCCTGCGGGCCGCACATGTACGGAAGATGCCGCACTCGCATGGCACAAGCTGTTCTGCCGCAGCACGCGCTTCCACTCCCCCTCGGCCAATTGAGCATTCTGCTGCGTCTCTTCCAGAATGACCTGGTTGATCTGCGCAATCTTCGCGTACGTCTCGGCGGAAGAGGGGATACTCACTGAGATTTCATCCCACATCCACTGACCGACGGTCGAGAAATTAAAAAACTGTCCAGAGATAGCGAAGTTGTTGATGAAGGTAGCCCGGCGTCCAGTGGGATGCCCGTTCGCTGCCCAGTCCCTGGTTTCGAGCAGCGTGGTGCGAAACAGGTTGATCTCCATGACTTCGCCCGCCACACCATTGATCTCCACCCAGTCGCCTACACGAATGCCGTTCTTGCCCATCAGAATGAACCAGCCAAAGAAAGCAAGGATGAAGCTTTGTAGTGCAACCGTGAGCCCCGCGGTCGCAAGCCCAAGAATGGTAGAAATCTGGCTGGGCACACCGAACGTGATCAGCAACACGCATACCAGGCCGGCAAACTGTGTGCCGAAACGCACGATGGTGCGCAACGTCTGCAACCGCCGCCGTTCCATTGCGTGCTGTTCCAACAAGCTTGTGCCCACAGCTTCGCAAACGATCACGCAAATCAGAATGCAGGCGATCATTTCCAGCGAGCGCATCGCCATGTGCAACACAATCCGGTGCTGCAGCAAAACCTGCGTCGCCCATTTGCTGTACACGGTGTCGAGCTGCTGCTGCGTCTGAATGCGATCGTCGTAGAGGCTCAATAATTGCCGTTGCTCGCGTTCGCGTTGCAAGGTGGCGAACCTGGCGGCCGAGCCTGCTGTGGCAACCGCCGAAGTCGTATTGGCTTGGGGAGCCGACGCATCGGCCTCCGATTCCAAAGCGTTGTGCTGCGCGGTGAGGCTTGCCGCATCCGCACGCGCCTGCTGCAAAGCCTGTTGCAACAGTTGGTAGCGGCTGCGCTGGTTGCTCCAGGCTTCGATGCGCCCGGCCAGCGTGCCATACTGCCTCGTAGATAACACCGCCATTTGACTGTCGGCGTCGGCAGTACCGTTTATCTTGCTCATGGCTGCCTGGTGCGCTGCCAGTTCCTGCTGTATCTGACCACGTACATCGCCCGATGCACGCGCAAAATCATGTTGCGCGTCGTTCAGCTCATCCATATCGAGGTCGAGCTGCGCCTGATCAATTTTCAGGTCATCGTCGGTGGCGGCGCCCGAGGTAAGCGCGTGCACCCGTGCCTGATCGTCCTTCGCCATTTGCTGCAATAGTGTGATCTTCCGGGCAAGCGCGAGCGTTGCGCTTGAAGGTGCGGGCCGTCGAGCCCCGGCCTGCCGCAAAGCCATGGCGAAGGCCTGGTTTACTTCGTGATCGGCGAGGCGTTCTGCTTCATGCGCAAACTCCACTTCTTCCCGGCTCACCGCAAGCGGGCTGAGCGCCTGCGCAATCTGCCACGAGTGCAGATCCACAATGGTGGATCTGTTTGCGGGGCCGTTCGAACTTCTCAGGAAGGAGAGATGTGCCGTTGCGCCGCGCGTGGTCCAGGAAAATGCTATGCACAGCCCCAGCAGCACGACCAACACAAGGAGCGATACAAAACGAGCCCGTCCCAGCGAGCGTTGCAGGGCAAAGATGACCATGTTCCGCTCAACCTCTGGGTTGCTGACCATGGGCAATTTTTGCAGGTGCAATGCCCAGCGCCTAGCCCACATGAGTTGTACTGCGGCGCGGGAGCAACCAACTCTCTATACTCTGCATATTTTGGATACTCTGGATACTCTGGATGACAGACGCATGAATCGCCGTGATTTCCTAACCACGAGCACGTTGGCGGCCGCCGCCTCGCTGGCGGATGCCGGCGACGCGCCCACTGTTGACCTGGTCATCGGCGGCTCGCGCCAGCTGCCGCCCATCCCTGCCAGCTTCATGGGCCTGGGATACGAAATCTCTTCAGTGGCGCGGCCTGGTCTGCTCAGCGGGGCCAACCTCGTTTACCAAAACCTGGTCAGGCGATTAGGTGCTCAGGGTGTCATCAGGGTAGGCGGCAACACCGCCGATTACGCGCACTACAGTCCAGGGGCAACCGCAGTCTCCAGCCCTTACCGCACCGTGGTGAACCCGGCAGCGTTGCGGGAATTGCGCGAGTTCCTGCAGGCAACCGGCTGGCAGTTAATCTGGGCACTGAACCTCGGGAGCGCGACAGCCACCGAAGCAGTAGCAGAAGCAAAAGCAGTGATGGCGGTTGCGGGCCGGCATCTGCTCGCTTTCGAAATCGGCAACGAGCCAGATCTGTTTTCGCGGGAAAAGCATCGCCCTGCTGGCTACAGTTACGAGGCGTGGCTGGCTGAATATCGCCGCTTCAAAGCCGTGTTGCAATCCGGAATGTCCCACACTCCTCTAGCCGGGCCGGATGTTGCCGGCAGAACAGATTGGGTCACGCGCTTCGCTGTAGATGAAGGGAAAGACGTCGTACTGCTTACACACCACTACTATCGCGAAGGGCAGAATCCGCAGAGCACCGTCGAGAAGCTGCTCGGGACCGATCCCAAACTTCAGCCACAGCTCGATCAACTGCATGCAGCGTCGGCAAGCAGCGGGGTGCCTTATCGCATTTGCGAGGTGAACTCCTTCTCTGGGGGCGGCCGGCCGGGCGTCAGCGATACCATGGCAGCCGCGTTGTGGGCGCTTGATTATCTCTACACCCTGGCGGAAAGCGGATGCGCCGGAGTAAACATGGAAACAGGGGTAAACCAGCTCGGCTTTATCAGTGCTTACTCGCCAATCGGCGATGATGACAAGGGTCACTACCTGGCTAAACCCGAGTATTACGGGCTGCTTGCTTTCTCCCTCCTCGGCCACGGTGCGCTCCTCGCATGTCGGCTTGCAGGTAGTCCTGCTTCCATCAAGGCGTACGCCACGAGCTCCGCCGAGCGGCCGCTGTGCATCACGCTCATTAACAAAGCAGCAACCCCTTGTGTGCTGCGCATTGACCCGGGTCGGACTGGTCACGAGACTGCTGATGTACTGCGGCTCGCAGCATCGGGCGTCTATGCGGAGACAGGCGTCACCCTGGGGGGAGCTCAGGTTTCGCCACAAGGCGACTGGGCGCCCACGCAGCGAGAAACCCTGCGCCGGCGTAACGGGCATCTCATAGTCCCTCTGCCGGCCTTCAGCGCAGCGCTGGTGGAGTCGAATTGAGCCAGTGCGTGCCTGCTCGCGCAGCCTCGCCAGGCGTCGATCTGGGGGTGTATACCTCGGGTGTGTTTTCTGATGATTAGTTCAACGCAGGATGCCAAGGGAGAACGCTTTGAAAGCTTTACAAGTAAGTGATCCGCAATGCATCGCCACCACCGGTGACACCTGCGGCGAAGGGATTCTTTGGGATGGCGACCGTCAGTCCATTTACTGGTGTGACATCAATCGCTTCCTGGTGCATCGTTATTCGCTCGCCGATGCCGCGGTGAAGACCTGGTTCTTTACCGAGCCAGTCACCTGCGTGATGCAGACCAGCCGGCCCGATACGTTGGCTCTGGCTGTTGGTTCCGGCATCGCACTCTGGAACCCCAGGACGGCTGCTCCACCCGTCCCGCTCTTCGCACTTCCAGGTTGGCCGTTTGTTCGTTCAAACGACGCCGCGGTTGGCCCCGATGGCTCCATCTGGTTGGGGACTATGCGGAACAACGTGCAGAGCAGTGGCGCTGCGATGCCGGGCGGGGGCGCCGACGGCATCCTGTACCGCGTAAACGAGACGGGCGCGGCAACCGAGTGGCGGCGTGGACTGGGGATCTCGAATACGCTGGTCTGGAGTCCGGATCAATCGACCTTTTACTTTGGCGACTCGACCGCAAACTGCCTGTGGTCCTACGAATACAACGTGGCCGAGCAATCCATCACCAGGGAGCGCCCGTTCTTCCAGGACTTCAGCCGCGGCAAACCAGACGGTTCGACCATCGACAAAGACGGCTACATCTGGAACTGCCGCTATGATGGCGGCTGCATCGCCAGGATTGCTCCAGATGGAAAACTCGACCGCGTGATTGAGGTGCCAGTGAGCAGGCCCACGAACTGTACGTTCGGCGGCGCGGGCGGCAACGTTCTCTACATCACCTCGGCTTACCCGGCCGCAGGCAGCTGGGAGCGTTTCGGCGGATGCCTGTTAGCGCTGGAGACCAACACCACCGGCCTGGAGGAAAACCGATTCAAGCTGCCGCCCCCGTAAAGGGTGAAGCGTTTTTAGAATCGTAGGCGCCCCTGCCTCGACGCGAACAAAGCGTCGAG
>CAZZVD010000029.1:0-20877 GCA_964657465.1 uncultured Acetobacteraceae bacterium | reverse complement strand
TGGGGCGCTTCGAGTGACAGTTATTTCGTCAGTTTGATGGTGACACCTGACGGTGAGTACGCGTTGCTGGTCACCGTAAAAGTATCGCTGCTTACGTTCCGCGGGTTGGTGAAGGTGATGGTGCAGGAGCCTCCGGGTGCAATCGAACCCGAGGTGCAGTTGTCAGTTTCAGCGAAGCTGCTTCCGCCCAGGCCGAACGACAGCGCAGTGATCGACAGTGCCTGGTTGCCGGTGTTGGTGAGTTTGGTGGTTGCCGAAGCCCCAACCTGTACTGCCCCTTTGTTGACCGCCAGCTTCAACACGCTGGTGTTCAGATCGGTGACGTAGACGCTTCCAGCTCCATCCAGCGTAATGCCGGTTGGATTGTTAAGTCCACTCAACGACAACTGGGTGGTAAGACCAGGGTTCGCCGAGGCCATATGATTCGCTGGAATCATCAGGACGCGTCGTTGGCTGTCGGTTACGAACATATCCCCGTTAGGATCGAAGGCTATGCCGGAGGGGCCACCGAAGGAGCATGGAACCACCGTTGCATCGCAAGGAGCAATCGGGATCGACGTTATCGTATTGGTGCCAAGAGCGATCTGCAGGATGGTGTTCAGGTCGCCGTCGCCGATGTACAGGTTGTTGCCCGTGTTATCCACTGCGAGTGCCTGCGGATAACTTACCTTTGCGCCCGTGAGCAGGACCGTGGAGCCCAGGGCTGTGTCATAGGTTTCACCCGGAACCATGATGATCTGCGGAGTCGGCGAACTGCCCGCGCCCGCATCCGCAATGTACAAGTTGTTCGCGAAGTCAAGCCGGGCAACGATGGGCGTGCCAAGCGTAACGGGGCTGGTCACGACCTGGCTGACCGGGTTCCCAGGGGCCGCGCTAAAGTCAAACACTTTGAGGGCGTTCTGATCTGCTACAACCAGTGTGCCGAAAGCGTCGAACACCAAATCCGTCGGATACTTCAGACCGCTAGTATTGGCCGCGTTCCATTGGGTGGCTGTTCCTCCCGAGGAAGACATGGTATCGAGAATGCCCAGGTTGCTGTTAGCGATGTAGAGCGTCCCGTTGTTTGCATCATTGGGGTTGAAGGTTAAGCTCTGCGGCTGCGCCAAAGAGGTATTCAGGGGCACCTGGGTGGCGGAGGCGAGCGCGATCTGCGCCGCACTGCCTAAACCAGACAGGTACAGGTACAGAATGGGCTGGGCGGGTCCGCCCCCGGCCGGCGTAAAGTTCACCTGGATCGCTTCCTTGCGAATGCCAGGTAACGCAGGATTGAAGGCGATGTTCAGGGTGCACACGAACCCTGCGGGCTCCTGCGTACCCGAAGAGCAGGTGGTGCTGCCGTTGTCGGTAAAGTCGGTGATGCCGCCACCGCCCGGGTTGTAGGTGAAGCTCATTGCGCCCGCCACCGGGAATCCGTAAGGGATGACCAGCGTGCCGGCAGGGCCCTTCACCACCGTCGGATTGGCGGCAATGGCTGGGTTGCGCAACGGAATCAAGGCCGTCGTGCTCGAAGGCGCGTAGTTGCTGTCCCCCAGATAGTTCAGGCTTACGTTGTTGTTCCCGACCTGGAAGTAAATGCTGTTCACCAGCAACGCCACCGACGAGTTGTTAGTCGAGCCGATGGGCGTGAGAGCGCCCGTAGCCAGCGTTTTCCCGTTAAAGACCACATTCACCGTGCCCGTGGGGGCAGCAGAACCACCCCCGATGGTGACCGTATAAGGAGTCGGCTGGCTGAAGAAGCAGCACTCACTCGACTGGAATCCCGGTCCGCCCGTGATCGAGGTTGCGGTGGTGCCGACGACCAGCTGAACCTGGGCCGTCGCCTTGTTGTAGTCGGTCGTATCGTTGGGGGTAAATGTCACAGTCAAAGTAGCGGTTCCGCTGGGTAGCACGGTACCCGCAGCCGGCGTGTAGACGAAGGTGCCCGGGATGGTTGCGGTCGCGTTGAGTTGTGTGCTGCTCAGCGGCGTGCCGGCTGCAATGGCAGCGGGCGTCGGCCAGGTGATGACCGGCGTTGCCTTGATCACATTGATCTTCACGGTGCCGCTGGCTGAAGTGTATGCCTGGGCATTGGTGGGGGTGAACTGCACGGAGAGTGTTTGTTGCTGCCCAACCGGCAGTATGGTCCCGGAGGGCGGCGTGTACACATAAGTCCCCGGCACTACCACCTGAGTGTTGGTGCCGAAGCCCAGCGCCAGAATCACGACTTTCCTGTTATTGGGCAGGCTGATGCTGACCAGGTTCCGTGCTGGATCGGCCGGGATGGTGTATCCATAAAGGTAGGTGTTGGTCGTCGACTGCCCACCGTTTTGTTTGTTCACGTGCTTGCCTTTAACGATCGTCGTCTCACCCGTATAACCGGCAGGGTTGATCCATGAGCTCATACTGACGGTTTGTGTGACGGGGTTGCCGGAATCGTAATTGAGAACGAATGGCTGGTTCACCTGGAGGTCCGCGGTCGCCGCGCCAATCAGATAGACGCTGGAGTAGTTACCCGCGGATGCGAGCGTATAGACTGCCCCATTCGAAATTGCGTTCGGCACGTTGGCTTGGCCGAGCGTGAAGGTCGTGCCCACGTAGACGACCGAACCGTTCCCCAACTCGTTATACGAGTACGTGTTGCCGCTGCCATCGAAACCAGCGAGACTGTACGCAACACCGTCCTGTGCGGTTGAGAGTACATTCAGCTGGTCCACTGGTACTTGTGGCGTGGGCCTCGCAAGCCCCATGGCCACGGCATTCAGTTGCGTGGCGCTCAGCGCTGTGCCGTAGGTGATGTCCGCCGGTGTGGGCCAGTTGATCGTCGGCGTAATGATGGTACCTACCGGGTTGGTCACCACAAGGTTCACGCTGCCAGTGGCCGATTGATAATCAGCCGTATCGGTCGGCGTAAACGTTACATTCAGCACATTTGTACCAACGGGTTCAACCGTGCCGGATGCGGGCGTGTAGGTGAAAGTACCCGGTATCTGCGGGGTGGCCAGGTTCATCGAGAGCATCACGATGTTCCGGGTGTTGGGCAGCGTCACACTTTGCACGGTCTTAGTCACGTCCAGGTTTACGTCATACGCGTAGACGCAAACTGAATCCGCTTGCTGGCTGCCATTGCTGAAATTGCGCTTCTCGGCGCAGTTCACCACGGACTCTCCGGGCCAGCCCGCTGCATTGAACCAATCGCTCATTTTCTGGTTCAGTGTCGTTGTCGTACCGTCGGTGTAGGTGACGATAAATGTCTGAGCGGGGGAGATGTTGTTGACCATCGCGCCCAACATATAAAGGTCGCTGTAATGGCCCGCGGGCAAAGCGATGGTGCCCTGCGCCACAGCATCCGGCGCACCCACCGGGCCCATAACGAAGGTCATGCCGGCAAAGGTTTGATTGCCGTTGAGGGTCGCGCTCGAGAACGAATACCCATCGTTGTCAAAACCAGAGGTGGTGTAGGAAACACCCGGATTATAGATGCCGTTCACGTTGTAATAGCTGGAGAGCGGTACTGACACGACGCCCGTCGATGAAGTCGCATCCAGCTGAAGGTTGCTCAGCGGTGTCCCATAAGTGATGGGTGTAGGCGTTGGCCAGGTGATCATGGTGGGCGCCGGATTCACCTTCAGGGTCACCGTCGCCGTCTTGACGCCATAGAGCGGATTGGTGGGCGTAAACGTCACAGACAAAGTTTGGTTCCCGACCGGGAGAATAGTGCCGGCCGCAGGCGAATAGCTGAATGTCCCAGCGATACTTTCCGTGGCATTCAGCTGAATGGCGCTGAGCGCCGTCCCGTAGGTAATGGGCGCAGGAGTATTCCACGTCAACGTCGAAGGAAGTAAGACGCTGACCTGGGAGTTCGCGCTCACGCTGCTATTGAAGCCACCGGTTGAGGAGCAGCCCCTGGTGTAGCTGGCATTGACGGTGTAGGAGCCGGTAGTGGTGGGCGTGTTATACAGGGTGGCGACACCATTCACCAGGGGGGCCGTGCCAAACGCAAAGCCGTTCGCGTAAAAGGTAATGAGTTCGCCGTTAGTCGAGTAGTTGCCGCTGGCGTACGGGCTCAGCGTGGCTGTCAGCGTATACTGCTGGCCGGTCACGCCGTTCAAGGGAGTGACTGTGAGACCCAAGGTGGTATTCACCGCGGTCGGAACTGCCGTCCGCGCCGCCGAAGTGCTGGTCCCATAGGTTCCATCGCCAAGATAGGTAGCGACTATGGATTGGGTCCCGCATCCCTGGTAAGAGACGTTATTCAGGGTTGCGGATTCTGCTTCGCCGGAGAGCAGTACGCTTACGCCGGTGGTCGTCACAGCCGTCAAATCTATTTGATCGTCGCCGTTGATGTCTGCCGCGTTGGCAAAATAAGACCCGCCCCCCACCTGGTAATAGGTGGCTGTCCCAAACCCGCCGATCCCGTTGCCCAGCAAAACGCCCACCGCGGTAGCCGCAGGCACACCAGGCAACCCGATAATCGCCGCACCATTATTCGCTGCGATCACGTCCAGCTTGCCATCACGATTGAAATCGCCGATGGTCAGATAGTAGGGCCCGTTCGACATGGGATAACTTACGTTGGTTTTGAAGGTCGGCGTAGCGCCCGCGGTCGTGGTAGTGTTCAGCAGGATGAAGACCGCCTGGTTTGTGGCGCTGGACGTGATCACGTCCAGCAGACCGTCGCCATTGAAATCACCGAGCGCCACGGAACCGACCTGGCTTCCGGAAGTGTTCACGGTGACGAAGGGCTGGAAGGTGCCGTCGCCCTTGCCGGCGAGAATGCTAAACGCGCTGCTACCGTCTGAGGCCGTCACCAGGTCAAGAAAACCATCTTTGTTGATATCGCCTACCACTACGTTCCACGGCTTGGAACCGGGGGATCCCACAGTCGATGTGGAGATCGCATAGGAAGTGGGCGCCTGGAAGGAACCATCCCCCACGCCAATTAACACAGACACGGTGTTCAACACAGAGTTGCTGGCCACGAGATCGGCAATGCCGTCCTGGTTGAAGTCGCCCTGTGCCAGAATGCGGGAACCCGGAGCTGGGGAGGCGGGCGCCACCAGGTAGTTCCTGGCAGCCCCAAAGGTTCCATCGCCATTGCCGAGGTAAATATTGACGGAACCGGAGGCCCCTAACACCGCCAGATCCTGCTTGCCATCTCCATTAAAGTCGCCCTCAATCGCCGAGGTGGGCGTAAGTCCTGAGGTGGCCAGCGGTGTGCCCGTGGTGAATGTGCCATCACCTTTCCCCAGAAAGATGACGACGGGCCCTGAGTTTGAGGGCACTGCATAATCAAGGCGTCCATCGTTATTAAAGTCGCCAATGGCCGGAGCGATGGTGCCACCCGTAGTGCCGTTGTTCAAATTGGCGATCGGGTAGCTCTGATAGGGAGCAAAGCCAGTCTGCAGCGTCGCTGTATCAAGAGCCACCGTGCCGATTGTGAAATTGGTGGTGCTATCAATAAAGGCTACATTGCCAGTAGGCGCCGAAGGCCCGTAGGCGGATACGGTTCCGGTGAGCGAATACGGTCCGCTACCGGTACTGGCCAATGCAGTGGATGTGAGGTACGGTGCAGCAAACGTAACCGTCGCCGGCGAAGAAGAACTAGACGCAAACACCTGCGTACCGCTGTAGTCTGCGATGAACTGGTGGCTCCCTACGCCGCCGACTTCGGTCTTCAGGATGGCTGTTCCGGCGGCGCCGTTGGTGGATTGCACCTGCACTGTGCCCAGTGTCTCTTTTACGCCGTTATACGTATCTGTAAACGTGACCGTACCGCCGGCAACGGTAAACGATGTCGATGAGACCTGTGCAGTCATCGTGATCACCGCGCCACTTGACGGATTGTCGGGCGTGGTAAATAGGGAGACCGCGGTGGGGGCAGCCCATGCGGCGGGACCACCAGCTACCAACGCGAGAGCGCTTAACATCGCAGGCATCCACCGGCGGGAAACGACCGGCCTGGAGGAAATACGGCTCTTGATTGCAACGATGGCAGAGTGTGTCATGGGGTCTCGAAGCTCCGATTCGTACGCTTAATGAGCAACCAACACTTAAAACACGGACGCGGGCGCGCGCAAAGAAAGCGGTCGCGTCTGTCACAGGTGGGCATTGAGCACACCTATGGTCACGTAATGCGGTCACCTTGATCCAACTGCTGGAGCATAACGTCGTATTTGGGACATTGTTATTACTCTTATGTGGGAGTTAGCACCGTGGTACGGTGAGGCGCCGGCAAACCATTTGGGCATAAAGATTTAGCCGGCGCGCTGGTATGCAATGCGTCGTTTTCGGTAATCATTGCCCGGCAGCTGAAAAATTCTGCGGCAACCTGCTCGTGTGCTGTATGCTGCCCATTGCCGGCCAGGCGGCACTCCGGAACGTCTTTCGCTGGATGAGACCTGGCCCCAGATCGCAGGCGAGGACTCGATATGCAGGGACTCTACAGGCGGGGGCAGGAACTATTTATGCGGGAACTATATATATATGGATAAGCGAAAATTTTTGAAGACTTCAGGAGCATTTCTGGCAAGCAGCATGCTCTCGAGCTACGGCGCCGGCGAAGAACAGGCGCAACCGCGGACAAACTGGTCGGGCAACTACCAGTTCAGCGCCAGCCGTCTTCACCTGCCTAAAACGTTGGCTGGGGTGCAGCAAGTCGTGAAAAGCTGCAGCCACCTGCGAGCGTTGGGCTCCCGCCACTCGTTCAATGGCATCGCCGATAGCAGAGAGGACCAAATCTCGCTGGAGCACCTGAACGATATCGTACTTGATCGCACTGCCCACACCGTCACTGTCGGAGCAGGGGTCACGTACAGCCAGCTTGGCCCACACCTCGATGCCCAGGGTTACGCCCTTCACAATCTGGCATCGCTCCCTGGAATCACGATTGCGGGTGCGATTGCGACAGCCACCCACGGTTCCGGTAACCAGAATGGCAATTTGGCAACTGCCGTATCCGGTTTGGAATTCGTAACGGCCAATGGCGAGCCAGTGACGCTTACGCGCGAACGGGATGGCGAGAAGTTCCGCGGTGCGGTCGTCCACCTGGGAGCCGCTGGGATCGTTACAAAAGTCACTTTGAATGTGCTGCCCAGTTTCCAGGTGGCGCAGGTGGTCTACGAGAACCTCTCCTTCAATCAGCTGGAACATCAACTGGAGCAGATTTTCGCCAGCGGTTACAGCGTGAGTCTGTTTACTGACTGGCAGCATCACCGCGCCGGCCAGGTTTGGATCAAGCGGAAGGTTGAGCCGGGCCAGTCGCTTGACTTCAGTCCAGAGTTCTATGGCGCCACCCGCGCGACGGTGAAACTGCACCCATTGCCCGGGCACCCGGCGGAAAGCTGTACCGAGCAACTGGGAGTGCCGGGACCCTGGTTTGAACGGTTACCGCATTTTCGGATTGGCTTTACCCCGAGCAGCGGGGCGGAGCTGCAATCGGAATACCTGGTGCCACGGGAGCACGGATATGCCGCCGTTCGCGCCATTGAAGAACTGCGCGATCAGGTAACCCCTCACCTGTTTATCTCGGAGTTACGGTCTATCGGGCCAGACGAGCTTTGGATGAGTACGGCCTATCGGCGTCCTTCCCTGGGCATTCACTTTACGTGGAAGCCAGACTGGCCGGCCGTGGAAAAGGTGCTGCCGCAAATTGAAGCGAAGCTCGCACCCTTCCATCCGCGGCCACACTGGGGAAAACTGTTTACCCTCGACGCATCGCGCATCAAGCCGGCATATACGCAACTGGCGCACTATCAGGAATTGGTGGCGCACTACGACCCGGCAGGAAAGTTCCGCAACAAATTTCTGGATACGCACCTTTGCTCTGCATAGACGGCAGGAGGGCACATCGACTGTATCGTGTTCCAGGACCCTGCGGTTGCGGGCAGCATGATCAAGACCGCCCTCCCGGGTCACCGTTTCCGTTACTCCTGCCACCCGCCGCCCAGAGCGCTGTAGAGTTGGACTAAGCCAAGCGCTTCGCCTTGCTGCGCCGTCGCCAGGTTCAGTTGAGCGGCAAACAAATTGGAATCGGTCGTGAGCACCTCAAGGTAACTGGTCGACCCACCCTGATAGCGGAGCCGCGCCAGCCGCGTAGCATCCTGAGCGGCAGCCACCAGCTTCTCCTGCTGCTCACGATAGCTGCGTTGCTTATTTAGCGCGATCAGAGCATTCGACACATCACGGAACGCTCCGGCAATCGTCCTCTGATACGTGAGCACCATTTCCTGCTCGTTTGCCTGCGACTGCCTCAGTTGCCCGCGCAGTCTGCCGCCCTGAAACAGCGGTTGCGCTAGCGAGCCAATACCGTAGATCGTCCGCGACCCGGTATCGAAAATGTGAGGAAACGAATCGCCGCCAACGCCGGCGGAAGCGCTAATCGAGAGTTGCGGAAAAAATTGCGCTCGCGCCACCCCGATATTCGCATTCGCCGCTCGTAGCTGCGCCTCTGCCTGTTGTATGTCAGGCCTCCGCTCCAGCAGCTGAGAAGGAATCCCGGTCGGCACATCCTGCGGAGACGGCGTGAGCGTTTGCGGGTCGGTGTGCGCCACCGGACCGGGGTTGTCCCCAAGCAGCAGGCTCATTGCATTCTCCTGCTGTTGTATTTGCTGCTCTAACTGTGGCAGTTGCGAGGTCGCCGTGTAAAACAATTGCTCCGCCTGGCGCAGATCAGACAGAGGAACTGAGCCCCCGCTCTCCAACCGCTTGGTCAGGTCAACCGAGTCCTGGCGGACCTTGATGGTCTGACGGGTCACATCGACCTGACGATCCAGCGCACGCAATTCTATGTATGTAGTCGCCACCTGCTGCACGAGGGTCAGCCGCACCGCGCGCTGCGCCCAGGTCTGCGCCAGCAACTGAGCGCGTGCTGCTTCTGTCTGTCTGCGATAGAGTCCCCAGAAATCCGGGTTCCACGCCGCCGACAAACTGAACGAGCCCGCCACGATGGGATTGCTGATGGAGTTGGACCCAGTGATATTGTTCAGCGCCGGAATATCCGCTCCGATGCCCGTGCCCCCCACGCTCAGCGTCGGGAACTGCTGCGATCGCGTGATCTGCACCTGCGCTTGCTGCTCCAAAATACGCTTCGCCGCAATCCGCAAATCGTAATTGTTGGTGAGCGCTTTACGAATCAGAGCCTGCAACTCCGGTTCGCGAAATACCTGTGCCCACTGCTGGTCGCCCAGCGAGCCCTGTGCATCGCTGATAATCGCAGCATCGTCGGCACCGCGAAAAGCCGGAGGCGGAGACGGGTACGCTGGCCGCTGATATTTCGGGCCAACCGTGCAACCCGCAGCGCTAAGAATGACCGTCGCAACAGCTGCCAGCGGTACCCGCTGCAGCCAACCCGAAGAGTAGTTCATCGATGACCTCCGCGCCCGGAACCAACGGGTTCCCCCGCGGCCCTGCCCAGTGCAACCGGGTCTAAGTTCGATTTCGAATCCATCGTGGTTCCCTTGCCGCCTCGTGCGTAACGATGCGACAGGTACTCCACCACCGAAAAAGTGACCGGGATGAAAATCAACCCGATAGCGGTTGAAAGAAACATGCCGCCAATCACCACCGTGCCGAGAATGCGCCGTGAAGCGCCGCCTGCGCCCGAGGCCACCCAAAGCGGAAGGCACCCAAAGATGAAGGCCAGCGCCGTCATGACAATCGGACGGAAGCGCAACCGGGCAGCGCCCAATGCGGCTTGCGATATGCTCTGGCCCGACTCGTAGTTCGTTTTTGCAAACTCCACAATCAGGATGGCATTCTTGGCAGAAAGACCAATCAACATGACCAGGCCAATGGTGGCGAAGATGTCATTCTCAAACGAACGGGCATGCAGCGCCAGGTAACCGCCGAGGATGGCAACGGGTGTGCTTAGCAGCACACTGAACGGCAGAGTCCAGCTCTCATACAGCGCAGCCAGAATCAAGAAGACAAACAACAGCGAAAGCCCGAACACAGCCCAGGAAGGAATGCCCTTCTCGGCCTGCTGCTCCTGGTACGACATACCGGAGTAATCAAAACCTGCACCGGCCGGCATCGTCTGTTTGAACACAGCTTCCAGCGCCCCACGCACCTGGCCGGAACTGTAGCCGGGAGCGCCCGTAATGTTGAGCTGCGCAGCGTTGTACTCGTTGAAGCGGTAGATGAACTCGGGCCCGGTAATTTGCTTCACCTTGACCAGCGAGGCAAGTGGTACCTGGCTGCCATTCGCGCTGCGTACATAGAATTGGCTGATATTGGCAATGTCTTGCCGCGACGTTCCTTCCGCTTCCACGTAGGTCTGCCACTGGCGGCCAAAGCGATTGAAGTAGTTCACCAGGTAGCCACCCATGAAGGTCGACATCGTGGTGTAGATGTCAGACAGTTGCACCTGCTGCTGCAGGGCCTTTTCCTTATCCACGTCGGCATACAATTGGGGCACGCTCGGCTGGTACGACGGAATGACGGCGGCGATCTCCGGCCGTTTGCTGGCCGCACCCAAAAAGGCATACACGTTCTTTGTCAGCGTGGTTGGATCATCGTTGCCGGAGCGATCTTCGAGAATCATCGTGACCCCGCCAGAGGTGCCAATACCGGGGATGGACGGCGGCGGGAACGCGAACGCGATGCCCGCGGGATTTGCCATCAACTGCTTCTGCAGATTGCCCTGGATGTACTCGAGCTGCTGCGTCCGGCTTTTGCGCACATCCCACGGCTTGAGCGCGACAAAGAAGAAGCCGGAGTTGGTGCTCTGTACCTGGGTGAGCAGGGAGAAGTTGTTCACCGCGATCACACCCTGCACACCATCAGTCTTCAGCAGCGCATCCGTAATCTTCTGTTCCGCTGCATCGGTGCGTTGCGCCGACGCAGCATCGGGCAACTGCAGTGCCAGAAACATGTAGCCCTGATCCTCCGTCGGGATAAACCCGCCCGGCAAGCTCTTACCCAGAACCACGGCCACTACCGCAATCAGGGCTAACGCAACCATGGCGATGGCTGATTTATGAATCAGCACATCGGACGTTCGCACAAAACTATCCGTCGTGCGGCCAAAAAACTTATTGAACAGACCAAAGCCCCTGCCAAGCAGACCCTTCCTGGCGTATGGATCCTTCGGCTTGAGCAGCAAGGATGCCAACGCAGGAGAAAGCGTCAGCGCATTGAACGCTGAGATCAACACCGAGATCGCAATCGTTACTGCAAACTGCTGATACATCCGGCCGGTGATGCCGGGGATGAAAGCGGTCGGGATAAATACAGCGGCAAGGATGAGCGCAATGGCAACCACCGGCCCACCCACCTCTTCCATGGCCAGGATGGTAGCCTCTTTCGGCTCCATGCCTTCATCGATGTGGTGCTCGACTGCTTCCACCACGATGATGGCGTCATCCACCACCAGCCCGATCGCCAGCACCAGGCCGAATAGCGACAGGGTGTTGATCGAGAAGCCAAGCGCTGGAAATATGATGAAGGTACCGATGAGCGAAACCGGAACCGCCAACAAGGGAATCAGCGTTGCCCGCCAGCCCTGCAGAAAGATGAATACAACGATGACCACCAGGGCCAGCGCTTCCACCAGGGTGAAAACAATCTCGTGGATGCCGGCGGTCACTGCCTTGGTGGTATCCAGCGGTACATCGTAGGAAATGCCGGCCGGGAAGCTTGCTGCAAGTTCTTTCATGCGCGCGTTCACGGCTGCGGCCGTCGCGACGGCATTCGACCCAGGCAGCTGGTAGATGGCCATTACGCCAGAAGGAGCCTGGTTATAACGTGCGGAAATCGCATAAGCCTGCTGGCCCAGTTCGACCCGCGCGATGTCGCTGAGGTGCACGACAGAGCCATCCGGATTGGCGCGGATGATAATCGCGCCAAACTCCTCCGGCTTCACCAACCGGCCCTGGGTGCGCACGGTGTAAGTGAACTGCTGCCCCTGGGGAATGGGCTCGGCGCCGATTTGGCCAGCGGGGTTTACATTGTTCTGCGTCTGGATCGCCTGGATGACTTCGGGCGCGGTGATGCTCAGCTTGGCCATCGCATCCGGCCGTACCCACACCCGCAGCGCATACTGACCACCGAACACCTGCACACGCGATACGCCTTTAACCCGCGAAAGCTGATCCTGCAGATTGATGATGGCGTAGTTGGTCAGAAACTCCTGGCTCAATTTCCCGCCAGGCGAGTTGATCGCCACCAGCATCAGCGGCGAGGTGAGCGCTTTCTGCACGGTAAGGCCTGCCGTAGTGACCTGCGCAGGTAACTGCGACTGCGCCTGATCGACGCGCAACTGACCCAGCACCTGGTCGATGTTCGGATCGGTCTTCACATCGAAATCGACAAACAGCTGAACCACGCCATTGTTCGCGCTGACGGAGTTCATGTAGATCATGTTGTCGACGCCGTTCATCTGCTGCTCGATCGGGGTCGACACAGCCTGCGATACGGTCTTGGCATCCGCACCCGGGTAGGTGGCGGTCACAAGGATTTCCGGCGGAACAATGTCAGGGTATTGCGAAGTTGCAAGACTCAACATCGATACAGTGCCGAGAATGACGGTCACAATGGCAATAACGATGGCGACAATGGGCCGGCGAATAAAAAACTTTGACATGAACTACCTCCCTGTCGAGGTGCTGGCCGGCGGAGCAGCAAGTGCGGCCGCCGCGGCCTGATGCGGGCTTACTGGAGCGCCATCGTGCAGTTTCTGCAGGTTGTCGACGATCACCCGGCTACCCGGAGCCAAACCGCCTTCGATCAACCAGTTGGTCCCCACCTGCGGACCCAGCTCCACCGTGGTCAGGTGAGCCTTGTTATCTGCGCCGGCAACGTAAATCTGCTGCAGGCCCTGCAGTTCCTCGACAGCTACCTGCGGGATGAGCAACGCGTCCTTGTGCAGTTGGGTTTCTCCGCGCACCCGGCCAAACTGCCCGGGACGCAAAACGTTGCCGGGATTCGGGAACTCGGCCGCGATGCGGATCGCGCCGGTCTGCGCATTCATCTGACGATCGACGAACGCGATGCGGCCCTTGCTCGGGTACGCCTCACCATTGGCAAGCGTCAGCGTCAGAGGAATGGATGCGCTGTTCTTGAGAAGATCACCGCCGCTGTTCCGCGCCCGTTGGATCAGGGCAAGATACTCGGTATCGCTGATGGAGAAGTAAACCTTGATGGGGTTTAGTTGTGAAACCGAGGTAAGTACAGATTGCGCGTTGACCAGGTTACCCACCTGGGTGGTTGCCTGCCCGGCCACGCCAGTGATCAATGAGCGCACATGGGTGAACCCGAGGTTTAGCTGCGCATTCTCGACGGCAGCTTCGGCAGCGGCCACTGAGGCTTGCGCCGACTTAACTGAGGCCTCTGTCTGGGCCTTTTGCTGCACATCATTGTCCAATTGGCTTTGCGCGATGGCGCGTGCCTGTGCAAGCGGTGTGTCACGCTTCACGTTGATTTCAGCGAGACCCAATTGGGCCTGCGCCTGCTGCACTTGCCCCTGCGCCTGGGCAAGCTGACCTTTGGCCTGATCGAGTGCCGCCTGGAACGGGCGCGGATCAATCTCGAACAGGACCTGGCCTTTTGCCACCTGGGTGCCTTCGCGATAATTCTGTTTGATCAGGTATCCGCTGGCTTGTGGTTGAATCTGCGCATTCACAAATCCGTCCATCGTGCCGACCCACTCGTTGGAGACAGGTACATCCGATGCCTGGACCTCAACCACGCTCACGGGCAGCGCCGGGGGTGGCCCGGCCGCAGCTGGCTTCTTATCGCAGCCGGCTAGCAGGGCTACACTGGCCAGGAGCAGGATCGCAGGCTGCATCCAGTTGATTTGATCAAAGGCAGGGGTGTCTGCCGCACGTCTAAGCCAATGGCTCATATTTTTCTCCAAAAAGGCTTCGGGATTGCTTGCAGCCGGCGGATGAACCGGAAACATACACGCATGTATGTTCCGTGACTATGTTCTATGATCAGACGCGGAGAGCAGGATGCCGGATTCAAAAAGAGTCGCCGGGGAAGACAAAGGACAACTGCAACGGCAGCAGCGCGGCATTGCTACGCGGCAAGCGTTGCTTCGTTCCGCCCGGTATGTCTTTGCGCGCGACGGGTTTGAACATGCGCGCCTGGAAGATATCGCGGTGCGGGCGAGGAAAACTCGCGGCGCTTTTTACGACAATTTCACAGATAAGGAAGATGTGTTCCTGGCTATCTTCGAAGACGACCTGGATCACAACATGAACGAGATTGGGCCGTTGCTGCGTGGGCTGCCCACCATCGAACTGCGCATTGCAGCCCTGGCGAAGTATCTTGCCGGCTTAAGCAACAATCTCGAGCGCATGCTGTTGATAGTCGAGTTCAAGCTCTATGCGATTCGCCATCCGCGCCGCCGCAAGCGACTCGCGGCCCTTCTCAAGGCCATGCATGTGCGCACGTCCATCCCCGAGATAAACCGTTTGCTGCCGGAACTAGCCAGGCACTCGACCGAAACGCGGTTCACCGATTCGCTGGCGGTCTGCGGCATGGTGGATGGGCTGGCGCTGAACCATCTCTTCGATCCCGAAGGCCTGCAAAAAGAAACCCTGGAACGCTACCTCAAAGTGGCTTTGCGCGAGACGCTTCCGGCTGCGGCTGGTAAGGGTAGAAAAAAGACCTAGCTCGCATTTCTCGCGGCCGTACCGTAACGGAGGCACCCTCTCCGCTGCGATCACAAGGCCCTGCTCCCTGCACGCGTGTCTCACCACTCATCTGCGCTGCAATAGCAATGCCCTTCTCCCTGGACGGGTGCCCCATGCTCGCGGAGTCCCGCGTGCGTGGGTTGAAGAAAAAGGGCGAAGCCCATCAAAAGTTTTCTCTCCGTTTCCCACATTCACGAACATTCCGTTCCTTTATCGCGTGCTTGGTTTCCTCTGATTTCGCGACGTGTCGGCCAAAAAACGTTCGAAGAGCTTCGCCCTGTCTTGTTCAACCCACGCACGCGGGACTCCGCGAGCATGGGGCACCCGTCCAGGGAGAAGGGCATTGCTATTGCAGCACAGATGAGTGGTGAGACATGCGTGCAGAGAGCAGGGCCTTGTGGTTACTGCCGGGAAACGCCTCGGATGAAGAGCAGTGATCTCCCCGTCCTTTGGGGGTTCCGGGATTTTTCCCCACTGCTTCACTGAGGCTTTTGCGTCAGTGGCAGATACTGGTCCCGCAATTGCGTCTGACGGCTCGTCATCGGGATAGCCACGCCGCCGATAAACACCTGCTTCACCGACGTGCGCACGTCCAGAGGATCACCATTCGCGATCACCACATTCGCCGTCTTCCCTTCGTCCAGGGACCCAAGGGTCGCGCCCATACCAAACATTTCTGCCGGGTTGATCGTGATCGCCTTTAAAGCTTCCTCGTACGGCAGGCCGTAAGCCACCGCATAGCCGGCAGCATAGGGCAGATTGCGGCTGTCCGACACAGGTCCGCCGCTCATCGACGAAAACGCAATCTTAACTCCGCGCTTTTGTAACTCTGCCGGTAGCGAAAATACAGCATCGTATCGCTCGTTGGCATTGGGCTGATCGTAGATGGAGCCGACAATCACGGGCACCTTATACGAAGCGATCGTATCCAGCAGATCCTGCGTATGCGTCACATGGTTAAGAATCACCTTGAGGTGAAACTCCTTCGCAATGCCCATCGCCACTTCCACCTCAAAGCTCTCGTAAGCGCCGAAAACAACCGGCTTTTCCGCTTTCAGGTAAGGAATCAGCGCTTCGTACTTCAGGTTCTTCTTGGGAGGCGTTCCCTTGAAGTCCGGCTTGGCCGCTGCGGCCTGTTCGGCCATATAATTCTGCGTGTCCAGAAAGGCCTGGCGTAGCTGTGAGGCCAAACCCATGCGGGTTTCAGGAAACTTTGAGGCGCGACTACCGCCGCCCTTGCGCCGAATGTCTCCTTCAAAGTTCATGGCCAACGCAATATCAGGAGCCAGGATCATGGCATTGCGGTCCTTGCCATAGAGCTGTATCAACGCATCCTGGCCAGCCATGGAGTCTTCCGATGCAGGAGCAACAATCGCATTGGTGACACCATTGATGCGCTGCACCGGGATCCGCGCGGTCTCGGCGTGGAACGCATCCACCACACGCATTTGTGGCGAAATCTCGTCCGACTTCTCCACCAGGTCGTTGCTGTTCTCGTCCGCCGAAACTTCGGTCAGGCCCAGGTTGGTCTCTGCGTCAAACAATCCCGGGTACACCGTCATTCCTTTGGCATCGATCACCTGCGCACCCTTCGGAATTTTGGTCGAAGCAGCAGGACCGACGGCACTGATCTTTCCGTTCTCGAGAATCAGAACCCCATTCTCGATCGTGCCATGGGTGATGGTGAGCAATTTGCCACCGGTGATCGCGATCACGGGCGGCGGAGAAATCACCGTGCTGTTGGGGCCATCTGCCGCGGAAACTACCGGCGCGGCTTTCGCCTTACTGCGCGCAGGCGTCTGCCCATCTGCGCTCACGCACCCCAACAGGCAGCAAAGCGCTAACCAATGGCGGGTGGTTCTGCGTGCAACGATCAAAGGCCACCCCCGTCATCCTGTTCCGAACCCGAAAATCCGCTGTTGTGCATCGCCCCATGAAAACGAGTGGTGCCAAAGCCCGGCAGGCTACTGTCGAAGAACAACTCGCCATCGATGTAGACCTTCTCTGCGCGGGCATAGGTAGAAAGCGGGTCCGTATTCCAAATCACCAGGTCAGCGTCTTTCCCGGTGTCAATGGAGCCGACCCGGTCATCGACACCAATAATCCACGCGGGGTTAAGGGTGATCATGCGTAGCGCTTCCTCTTCGGTCGCCCCGCCATAATGAATCATCTTGCCACCCTCCTGATTCAGGCGGCGCACATAATCGTTGGAATCGCTCTTCAGCGCTACCCGTACGCCCTCACGCATGCTCATGGTCGCATTCCACGGGATAGCGTCCCAGGCCTCGTCCTTGTACCCCCACCAATCAGCAAACGTCGCGATGGCAGTGCCCGTCGGCGCGATCTGGTCGCCGACCTTGTACATTTCCAGCGCATGGTGAAAGGCGCGGATTTTGTAACCGTACTCTTTCGCAATCGCCTCTTCAGTCAGAAACTCATCTGCCCGGTAGCAATGGATTTGCACCAGGAGCTTGCCGCGCAACACGTCCGACAACGCTTCCAGTTTCAAATCGCGTTTGGGCGCAACTGCATCTTTATCGTTTTTCGCGATTTTGGCGTTGTAGGCGTCCCAGCTTGCCATGTAGGCTTTCGCATCTTCAAAGGCTTGGCGCAGCACCTCGAAGTTGCCCATCCGCGTAGAAGGCAATTCGTTGCGTTCCCCATACACCCGCTTGGGATTCTCTCCGCTGGCAAACTTGATGGAGCGCGGCGCATTCGGAAAAAGCATCTGGTCGCGCGAGAGCCCAAACTTGTTCTTGATCACCACCGCCTGGCCGCCAATCACGTTGGCGGATCCATGCAGCAACAATTCCGTGGTGACGCCTCCGGCGAGTGCGCGATACAGCGCGCTATCCATGTTGTCGAAGGCATCGATCATCATCATGGCGGGCGTCACCGGGCTGGTAGCCTCATTCACATCATCGCTGAGCGCTGAGTGAGAATGCGGATCGATGATGCCGGGAGTCACGAATTTGCCAGTTGCATCAATCACAGTTGCATCTGCCGGCGCGTTCACACTGGCGCCCACACCGGCAATTTTTCCCTGGTGGACCCACACGCTGCCCCGCTCGACCGTACCGTGCGAGGCCGTCATCACGGTCGCGTTCCTGATGACGATGTCGGCAGGCATGGCGGCCGATTGAGTCTGCGACGCAAACCCCGCACAACTCAACCATGAAGCGAGTAGCGGGTACGCAAAGACCCCGGGTCTTTTCAAGCAAGCAAACAACAAATTACTGACCTCCACGAAAACCCGTTGGGGTGCTCCTGCGACGGAAGCCTATGTGCGCTGCACCGCTATTCGCTAAACCAGGTCGCGCCAGTTTGGTCCCACGCCACAATCCACCAGCACCGGCACTTTCAGCGCGACGACTGTTTCCATCTCATGCCGTACCAATTGCCGTACGTCTTCCACTTCCTTCTCCGGCACGTCGAATAATAATTCGTCGTGTACCTGGAGCGTCATCTTTGTTCTTAGCTTTTCTTCCTTGAGTCTTCGATCGATGCGAATCATGGCGATTTTGATCAAGTCGGCTGCGGTTCCCTGCAATGGGGTGTTAACGGCCGTGCGCTCCGCAAAACCGCGCAGGTTCGCATTGCGGCTTTGCATATCGGGGATCGGCCGAACCCTGCCGAAGAGCGTGCGCACGCGCTGCTCCCGGCGCGTCTCTTCCAGCAGACGATCGATGTAGCTGCGCACACCGCTGTAGCGTGCGAAATACGTCTCGATATAAAGCCTGGCCACATTCTGCTCAATGCCCAGTTGCGCTGCCAATCCAAACGGCGATATGCCGTAGACGATGCCGAAGTTCACTGCCTTGGCGCGATCTCGTGTTTGCTTATCCATCGCCTCGGGGCTGATGCCAAACACCTCTGAGGCGGTGAGCGTATGAATGTCCTGCCCTTCGGCGAAGGCCCTTACCAGCAACGGGTCTTCCGAGTAGTGGGCCATGAGCCGCAACTCGATCTGAGAATAATCGGCAGACATCAGCACGTTGCCCGGCGCCGCGATGAACGCCGCACGAATCTCGCGCCCGAGCTCGGTCTTGATGGGAATGTTCTGCAGATTGGGATTCGTCGAAGATAGCCGGCCCGTCGCCGTGCCCACCTGGTTGAACGTGGTATGCACCCGCCCTTCCGCATCCGCCAGCAGTGGCAATGAATCCACATAGTTCGACTTCAGCTTGGCTAGTTGCCGGTATTGCAGTACCTGCCGCGGAACCTCGTTATACGCCGCTAGTTCTTCCAGCACATCGACTGCGGTCGAGATGACTTTGCCCTTGCCATACTTCATCGGCTTGGCCAGCTTCATCTTGTTGAACAACACATCGCCCAGCTGTTTGGGTGAATTGATATTGAAACGATGGCCCGAGCCTTCGTAGATCTGCTCGCTTACCTGCTGCATATCCTTTGTCAGCCGTTCGGCCATGTCCGCGAGCACGGCGCGATCGATGCGCACCCCGGCCTCTTCCATACGCAGCAGCACGGGTACCAATGGCAAATCGATATCGCGATACACCTGTGCCGTGCCCAGCGCTTCCACATCGGTCTTCAGGAGAGGAGCCAGCGTCTGAATAGCGCGCGCCGATTCCGGCAATAACTCCTCGCCGGCCGCCGGTAACGCGCGGCTGGTAAAGCGAGCTGCCACATCGCCCAGCCAATGCGTGGTGTGCGTCGGGTTAATCAGGTAGGAGTACAGCATTACGTCATCCACCGGCCCCCTGAGTTCCAGCCCGTGGCTCACGCCATGCGAGCCAAGAATGCGTAGGGTGGCTTTCAGATCGTGTACGGCCTTCGAGGTGCTCTCTTCACCCAGCAGCGTGCGGAGCGTATCCAGAAATGGGCCGTCGCAGGCCGCTGCATCCAGGCAAAACACCAGCACGGTGCCCGCTTCCGCGGAAACAGCAATGCGCAGGCTCTGCGGCGCGGCTTCCGCCTCTGGCGGAGCATCGGCCAGGCTGAAAAGTGACATCGTTTTCAGCTGCGGCTCCTCCTCCTCAATCGCCTCGCCTTCCGCAGCCCCTACCTGCTCCGCGGCCACCTGCAGCAGGGTCGCGTCGAAGGCCAGGGCGAAACCGCCCGCGCGCGCCTGCTCGGCAAAGTGGCGAATCTGCTCGGCACTCGGGTTCGGCAGCACCACCAGTGGCTTCGTCTGCTCTTCCGGAGCCAGTTCCTTCAGCATCGTGGTGAACTCGAGTTCGTTGAACAAAGCGCGGCAAGCGCTCACATCGGGTGCCTGGGTCAGCATCTGGCTCAAATCGAGCTCTACCGGCACTTCGCAATGAATCGTCACCAGCTCCTTGCTCAGCAGCACCATCTCCCGATTGTTCTCGAGGGATTCGCGATAGGTCTTACGCTTCACCTCGGCGGCGTGGTCGAGCACCGCTTCCACGCTGCCGAATTGCTGCACCAGTTCCACCGACCCCTTATCGCCGATCCCTGGTGCGCCGGGAATGTTGTCAATGGAGTCGCCTCGCAACGCCATCACATCAATCACCCGCTCCGGCGGCACACCCAGCACTTCCACTACCTTGTCGCGATCCAGGATCAGATTGTCTTTCACCGGATTCAGGACCTTGATCTGGCCCGTCACCAGCTGCAGCATGTCTTTATCATTCGAAACCACAAACACGTCATGGCCCTGTTCGGCCGCTTGCCGTGCCAGCGTGCCGATCACATCGTCGGCCTCGAACCCTTCGGACTGCAGAATCGGTATACGAAACGCCTCGAGAGAACGGCGTATGAATGGAAGCTGTTGTGCCAGATCTGCCGGCATCTCCGTGCGGTTTGCTTTGTACCCTTCGTAGTCGATTTCGTCGAAGGTCTGCGTTTTCAGGTTCCATTTGCGCACGGTCGCGATACTGCGGGAGCGCTCATCGCGGAAGACGGCCCCGCTCACGTCAAACACAGCCGCAAAATATTCCGGTTGGAAGTCTCTGCGGAGCTTGTTGATCATATTGACAAACACAAACGTGGCAGCCGTAGGGATTCCGGTTCTGGTAGACATCGGCCGTTGCCGCTGCATGGCGTGGTACGCGCGGAAGATGAACGACATCGCGTCCAGCAGGAAAACTGGCTTCCTGGGCTCCGCAGTCTGCACGGGCGCGGTCGATTTTTGAGGAGAGGCCATCGTTTAGCGAGTTTATAGCGAAACTCTCCAGCTTAGATTCCCGGTAGAGGGAAACGACTTCTGGTTCTCATCACAACCCACCCCCCTCCTTTCCCTCCTTGTCATCCCAAACGCCCTTTTGTCATCACCACC
>CAZZVD010000028.1:0-30518 GCA_964657465.1 uncultured Acetobacteraceae bacterium | reverse complement strand
TCCGGCGTACATGGGTTGAAGATGAAGTTTCCAATGACTTTTAGTAAGTGGAGTCAGGAAGCCCGAGGGGCTTTCTCATTGTTTGTGGTCCTGGGTTAGCAGGGACATAAACTCGTGCACGATGCGTGCGGTAGATTGGCCGTTTCTCGGTAGCAGGTCGGAGATGACGGCTACGGAATCCGCTCCGGCAGCCAGGACTTCTGCGCAGTTTGCACGGGTGACGCCGCCGATCGCGACCAGAGGCTTGCTGGTCAGTTCCCTGGCTTCGCGTACGCCTTCCACGCCCACCACTGGGTCCGGTACAGCCTTTGATTGGGTGGCGAAGACGGGGCCGATCGCCAGGTAATCGACGGGCGCGTGCTCCGCAGTCCGTAACTGTGACGCATTGTGCGTCGACAGACCAATGAGCCTGTCACTTCCGACCAGCGCCCGGGCTTCCGCTGGCGCCAGATCTTCCTGGCCGAGATGCAGGCCTTCATAGCCAGCCGGCATCAACAGGTGCGCGCGGTCGTTCAGGATGAGCCGGCAGTCTTCGTGGGGGAAGATGCGGCGCAGGATAGCTGCCCGCTCTAACAGCAACTCGTCCGACGCGTCTTTATCCCGGTACTGCAAAAACCGGATGCCGGCGGCGTAGAGGTCGCGGGCAAAATCTTCCAGGGAGAGGCTGGCGTGCTGCAGCAGGCCGGCGTCGAGGATCGGGTAAAGACGGGGCAGCACCAGCCGCCGGGTCATGGGCTACACTCCTGCGACGACTTGCTCGCGCCGGTGCTTCTCGCGTTCGAAGAAGCGCTCCATGAACTTGGTGTCGAAGGAGCCGTCGCGAAACTCAGGATCCTGAAGGATGCGGCGGTGCAGTGGGATCGTGGTGTGAATGCCTTCGACCACAAACATCTCGAGCGCACGCGACATGCGCGCCATGGCCTCGGTGCGATCCTTGCCGTGCACGATCAGCTTGGCAATCAACGAATCATAGTAAGGCGGCACGACGCCCTCAGCGTATTGCGCGGTGTCGACCCGCACCCCGTTGCCCCCCGGCACATTGAACGCAGTGATGCGGCCGGCGGACGGCGTAAACTTCTCCGGATGCTCGGCGTTCACGCGGCACTCGATCGCGTGCCCGCGAATCGCCACCGTTTCCGGCAGAATGCTGGACAGGTTTTCCCCGGCAGCGATGCGCAGTTGCGCCTTCACCAGGTCGATGCCGGTAACCATCTCAGTGACAGGATGCTCCACCTGGATGCGGGTGTTCATCTCGATAAAGTAGAGCTTGCCATCCTCATCCATGAGGAACTCGATGGTCCCGGCGTTCTGATAACCGATAGCCGACAGGCACCGCTTTAACGTCTTGGCAATCTCTTCGCGTATCTTTGGCGTGATCTGAAGCGACGGCGCTTCTTCAATCAGCTTCTGATGGCGACGTTGAATAGAGCACTCACGCTCACCCAGCGAAACCACGTTGCCATGCTCATCGGCCAGAATCTGGAACTCGATGTGGCGCGGGCGCTCAATGAACTTCTCCATGTAGAGGTCGCCGTTGCCGAACGCGTTGGCGGCTTCGGTATGGGCGGCCTGGTAGAGCTGGGGCAATTCCTCTTCCGTGCGGATCACGCGCATGCCGCGGCCGCCGCCCCCGGCTGACGCCTTGAGGATGACGGGAAAGCCAACCGAGCGGGCCCAGGCCAGTGCTTCGTCGGCGCTCTGCAAGACTCCTTCGGAACCAGGAAGGATAGGCACCCTGGCCTTCTTCATCGCCTGGCGCGCTTTCTCTTTTTCGCCCATCAGTCGCGTGGCTTCAGGCGTCGGCCCGATAAACTTGATGTTCGATGCGCGGCACACTTCAGCGAAGTTGGCGTTCTCGCTCAGCAGGCCGTAGCCCGGATGGATGGCGTCGACATCAGCGATTTCTGCGGCGGAGATGACCGCCGGCACATTCAGGTAGCTGTCCGCCGAACGCGGCGGCCCAATGCAGATGGCTTCATCGGCAAAACGCACGTGGAGTGAGTTGCGATCGGCCTCACTGTAAATGGCTACGGTGCGAATGCCCAGTTCTTTGCAGGCGCAGATGACGCGCAGCGCAATTTCGCCGCGATTGGCGATCAGTAATTTACGAAACATGAGTCTTCATTCCGTTCAAGGCGCACCGGCTCAACGCGGGCGCACAGCGAACAATGGCTGACCGTATTCAACAGGCTGCCCATTGGTGACCATCCGCTTGACCACTTCGCCGGCGGCATCGGATTCGATTTCGTTCATCAGCTTCATGGCTTCCACGATGCAAAGCACCTGGCCATTGTCCACCTGGTCGCCGATCTTCACGAACGCGGGAGACCCGGGCGAAGAGGACTCGTAGAAGGTACCCACAATGGGCGACTTCACGATGTGCAGGGATTCTTCTTCCGGCGCGGCAGCAGCAGCCGAAGCAACGGCGGCAGCATGGGTGACGGGCGGCGGCGCGGCCGCTGACTGGCGGCTCGATCCCAGTAGCTGTTGCAGTTGGGCCAGGTCAAGCCCCGCGGCTGCTGCGGGTGCGGTGTGACCGAACTTGATGCGAATCCTGGTGTCGGCGCGCTCGAAATCAAACTCGCCGATGTCGTTTGCTTTTAAAAACTCTATGAGTTGTTTTAGTTCTTCAATCTCGTCAGGCGTCATGCATCTCTCGTCTGCTAAAAGCTCAAGGAGGTTAGAGCTGCGTCCAACCGGTGGAAGCCGGCGTTAATACCCGGCTACCCTGCCGGGTCACGGCAACCATATCCTCAATCCGTACTCCAAACTGCTCTTCCAAATACACACCGGGCTCGATGGTGATGACCATGCCCGGCTCAAGGGATTGCGATTGGTCCGCGGCAATGCGGGGTGCTTCGTGGATTTCAAGCCCTACGCCGTGCCCGGTCGAATGGGTAAAGTACTCAGCCAACCCAGCCTTGCGCAGAACGCTGCGTGCTGCTTCATCGACAACGCCACAAGAGACCCCAGGCTTCACTGCTTCGACAGCCGCCTGTTGCGCCTCCCGCACAGAATCATACGTGAAGCGCTCTCGCTCTGTCGGTTTGCCCAGGTATACAGTGCGCGTCATGTCTGAGCAATAACCCTTGAGAATAACACCGAAGTCGAGCGTTACGAACCCTTTACGGGGAAGACCTCGAGTGCTGGCGTGGCCATGCGGCAGGGAGGAGCGCGGGCCGCCAGCGACAATGGTGGCGAAGGACATTCCTTCCGCTCCCCCCTGCCGCGCGCTCTGCTCAAGGAGTGCGGCCACCGTCGTTTCCGGCATGCCCGGCTCCAGTTGCGGCAGCAGTTCGTGGTAAAGGTGGACGCCCAGTGCCGCGGCTTGCTCCATCAGGAGCAACTCCTCTTCGTCCTTGATGAGGCGCAGCCCAGAGACGATGGGGGCTGCCAGTGGTTGAAAGAATCCGCGGGCGACGCCTCCAGCAGCTTTGCGATAGTGGGTCAGTTCTGCGACCGTAGTTGACTCCGGATCGAAGTGGCAGTGTTCAACGCCACTGGCAGCGAGCCATCTGCAGGCTTCCTCGCGAGCAGATTTCGCAGCGATGACCACCCTGGCTGCCAAGGTCTCCTGCCTGGCCTGCGCGATGTAGCGGCCGTCAGTCAACATGACCGCCCGGTTGGCAAGGATGGCGAGGTAGGCGTTCGAGCCGGTAAAGCCGCAGAGATAGCGCACGTCTGGCAGGTGCGTCACCAGCAGGCTCTCAATTCCCTGTTGCTTCATGTGACGGCGCAACTGGCGAAACCGGCGGGCGTGGTTCATTTGCTCAGGTATATCAGAAGGCCGCGCAGCATTGTCGCAGATAGCTGTAGACAGTACACTTAGAGTGCATAGAAAGGTTGTTGGCACCCATGCTCGTAGTCATGAAACCGCAGGCGACAGAGGAACAAATCCAGGCGGTCTGCGAAAGAATTCAATCATTGGGATTTCGCGCCCATCCCCTGCCGGGCGCACAGCGCACCGCCATTGGGATCACTGGTAATAGTGGCGCGGTCGATAACGGCGGACTGGATGAGCTTCCCGGCGTGTCCGACGTGATCCGTGTGACGAAGCCGTACAAGCTGGTCAGCCGCGATGTAAAGCAGGAGGACACGGTCATCACCTTTCCCGGCACCAATGCCAGCATCGGTGGCCGTGATCTCGCGGTGATGGCCGGCCCGTGCTCGATCGAGTCGCGCGAACAGGCATTTGCCGTGGCTGAGCAAGTGGCCAACGCCGGGGCGCAGTTCTTTCGGGGCGGCGCGTACAAGCCGCGGACGTCTCCTTATGCCTTTCAGGGCATGGGCGAAGATGGATTGAAGATCATGGCGGAAGTGCGGGACCGGTTCGGTCTGCGCATTGTGACCGAAGCGCTGGACAACGAGAGTCTTGACCTGGTCGCAAAGTATGCCGACATCATCCAGATTGGCGCGCGCAACATGCAGAATTTTTCCCTGCTGAAGCGGGCCGGGCGCACGCGCGTTCCCGTGCTGTTGAAGCGGGGCATGTCGGCGACGCTCGATGAGTTGCTGATGGCGGCGGAGTACGTGATGAGCGAGGGCAACTACCAGGTGATCCTGTGTGAACGCGGCGTGCGCACGTTCGCCGATCACACCCGCAATACGCTTGACCTGAGTGTGGTACCTGCGGTGAAACGCGCCAGCCATCTGCCGATCATCGTTGACCCCAGCCACGGTACAGGTAAGCGGACCATGGTGCTGCCATTGGCACGCGCGGCTACGGCAGTCGGTGCGGACGGCCTGATGATCGAAGTGCACGACCAGCCGGACAAAGCTCTTTCCGATGGAGCGCAATCGGTCTACCCGGAACAATTTGTGCAGTTAATGGACGAGGTGTCGCAGATTGCCGGGGCAGTGCACCGCTCTCTGCCGCGCGGCATTCAGGTCGCCGCTACTGCAAATTAGTGCGCCCCCTCTTCGGCACGTGCGCTCTGGCCTTGATGGCGCTGGGGAGTGTCGGCTGCAAGCATCGCGAAGACTACCCCGCTAATTATCGCGAGTACGCGTACATCAGCAACGGTGGTAGCCATACCGTCACGGTTCTGGACGTGGTCAACATGCGCCAGGACCGCGTGATTGCGGTGGGTACCGATCCGTCTGCCATGGCGGCCAACCCGACCCGGAATGAAGTCTACGTGGTCAATTCCGGCAGTGGCACGGTCAGCGTAGTCAATGCTGAAACCAACAGTGTCGCGGCGACCATTCCAGTACAGCGGCAACCCTACTCGATTGACGTGGATGCGCAGGGCGGCCGGGCCTACGTCGCAAACGCCGGTTCCAATAATGTATCAGTCATCGACCTTGCCGCCCGCCGCGTGGTGGGCGTAATCGGCGCCGGGGAAGGGCCGGGCATGGCGCGGGTCGCGGCCGATGGCAAGACTGTCGTGATCAGCAACCGTGTGAGTGGCAGTGTCAGTATTGCGGATACGGATACCTTCAAAGTGCGGAGCAGTTTCGATCATTGCCCCGGCGCGACGGATGTAATGATTCTGCCGGACGGGTCAAAAGCGTTCGTTGCCTGCTCGGGTGGTCACCAGATTATAGTGATTGGCCTGGCACATGAAGCGGGCAAGTTGCCGGCTTCGGGGGATGTGCTGCTTACGTTTCTCGATGTGGGTAAGACGCCGGTGCACATTGCGCTCAAGCCGGATGGCGGAGAGGCGTTTGTGGCTAACTACGACAGTGACACTATTTCTGAGCTGACCACGTCAGCGAATGAGGTGGGTGGAGCGTACCTGGTAGGTGCGCATCCAGTGCGCGGATTGGTGAGTGCGGATAACTCGCTGCTGTATGTGAGTGATTTTGGCGCGGGACGGGTAGGGATTTACGGCATTGACGATGGCAAGTTGATTGGGCCTGGTGTGCGAGTGGGTGAGGGCCCGGATGCTTTGGCGTTTTCTGCTTCGGGTCATTTGCTGTTTGTGGCGAATGCGCAGTCAGGCGATATTGCGGTGGTGCGGTTGGAGAATAACCCGCCTTCCCTGCTGACGTTGTTTCCGGCGGGGCGGTCTCCTAATGCGATTGTGGTGAAGGCGTTCTTGCTGCATTAGGGGCGAGCAGGCGTTGAGAGTGGGCGGTTGGGTGCCGTGGAATCCCACATCTCGCGAAAAGCGAGCGAGATGTGGGAAACGTGGTGGCAGGTAAGCGAAGCTCCAGGACCCTAAAAGCTGAAGCGGGCTTGCAGTTGCACCGTACGGCTACCCAGGGCCTGGCCGGCTACGCCGAAATCAGCGTTTACTGAACCTACCGTGCCGTCAGGGTTCGCCGAACCGAGCAGGTTGTCAATACTGCTGGTCCGAATGTTCGTCTTGTTGAAGAAGTTGTAGGCATCCGCACGCACTTCGATCCTCGCGTTCTCCCCCAACACGCGATTCGTAGGCAAACCGAACGCCTTGCTCAGACTGCCATCCAAATCAAGATAACCGGGCGAGTTGAGGATATTGCGGTGTAACCCAACGGGAGGTGCAGGCGCTGTCGCGGGAAATGCAGGGCCCACGGCAAAGCTGGGGGCTACGAACACCGCGGTTCCGTCTCCATTGAAGTTCGGATTGACGGCTTTTTGGTAGTCGCTGGTCTTCGTACTTCTGCCCAATGAACCCTGGATGCCGACCGGGCGCAGTTGCGTGTACTGGCTGCCGTTGTAATACAGCCCGCTGGGCGTATTTGCCGAGTAAATCGGCGTCCAGGGGAAGCCGGTGTGTGCGTTGAAGATCCCGCTGAGTGACCAGCCGCCGGCGACCTTCTCCAACCACGAGTGCGCGCCACTGAAGATGACCGGCTGCCAGAGACCGAAAATTTTCATCCCGTCATTCACGTCATAGTCAGAGCGGCCGTAAGCGGCGTTCGAGTTGAAGGGGTACAGATCGCGCGCATACGGGCCCGAGGTTTCATCCATCGACTTGGCCCAGGCGTACTGTGCCTCGAGTTGGAAGTGATGCGAGAAATTGTGCCGTAGCGTGGCTAGTAAGGCGTTGTAATTGCCACGACCAGTGTTCGCCCAATAATTCAGGAAGTTGACCCCGGGGTTCAATGGCTGCCCCTGCACGGCGGCGACCACGTTGTAGTTCAGATTGACCAACGCATGCTTGCTGGTGCTGCCCTGGTACCCGATCGTCATTACCGTGTTGTAGGGCAACTGGTACTGCGTATCAAGGGAGAAGTGGTAGTTGGCCATGGTCGCCGGGTTTGACTCAAAGCCAGCCAGGCTGGTGGGCACTCCGTTGGTGGGCAGGTTGTTCGGGCCGAAGGTCGTGATCGTCGCCCGGTTGGGCGCGTAGCCGAAGATCGAGGTCGGGCTTGAAGCCGTAGCGTACAGGATGCTGGGATTGTTGGCCGTCGCGGTCGAGCAGCAGAAGGACGCTGAGACAGCCAGCGGCGGGTTCCCGATTCCGTTGGACGTAATCGCGATCTCGTTCTGGTTGTAGTTGATGCCGAACCCGCCGCGGACTACCAGGTTGTTGTGATAGCTCTTCGGCTGCCAGGCGAAGCCGACCTGGGGACCGAAGTTATACTTCTGTGGCGAATAAAGATGGCCCCCCACCCGCACGTTGAGACCGTTAAGTGCGTTGGCGCGAATGCCCTGCACCACCGTCAGATTGTTCTGCTTGGCATACAACGCGTCGAAGTAGGAGTAGCGAACACCCAGGTTGATGGTGAGGTTGGGACGGATCTTGTAATCGTCCTGCACGAAAAAGCCCCAGATGTTTTCGCGATCGTCCTGGCGGTTGGGAAATGGGATGCCGCTGGCAGCACTGAATTGCCCGCTCTCACTGTACGGTGCGTCATTGGCAAAGTCCCACAGGTTACGAAAGCTGTACTGCGGCCTCGCGGCACTGACACTTTCGTTCAAGTAGTAGAGACGCGTGAGTTCGCCGCCCATCTTGATGTTGTGCCGGCCGGCCACCTTGGTAAGGATATCGTTGTAGTCGTAGGTCCACTGGTTATAGACGCCGGGACCCGGAGCGCCGAAGTATTGAAATCCGTTCTGGCTGGCGATGGTGCCGATGCTGTCGATGTTGTCCTGCGGCAGGCCGAATGGCGCCTGCGGATTGGAAGTGACTTCGTTGAAGCGCCAGCCAGCTGCGTTGGCCCGCGCTTCGTTCAGGAGCGTGGCCGAGAAGGTGTGATTCCAGATCACGGAGAAGGCGTCGTTGGTCTGGGTGTGGTGCCAGAAGTTTTGCGCGCGCACTGGCCCCTGGTAGTCGGTCGAGGTGACAGGGACCCAGTAAATGGCAAAGCTGAGATGGTCCTTCTGGGTGACGTTGGCATCCATCCGCCCGTTGTACTGTGACTGTGACGTCTTCGTCGGGTTGACCGTGTTGAAAAAGCCCAGGTCAGGAACCCCATCCAGGCCGCCGCCGATGCCGGGTTGGTTACTCGAGCCCCCGTAACTGGGGTCGAGGCGAGTGACGCCAATCTTTAAGGGCGAGCCCACGTCCAGCCCGGCGGCCGTGGTGGCGCAGTTGACTCCTTCGCTAAGGCCAATCGAGGTGCAGGTCCGCTGGATAAGCCCGCTGCTGGCTACGCCCACGCCTTTGTATCCCAGGTACTGTGCGGCCACCGGGCCGGTGCCGGTCAGGCTGTCGAATTGAGGCGTCTCATACCAACCCTGGGCGGTGGTGGAGCCGGAGAGCGGGCTCGTCTCCCAATTGAAAAAGGCGAAGAGGCGATCTTTTAGCAAGGGGCCCCCGATACTGGCGCCATAGTTGTTGAAGCGGGATTCATCCCGGTTCAAGCCGCGCGCTGCCGGGGTGCCGGGAGTGGCGGAGCCGACCCCGTTCCATCGCTGATACGCATTGAGGCCGGGCCGCGATGCTTTGAAAAACGCACTCCCATGGAGGGAGTTAGTGCCACTGCGCGTGGTCACCTGAATCTGCCCTCCGCTGAAGCGGCCGACTTCCGCGTCGTAGCTGTTGGACACAACTTTCACGTCCTGCACGGAGTCTTCGCTGGGCGTGATCACGGAGGTACCGCCCCACACGGCGCTTACCGTACTAATGCCGTCGATCGAAATACCGTTTGTTTCATACTGACCACCGCGCGCCTGGATCTGGGGACCATTTTCTGCACCGAAGATGCCGGCGGACGAACTGCCCGACCCGCCCGGACCCTGATTGCCGGGGTTAGCGCTGGTGCCACCGCCGCTGCTTTGCGCGGCGTCACCGAAGACCCCGGGCGCTAACTGCGCCAACTGGAATATGTCCCGGTTGTATGACGGCAAATGCTGGATCTGGTTAGTGGAAATGGTGCCGCTGAGGGAGGCGGTCTCTGTATCCAGGGATGCCGCTTCAGAACCATTGACGGTTACAGTTTGCGAGGCCTGGCCTAGTTGCATTTGCAGATTGAGCGAGTTGGGCTGCTCAGGAATGATCTGGTAGTTCTCAACAATCTGCTTCTGGAAGCCGGACTTCTCGGCAGTGATCTGAAAGTGGCCGGGGGGCAGAGCGTTAAAGTTGTAAATACCGCTGGGGTCGCTGATGCTGGTTTGCTTTTCGTTGGTTTCGCTGTTCTTGAGCGTGACAGTCGCGCCCGGTACGACTGAACCGGAAGGGTCACTGACCACGCCGCGGATAGACCCACGGAATTGCGCCTGGAGGGCGGGCACGCAGAAAAGGATGCTGAAAACGCCTGCGAGGAAAAACACCGGCCGCCAGTCGCGACAGGTCGATAACTGCCTGGGGGAAACTTGAACAAACATCTGGCTCTCTCCTAAAAAGGCCGCTCCTCTATGAGAGGCGGCGATACTGCGTAGTTACGCATTGAATTCATCGGCGGATGGCACAAAAAGGCGAGGCCCCCGCATGAGTATTGGTATCGGTTCGGCGGTTCCGGGGTTGCCTGCACGCCATCGATTTTCTTTGGCAACGACGGTTGTGCCTTTTGCGTCGGGAGGCGTACCCCAGTGAAGGTCAAGAATGTGGAGAGAAATGCAAGGAAGGACTTCGGCCCCCTATGCAGCCACGCCAGCCGTTCGGCTTACGCGGGGCACCCGCCTGTGTAGTCGCCGGTGAGTGTTAAGGGAGATCCATCGTTCAGGGATTCGGAGCTACATCCGGGTCGCTTATTCAAGCCGGATTTGGCTTGAGTGGGACACATCGTAACCGGTTGTGCAATCCTGGGCTCCTATCTGGCTCTACAGGTTCGTTTCTGGCACTATGCGCTCGCGGTCAGCTTGGTAGGCCAGCCGGAGTGCGTGGCGCGAGGCGGAGTAATGCGCACCAGCCAGTAGTAACAAACCGGTGATGAAGGCCCATAACATCAGGCTCACCGAAACCGTAAAAGGACCATAGACCTTCTGCAAATCCATCCAGGGGAGCGCCGCCACGTAGAGCATCTTCGCCAGCTCCCAGGCGAGCCCGGTTACGATCGCCGTCGGTAACACCGCGCGTACCGGCAACTTGCGATTGGGAAGTATCCAGTAGATGAGAAAGAAAAGCAGGATGCTGGCGATGGCCGCTGATATCTGTAACAGCCAATGAGATAAAAAGGCGAACAGACTATTCTGCACGTGGCCCAGGAAAAGCAGGCGCAACACCGATTGCTGCGTGGCTGTGACGCCGACGCTGATTAACGCCACCATGCCGATCATGGCAGCCAGCCCCAGGGACACTACCTGGTTCTTCAGGTAGGAACGGTTGGGCGTAATCTCCCACACACGGTTCAGTGCCACCTCGAGCGGCAGGAACACTCCAGTGGATGAGATCAGCAGCATGACCAGCGACGCGAGCTTTACGCCGTTGTGCGCGTTCGCCACAATCTCCATGTTCTTGGTGACGAATTGCTGACCGGCCGGCAGGAAGTAGTGGATCATGTCGGCAATTGCACTCTCCATCGCTTTCGAATGGAAGACCAGCCGCGCAACCGTGAACATCATAACGATGAAGGGGAATAAGGAGAGGATGGCATTGGCAGCCACACTGAAGGCGTAGGTATGCACCTCAGTCTGCGCCATGTATTTCACCAGGCTAAACAATTGGTCGGCCAGCCCCGCATTGGGGGCGAGGCGGGCCGGCGGCTGTGCCGAAGCAGGCAGGCCCATCAATGCTTCTTCGTCCGGAGTCGCGCTGAGAATGCGAGGCACCGGCACCACGGCTGGCACGCCAAAGCTCATGAGGCTCATGCTAGCAGCCAGCATGAGCCGGTCGATATGACCCGTATGGGTGTGGCTACGCTGATTTGCGCGGAAACATGTCCTCGGAATGCCTGGGGTTGTCCCGCGATGTCGCGGCTTTCGGCGCAGGCGGCCGGCAAATTTCGCTTGCACTCCCGGGGGGTTCCTGCCATAACAACATCAAGCTTGCACAGAGAACACGCTGCAAGTGGGCCCCGTATAACCATCATTTCGGTTGTTTTGACCACTCACCAGGTAACTCCACTAAGGCAGACGGCCGTCTTCACCACGGAGCACGTCGTGTCTTCAGAGATCGCCTGGGTGGTGACTCACATCAAAGGGGGAGCGCGATTGAAGGAAACAGGCGTAGTCAAGTGGTTTAACGGAGCCAAGGGATACGGGTTCATCCAGCGTTCGACTGGCGAGGACGTATTCGTGCACTTCTCCGCTATCCAGGAAAAAGGATACGAGAGCCTGAACGAAGGGGACGCCGTTGAGTTTGAATGCCAGCAAGGTCCCAAGGGACTCAATGCGGCCAATGTAATGCGTAGCGCCTAATTCCTCACGCGATCAAGTAAGCGAAACTGCTTCCAGTTGCTGAATGGCCCACTGCGCTGCTTCGGCCAGCACCGGGTCTGCCCCGGTTGCCCATGCACGCAATTTCGGCAGGTAGGCGGTCGAGCCGCTGTTCCCCATCGCAATGGCCACGTTGCGTAGCAAGCCGCCCAGCTTGGTGCGCTGCAGCGGAGATTTGCGAAAAAGGGTACGAAAGCTTTCGGCGTCCAGTTCCCCCAGCCAGGCGAGCGCCGGGTTCACCAATGACCGGCGGACCGCTAGCTGCGGATCGGCGCCGGCCGGCGCGCGGCGATTCCATGGGCACACGTCCTGACAAATATCGCAACCGAACACCTGGCGCCCCATGTGCGGGCGCAACGCTGGATCGATCGAACCTTTCTTTTCGATGGTCAGGTAGGCGATGCAGAGGCTGGCATCCATTTGGTATGGCGTGAGCGCGTTCGTCGGGCAGGCGTCGATGCAGCGGGTGCAGCTGCCGCAGCGGTCTGGTGGCGCCGCGAGCGCCGCAATCGGATCAGCAATCGCCTCATCCGTCGGCTCTTCGGCCAGATCAGGAAGTATGAGGTCGGTGAGAATGACGCCCAGTAACAGCCAGGAGCCTAGTTGCTGATTGAGAATGCAGGTGTTCTTGCCAATCCAGCCGATGCCGGCGTACCGGGCGTAGACACGTTCCACCAGCGGACCGGTATCGACATAGCAGCGGGCGATGAAGGGGCCGAGCTCCTCTTGCAGGGTTTTCTCCAGCCCGTGCAGGCGGGTGAGCAGGACGTCATGGTAGTCGGAAGGCTGGTCTGCAAAGCCGGTCCATGCGTACCGTGCGATCCAGCCCGCTCCCTCAGGTGCCGGGTCTATGGATTTTGGGGCTTCCGCGTTGTAGTTCGCCGCACAAACGATGACCGACCGGGCCCACGGCACGGCTACCCGGAGTGATGAGCGCAGCAGGCGATTGTGCGCGTCGCGGCGCTTCAGGTATTCCATCTCACCCGCGGCGCCGCGCTCCACCCAGGGCTCGAAGTGGTCGAGCTCGGGGTAGTCCTGTTCCTGCTGAGGAATGGGTGCGATGCCGGCGAGCGCGAAGCCCGCTTGTTGGCCCAGCAGGGCCACCAGTTCCTGGAGAGTCGACACCGCTTAACTCGTGATGGCGGCTACCAGGGAGGCCACCAATGCCAGGTTGGGCTGGAGGGTGTCTGGTATGCCGTGGCGCTGCTGCAGATATTCGGAAGTGTTGTAGCAGACGGAGACTTTGCCTTCCACGGTCTCGGCAATGAGAATCTTCATGGGCAGGTCGATCGCGATGGAAGGGGCGGCCAACATCAGCGGCGTGCCTCCCCTGGGTTTGCCAAAGATGAGGAGTTTGGTGGGCGGCATGGTCAGGCCGGCTTTGGCAGCTTCGCCGCTGTGGTCGATGAGCGCGAACACCGTAATGCCTTTAGCAGCAAGCGCCTGCTGCAGCTTCTCGAGCGTTTTCTCTACCGAATGGCTGCTTGGTGTTTCTACCAGGCCGTTAGCGGGCATCGCGATCCTCTTCCCTGATCATAGAAGGCGGAGCGAGATCTGTTCCAGATCTCACTTTCTAACAAACGACGGGTGCCCCACATCTCGCTCGTTTTTCGCGAGATGTGGGATTCCACGGCTGTCCACCAGCAATTCCCTCCTGGCGACAGGTCCCGGCAAGAGGTCCTGACAACAGGTCCTGGATGAGGGCCATCAGGGGCCGAGCTTCGGTGGTATCCCACATCTCGTCAAAAACGAGCGAGATGTGGGGCACCCGTCATTCGTTTGCAAAAAGCCGTGACAAATAGGGGCGAAGCCCATCACGGGAACCGCACGTACACGCCTTGCGTATCTTGTTGGAGAGCGCGATGCGTGCGCCTGCCCTTCGAGGAGGAGGGGTTTTCAGCGATGATCAATTTTCTTCTCTGGTGCGTGTTGTTTCTTCTTTGCTGGCCGCTGGCCCTGATGGCGCTGGTGCTCTATCCCGTGGTCTGGCTCCTGCTGCTTCCCTTCCGGCTGTTGGGCATAGCAGTGCATGGAGCGCTGGAGTTGGTGGTCGCCCTCATCACCCTGCCGGCGCGCTTGATCCGCGCTATTTAGTGGCGGCGTAGTACCCCTGCGCGGTGCGCGCGGTGAGGCCCGGCTTGCTGAGTCCCACGCTGATTTGGTGATACGGGTCGCGCTGGTCCGCAGCCCCGGGACTGAAGCTGATTTGGTAGTACGCCCGGGTGTCGGCAATGCATTGCTGCAACATGCCGGTCAGGTCGTTGCTGCCGTGCAGCGCGAGGCCTCCGCTCTGCACCGCCAGCACCTGCAGAGACAGATCGCCCAGCGCCACTTGCTGCGGCTTGCTCACACCCTTGAGAAAATTCTCGTAGTAAAAGGAGCGGCCTACGCCTTCCTGAGCTCCGATGGGGTCGACAGCGTAGAGGGTGATACGGCCTTCGCGCAGGCGCGTGGACAAGTCCACGACCGTGGCGAAGATTTCCTGTTGCTGTTTGTAGTCGAGGTCCACCCCCGGCCCGGAGAGCAGCGGCCAGCCGGGCGACATCCAGAGAATGATCTTGCGGCCGGGTAGCGCCGCGTCGCGCTGGACGAGCGACCGCAGTGCACCAATCGATAGGTTCAGCCGGTCACTCAACTGGAACTGCGAGGAACGGTGGATAGTGCGCAGCCCGATGAAATGCTGGCTTAGCGAAGTGTTCAGCTCGTTACCGTTGGTCGCGTAGCCCTGCGGCGCCTGGATGCCCTGGTCGGTGAAATAGGCAATCTGCGTCGGGTGCGCCAATTGGCCGCCGTAGGCACTAAGAAACTTCGCGATCTGGCCGCGCTGGTAGGCAATGCTGGTGTAGGAGACGTTGACAGCATCGACCACCAGGGTGACGTGAGTGGAATCCTGTGGGCCACCTGCCGGGTGGAACGACGTGATGCGCTGGGGTGCTTTGTTGTCGAGCACGGTGAAGTCAGAAGGTTGCAGGTCGGCCACTGGTGGTCCTGACCTGGGCGTAACCACGACGTCGAGATGGATGGACGCCGGAGGAGTGTTCTGCTGGGCTGGTAGGAGAGCGGTGCAGAAGAGAAAAAGGGTTAAGCGTATCAGGGGCGTGCGGGTACGGCGAAACATGAGGGTCCTTCCCTGGCGTGCTGCTGCACCCGGGAAAAGCACAGCCACTCCGTTAGACGCAAAAGGGGCCGGCCGTGAAGAGCGAAAGGCGGTTTTTCCCTGTCAATTCGCGTAACTAGCCCTCGCGCGAAGTGACCGCAATCCCGTTGTGCTCGCTCTGCACTGGCATGGGCATTGCGGTCTGTTCCCCTAGCCCTAACGCTACGTATTCCCCCAGGTACCATCCCACAAAGCGCTCGATTCCGGTCTCAATGCTCACGCGGGGACTGTAACCGGTGATTTCCTGCAGGCGGTCAATGCGCGCCTGGGTCTCGTATACATCGCCCGCCTGCATGGGGAGCAGGCGAACGGCCGCGGCCTTGCCAAGACATAACTCAATGGTGCGAATCAGCTGCAGCAGTTCCACTGGCCGCTGGTTGCCAATGTTGCACACGCGCATGGGAGCGCCTTCCGCGTTCTGCGGCGGCAGCGGTATGATCCGCATGATGGCCTCGATAACGTCATCCACGTAGGTGAAGTCGCGACGCAGCCGGCCGTAGTTATACAGGTCAATCGAGCGGCCTGCCACGATGGCTTCGACGAACTTGAAAATCGCCATGTCGGGCCGGCCCCACGGGCCATACACAGTGAAAAAGCGCAGACCACTGGTCGGGATGCGAAAGAGATGGCTGTACGCATGGGCCAGTACTTCATTGCTCTTCTTGGTGGCGGCATACAGACTGACTGGAGAGTCGGTGGGATCGTCCTCGGCAAATGGGATCGTGTTATTCGCCCCGTACACGGAACTGGAAGAGGCGAACACAAAATGCGGACAGGCGCAGGCTCGCACTCCCTCCAGCATATGGACGAAGCCGATCAGGTTGCTGGCGACATACTCGTCCGGGTTGGTGAGCGAATAACGCACACCCGCTTGCGCGGCCAGGTGAACCACTGCGTCATATTGGCTGCCATGGAAGAGCGCTTCCACAGCGCAGCGGTCGGACAGGTCAAGTGGGAAAAACCAGAAACGGGGCCCCATGCAAAGTTTGCGCAGGCGCGCGTCCTTCAGCCGGGGATCGTAGTAGTTGTTTAAATTGTCGACGCCCACGACTTCGTATCCATCAGCCAGCAGCCGCTGGACCAGGTGTGCACCGATAAACCCCGCAGCTCCGGTAACCAGGATGCGTTTGTCTAACATGTGTGTTTCTCCCGATTAGTAAGCACCCTGCCCGGTGAGAACCACCCGGGCAGTGCGGGCAAGGATGTGCAGGTCGAGCCAGGGCGACCAATTGCGCACGTAGTAGCTGTCTAGCCGAACCCGGTCGCCAGAGCTGACATCGCTGCGGCCGGAAACCTGCCATAGTCCGGTAAGCCCTGGCGTCACCCGGCAATACAACGAGAAGTTCGCGCCGTAAGCCGCTACCTCTTCTTCCACGATGGGCCGCGGGCCTACCAGGCTCATCTCACCGCGCAACACGTTCCAGAACTGGGGCAGCTCATCCAGACTGGTCTTGCGCAAAAATCTGCCCATGCGCGTTACGCGCGGATCGCGGCGCAGCTTTCGATCACGCGACCACTCGGTGCGGAGATCCGGGTTCTCTGCCATGGCTTTCTGCAACAGCTGCACTCCATTCACATGCATGGTGCGGATTTTCCAGGTGTTGAACGTGGCGCGGTCGCGGCCGATACGGCGATGCGCGAAGAATACAGGGCCGGGCGATTCCAAGCGGACAAGCAGGCCAACAATCAGGATGATGAGCGTTACCATGGGCAGCCCGAGCGCAACGATCGAGAGATCGAGGCAACGCTTGGCCAGCCGCGGCAGCGGCAATAACAAATCTCTGCGAACTTCAACGGCCAGACGGCCACTCAGGTGGCGGGCGCCCGTAGTGAGGTTGTATAAAGTCGCTGCCGGATGAAAGATCATCAGCCGGGGAAAGGTGCTCTCGCGGTTTTCGAAATCCTGGCGCAGGGGTCCCGTCAGCTCTTCTGAAATCACAATCAACCCGCGCTCCACACCAGAGGCTCTCACAGCAGCTGCCATGCGCAGGTCAAGCACCGGCAAGGAGGACCGGGGACGATTGACCAAAGGCGAGGCAAGGATGACCACCGGGCGCAAGCCAACCTCGGGATGAGCCTCGAGTTCCCGAACGATTTCCATCGAAGCCTCGCCGGTGTGGAACACCGCCACCGGGATACCCCACCAGGCGCGGTGGCACACACGATCCCGAACCCCCGAACGCAGGCAGGGGATCACGATCAGGGCAGCGATCCACCAAAGCAGGAGATCGATCGAGCGATCGCCGGCATTGCCCTGCGGCAGGACCACCGCCGCAAACGCGAGAAAGCTCATGGTCAGCGCCAGCCCGAGACTCCGCAGCTCGCTCACCGCGTTGTACAGAACACCGGGATACAAGTGACAGCAGGCAAAGGTGACCATCACGATGGCGAGCGCAGGCCACAGGGCAAGATAGCGCTGCAGGCTGGGTACGCCATGGGTGCCGGGGCTGGCAAAAAGGGCGAGGGTGGCGGTGAGCGCGAGCGCGAGCGCGTCGCACACAGCAAACAAGCCTCCTCGGAGGATGGGCCGGCGCTCGATCGTGGGAATCGAGCAGAGGGAAATGGCTGAACCTGGGGAGACTACAGTCACTGTAGCCATTTGCGCCTCCGGCACTATGGAGTTGGAATTCCTTCACTCTAGTTTGGGAAACTGAAGGTTCTTCGGGAGCGAAGATTAAAACGACTTCACCCGCTGTGCGAAACGGCCGGACGATTGCCGTGGCAGGCGTGCGCATGCGCCTTGGCGTGTGCAACCCCTGCTCGAGCATTTCTGCAGGGGATGAGATGGGAGTGGCTGTTTGCGGATGGGAGATCCTGGGGGATGGGATCGCAGTACCGGGAGGGTAAGCAGCCGAAGGCGCGTGCTAACGCACGTGCGCGACTTGCTGAATGGGCAGAGGGACACGCTGCACCGGCATGGCTGAGGTCAAGGTGTAGCCAATGCCGCGGTTGGTTTGAATCAGCTTTTGCGGAAAACCGCGATCCACCTTGCCGCGCAGTGCGCTGATGTACACGTCAACCACGTTGGTCAATCCCTCGAAAGATGAGTTCCACACATGTTCGAGAATCATTGTGCGGGTAACGGGTCGGTTGGCGTTCCTGACCAGGTACTCGAGCAGCAGGAACTCCTTGGGCCGTAGATCGATTGTCTTGCCCAGGCGGGCCGCGCGCCGGCGCACCAGATCAAGTTCAAGATCACCCGAGCGCAATACGTTAACCGCGTTCGCAGTGGCCCGGTCGGATGCAGCCTGGCGCAGCCGTATGGAGAGACCCAGGCGCACGGTTAGCTCCGAAGCGAAGAACGGCTCGCGCACACAGTCGTCCGCGCCCGCTTCAAAAAGCCGAAGACGCTGTTCCAAATCGAGATAACGGGCCACCACGAAGAGGGCGACGGATGAGTTCTCCTGACGAAGTAACTTCACCAGGAGAACTATGTCCCCAAAGATCAACGAGTCGGCATCGATAAGAACGCCTTCATATTGCGCGAAGCGGGCGAACTGCAAACAATCTTTAGCTGAGATCACTGTTTCGACAACAAACTGAGCCGAGCTCAGTGCTTTCTCAACGCGTCTTTGTAAATCACAACGAGGAAGAAATGTAAGCACTCTCAAACGAAACTCCAAGAGACCGGGGAGCGGGAAAGAAGAACATGCAGACCACCTCAACGGGAAGCGACGATTAGCCTTTTACACTACCGCGGTGGATCGCTGATGGTTGATGGAACACAACGTACGCTGGTCACCTGGAGCACAGACACACACCGGGGACCAGCAAACTAACGCACTGTGCCGGCCAGAGAGAGATCGACGGCGGCAGAGGAGGCAGCTCCGGCCTCGCGACGGCCGGGAAAAAAACATGCATTGAGACGAAATGCAGGAGTTAGAGATTCAACGGTTCAAAAGCAATATCAGACGGCTCATTGCCTGTCAATCACTGTGCATAAAGCAGCCGCGACTGCGCGTTATCGCTTGCCCTCTGCGCCCGCGCAGGCAAACCAGGAAGGTGATGTGGCCCGCTCTACTCCTGGTGCCGGGCTGGTCGCGGACACCTGCGGTGCTTTGGCGCAGCGCGGACTCGCCCGGGAAGAGTATGCAGCGAAGTTAATATTCGCCGGTGAATCACGTGCCCTCTCGGCGGCGAAGCCGCACACAGACAACAATGTGGATGAAACGATCTGCAGGTGAGGCTCGAGGAGTTCACCAGCCAAACCGGCAAAGGAAAGCCAAAGGCTCCGGCGGTCTGTTTACTCCCTGTGCCAGATATCCTCTTTGATAAATAGATTAAGTAGCTCATCAGCGGCTATCGCCTTGTAAACCTGTTGCCTATGGAGGATAGACATAGGGACAAACAAGCGAAACGCCTGAGAAAAAAGCCATTTATGACGCGGTTACCTAGTCCGGACGCCTACCGATGCTTGTTGCGGATCGGAAACAGTAGATAGCTGGACGACAAAAAAGCGGCTAACCCCAAGCGCCACTTTGTTTGTTGCTTCAATCACTGTTCACCGGTTGCAAAATTACCGATCAGCAACGCCTAACCTGAAACAGTCGGCGTTTCGTTGGTTCGTTCGTACTCTCTGTTCAGCGCAAATATGCGCTCACAAGGAGACTCACCCCATGTTCAATCGCATCACTCGCACACTTGTCGCAGGCGCCACCCTCCTCGCACTGGTTACCCCTGCCGCACTTGCGTCACCACTCGGCACCGATCCCGAGCCCCGCGTGATTCACGCTATTCTCCACGCGCTCGGTTTAGCGTAAGATACGTGTACGCACCTATCTTGAGTTAGCCGGCGGTTCCACGGAGGCATGGGGAATGTATCTGACACGGTTAGATCTGTTCCTGTGGGGCGCCGGCTTTCTCTCCAACTGTCTTCTGCTGCTTCTTCTTTTCTACCGTCGCCGAGCGCGTCAGTTCCCTTTCTTCACAGCAATCATCACCCTTGAGGTATGTAAGACAGTACTTCTGTACCTGGTGCGCGGCTACGGGAATAAGGGTCATTACTTCTACGCTTACTGGTCACTCACGCTGGCGGATACGCTGCTTCAACTCTGTGTGGTGTACGAAGTGGCGTCGCAGGTATTCAGGCCGATGCAGCATTGGGCGGCGGACCTCCGCAGGAGCTTCAGTTGGATGATCTTGCTCAGTGTCGGCCTGGCCTCTGTGATTACGTGGCTCGCAAGCCCGCACGCGCGCAACTGGATGCAGGCTCTGGCTACACGCGGAAGCCTGTTCGGAGCTTCCCTGATGAGCGAACTCTTTGTCGCCATGCTGGTGATCTCGATGACGGCGGGACTGCCCTGGCGTTCCCACGCGGGAGCGATCGCGCAAGGATTAGGGGGTTACTCACTGGTAAGCGTAGTGATTGAAACCGGTCACGCTTACTTTGGTGTAGGTGGAGAGATGCCAAACTTTGTGCTGCTGTCGCAATTGCGCATGGTGGCTTACCTGGGCTGTGTTGGCTACTGGATGGTAAACCTGGCCAGCGATGAGCAGCCCGGTCGCGTCATGACCAGCGAAATGCGCGCGGCCGTGGTAACGTTGCATTCGCAGCTGACTGGTGATTTGCGCTCCCTGCGATTCCGGAAAAGTAAGTGAACCCAAGAAACCTCTACTTTCTCATTACGGTCCTGCTCTTTGTCGCCGCTAACAGCGGTGTGGCCCTTTATTTTGTGCGCCGCGGCCGCCGCTTATCGCAGACGAGTTGGGAGGACCTCATGGCAAAACTCGTCTCCACCCATCGCGACGGCGTGTCGCTGGTGGCGACCGAGATGGTGGATGAATGGGGAGAACCCCGCGACAGCAAAGACACAGATGGAATGGAATCGGCTGAGTTGTGGACCTTGCTCGGTGGACTTGCAGGCTTGCAGATACTGGAGAAAAACAGCGAAGTCTTGATTGAGTTAGCTTTCCATTTGCAGCAGTGGTATCCAGAGGCACTCGTAGTCTCAGAGAGACTGCGCTCGGATGCCCGGGAACTCCACTTTCATGTGTCGCGGTTGCAGGGGGCGGCGCAGACGGGTAACTTACAAGTCTCGTTTCCCTTTTATGCCCGCCGCGCGGTCGTGACTTACTACCTGATGACGCAACGAGTGCTGCGCCTTTACGAAGCGGGTAATTTCTCCGGCTTCTCTGAATTACAACGGGCCTTGTAGCACCGGCAGAAGCGCTGCACATCCCGCCGCTTCGCTAAATCGAAACAGCAGCCAAACTAATTCAGTCGCGATCGTGGTACCCCAGGGTTCTCTGTCCTGAGATAAACGGCGCCGTCCCTCAGGACAACTCGGACGCTTGGTGGTGCCCCTGGGGCGAAGCCCCCACGACCAGCAGTTCTGCAACACTCTTCACGGCGCCAGGCGAATGGCGACCACCGTCACGCGGCCTAGATTTTCTATCTCTTTGCGGTACCGCCAGCGTCGACTGCTGGCAGGCGAGAGGGGATGCGGAATCAGAGTCAGCCAGTCAGAGTTTTTGTCCAGCTCACACCAACCGCAAACATAGGCGTCCCGGGTCATCAGAAAATAGATAGGCCGCTGGAACTCATGCTTCCAGTCTTTGCGCGAAAGGATGGTTCGCTTCTGAGTGTCGATCTGAATGATCGAACCGGCTGGAATCATGGGATCAAGCGTCAGATCTCGCTTACCAATAATGCCCCGGCGGTAGGGGGCCACGGATACATTCGTGTCGGGCGGCAAGAGGGTCGTATCTTCGGGCGATGGATCTACCGGAGGCACATCCGGCAGCAGGTAGCGCGCCTGTTCTTCCAACGGCCCGTCGGTCAACAGCAGAGTGGCATTCGGACACGAAAGCTGACGGAGCAACATCGGTTGGCTCACCACCGGGTAAATGGACCGCAGCAGTTGCTCAGGTGCGATGTTGTAGATGTCCGCCAGGGTGATCAGCTTGTTAACGGTGAGTTCATGTTCTTCACGCTCCAGACGATCCAGCCAACTGGCCGAAACCTGATAGGCGAGGTTACCCTGCTTCTGCGCGAAGCGCTGGCTACGCTCCTCGACCTCACGCAGGGTGAGTTGCCAGTTCTGCCGGAGCGTACGGAGCCTGATGCCAATCCCTGCCATTCAATACCTTCCGGGGTGCAGGCCGCTGCTGCCATCGTCTTGACCATCGGAGTCGTGAAGGACTCGGCTCAGGGCGCGAAGGGGAAATCAAAAACGCGGGTAAGGAAGTTGAGCGTACCCACGCGGCGGTTCGTTCTAGCGGTTCGCGGGTAAAGAGCCGTGCGGCTGGAGAGGTAGCGGAGGGGCAGCCGACTCGTGTGATAGTGCCGTCGTAGAGGAGAACCTGAGCGCTGAGTGAAACTCCGGAATGCAAGGAGAACCAGGTGCCAGGAAAAAGGCCGATGACGAGTCGCCCACTGCTCTGCAGTTGATGGCGCAAACCTGCCAGTTGGTAGCAGCTTAGCCGGGCTGAATCTAACTTTTCTTGTTACCATTACTACAAGGTTTACTTTTGTGGTGTCAAGAATAAATTGCTATTCTGTGTTTATCCAGTCAATTATGTTGTTCCGTTCTCCGTAAGTGCGCGTAAGCAGGCCGCAAAGGCCGACATCCATATGGCCCTGCTATTGTAAATGCGCAACCGCCTTTGTGGTGGCCAGGGGTACCCTGCCCAGCGGACGACAGATTCCTCCCGACGATGTGACTGTGTCAAGATGGAGAAGTTTGGGCCTTCCCGGGGGTTGCATGCAGTCTTCTCTGAGCGGTAGCCGTTTGCCGGTAGTCGTTTCTCGCCTCGCTTTGCGTACGCTGCAAACATTGCTTCCCGTTCTGACACTGATTCTGATTGCCGGTAGTTCCATTTCTTGTGGCAGCAGTAACAACGGCAGCACGAGCCCCGATGCCAACCCTACGCTGAGCCTCTCCCCGGCTACCCTCAATATTGTGGCGGGAGGCACTGGGCAAAACGCGTCTCTTACGCTGACCGCGCCCGCCGGGACGGCCCTGGCGACTGCTACCGTGACCGGTCTGCCCGCCGGCGTGACGATTACCCCTTCGACGCTGGCGCTGACCCCCGGCGTGGCCCTGCCGCTGGTATTCACGGCGAACTCCTCGGCTGTAGCCGCCAACACCACGTTGACCTTCAGCACCACTGCGGGCGGGAAGACGGCGACTACGCAGGCTTCGCTGGCGATCCAGGCGGTGCCGCCCCCAGACTTCTCCCTTTCCGTCACGCCTGCCAGCGCGACGCTGGTTGCCAACGGCACGCCTGCCAGTGTCTCGGTCCTGGCCACCGGGCAGAATGGATTCAGCGGCAACGTGCAAGTCGCGCTGACCGGCTTACCGGCCGGTGTGACGGCGCAGCCTTCCACCCTTACCCTCACCCCCGGTACGGCGGCGAGCGTTGTCCTGACTGCGCCCAGCAGCACGGCGGCAGCATCGAGCACCGCCACGTTTACCGGCACCTCGGGCGCGCTTACGCACGCAGCAACGCTTGCTGTTACCGTAACGGCGCCTGCTGTGCCCCCGCCAGACTTTACACTGAGTCTGAACCCGCAGTCGCTGAGTGTGGCGCCCGGCGGCAATGGCAGTACCGTGCAGGTAACCGCGACTGCGGTAAATAACTACACCGCCACCACAGCCGTGGCGTTGACCGGTTTGCCGGCCGGGGTGACAGCACAACCGGCCTCCTTGACGCTGGCTCCGGGGGTGGCGCAAACGGTCACACTGACCGCAGCAAACACGGCGCACGCAGGGACCGCCAATGTTGTGTTTACCGGCACATCGGCTTCCCTCACACATGCCAGTACCCTGGCGCTCACGGTCGCGGCCGTGGGTACCAGCGTGACGACGTATCACAACGACAATGGGCGCGGCGGCTGGAACGCCACCGAAACCACGCTTACCCCGCAGAATGTGAATGCGACCACTTTTGGCAAGTTGCGGGAATTGACAGTGGATGGGCACGTGGATGCACAACCTCTCTACGTGAGCCACTTGCAGATAGGCGGCCAAACACACAACGTGGTCATCACGGTCACGGAACATGACAGCGCGTATGCGTTCGACATCGACGGCACCCAGTTGTGGAAGGTGAGCGCACTGGGCCCGAATGAGACCACCAGCGATACGCACAATTGCGGTCAAATCTCGCCTGAGATCGGCATTACGGACACGCCCGTAATTGATCGATCCTACGGACCGAACGGGGCGGTGTTCTTCGTGGCGATGTCGAAAGACAGCAACAGCAAGTACCACCAGCGGCTGCACGCTATCGATCTGACTACCGGTGCGGAGCTGACCGGCAGTCCTACCGAGATACAGGCGCAGTACCCGGGTAGCGGCTACGGTTCCACCAATGGCCAGCAGGTATTCGATCCTGCGCAGTACGCCGAGCGGGTGGGGCTCCTGCTGATGAATGGCCAGATCTACATGTCGTGGACGTCCCATTGCGATCAGGATCCTTATACCGGTTGGCTGATGGCATACAGCGAGAGCACGCTGCAGCGGACCGGGGTGTTTAACATGACACCCAATGGCCCTTCGACGCCGCACTACTCCAACGGCGAAGGGTCGGTTTGGATGAGTGGATCGGGACTGGTGGGGGATACGCAGGGGAACATATACTTCCTCGACGCGAACGGCAGCTTCGACGCGACGCTTGACAGCAACGGATTCCCAAATAAGGGCGACTTCGGAAATACCTTCCTGAAGATTTCCACGACCGGGAACAAGCTGGCGGCGGCGGATTACTTTGCCGCGTACAACCTGCAGTCCGAAAGCGATGCGGATCGGGACCTGGGTTCGGGGGGTGCGATCCTGCTGCCCGATCTGACCGATGGCAGCGGCACGACGCGTCATCTCGCGCTGGGTGCGGGTAAAGACGGCAGCATTTACGTGGTGAACCGCGATAACATGGGCAAGTTCAGCCAAAGCAGCAATGATGCGATCTATCAGCAGGTGCAGAATGGGTTGAGCGGCGGGGTGTTTTCGACCCCTGCCTTTTACAACAACACGGTATATTACGCGGCCATCGGCGATCATCTCAAGGCCTTCCCGGTCACGAATGCGAAGCTGGCGACGACGGCGGCAGCCCAGTCAGGCAATACCTTTGCGTTCCCCGGGGCCACACCCAGCGTGAGTTCCAATGGCACCCAGAATGGGATTGTGTGGGCGATCGAAAGCAGGAGCGGCACCGGGGTGTTGCATGCCTACGACCCCAACAACCTGGCGGCGGAGTTGTACGACAGCGACCAGGCTGCGATGAGCCGGGACCAATTCACCTATAACAAATACGTGCCGCCGACTATCGCCGATGGCCACGTATTTGTGGGTACTACCAACAGTGTGGCGGTGTTCGGGTTGCTGCCTTGAGCCACAAAGCCGTGGCCCGGATTTCTCACCAGTACTGATTGGTGCGACAGATTGAAGGCAGCGGTGGGCCTGTTGCTGTAATTTGGCTTGTGGCCTTGCACATTAGGTTAATTCTGGTGAGCGACGACAAGTTTTGCCGGTTGGCTAGCCCCCAAATTGTCATCCCGAGAGGTTGTGATTTTTTAGTGCACTCTGTGTGCGATGAAGTTGTACACGGATAAACCACGAAGCCCTAACTAGCTCGCATTTTCACCGCCCCACAGGATAGCGAGATCTCTCTCTAAGCAATGACGGGTGCCCCACATCTCGCTTGTTTTTGGCGAGATGTGGGATTCCACCGCTGTCCACCGGCCACGCTTTCCTGGCAACGGGTCTTCCATGAGGGTCTTGCCACTTCCACACTCAGGGGCCGAGGTTCGTGGAATCCCACATCTCGCCAAAAACAAGCGAGATGTGGGGCACCCATCATTTGTTACGGAACAGGACGTGAGAAATGCGAGCTAGTGGCGTTGGCCGACCGCCGCGTGTGGCGTTTTGAGACTGCCGGGCTAGCCCCCTTCTTGTCATCCCGAGCGCAGCCGAGGGATCTGCTGTGCGCCATCCTCCTGCCACAAATTTTTACCGAGCTCCAGCGTCGGACACGCAGAAGAACCATCCTTTCAGCAGGAAAGCAGGAAAGTCACTCCTGGCAGCGAAGCGGCTGCTATCGAGACCCCCGTTCCTCTGCCCATCCGATGCTGGAGCTCTTTAAAATCCCTGGAAGGAGAAAGGCGCACGCAGATCCCTCGACCGCGCTCCTAATGAACGAACTGGAAAGCGCTCTGGACGAGGTTTTAAATGTCCCCCAATCAAGCCAACGCGGCTCGAATGGGGGACATCCTGCTCCGCTCGCTCAGCCAGACCGATGCGTATCGCATCCCGTTCATCCCGTCCTTAACTTGCACTGCAAGCAGATTCCTCGGGATGACAAATGCGGGCTAACCCCTGGACGGGTGCCCCGTTCGCCGAATCCGGCGTACGTGGGTTGAACACGATGGGCGAAGCCTTTCCAGTATTCTTCCTCGTACGAGAGAGATCCACGAGGGAAACGTCAACCAGCCCCAACCCCTGGGCTTTTATCCCCTTAGGGGATGAGAAAAGTGCCTCTCCCTCGGCTTCGCTCGGGATAAGCTGACTGGTTGCGAAGTCTGGCGTGGTTTCGTTCATAATAGAGTTCTATGTCGAAACGTGAATTCCAGACTGAAGTCAGTGAACTGCTGCAACTGATCATCCACTCGCTTTACTCGCACCCGGAGATTTTCCTTCGCGAGCTTATTTCCAATTCCTCCGATGCCCTGGACAAGATGCGTCACTTGACGCTGACCGACGATGCGTTCAAGAACCTTCCCTTTGAACCACGCATCGATCTCGAGTTGAACGAAGCGGCACAAACGCTCTCCATCGCCGATACCGGCATAGGCATGAATGAGGAAGACCTGATTTCGCACCTGGGTACGATTGCGCGTTCGGGCACCAAGACTTTTCTGGCCCAGCTATCGGCCGAGGCGAAAAAGGATTCCAACCTGATCGGTCAGTTTGGCGTTGGGTTTTACAGCGCATTTATGGTCGCGGATCGCGTCGAAGTGATATCGCGTAAGGCGGGCGATACCCAGGCCCGGCGCTGGGTGAGCGATGGCAAGAGCGGCTTCGAAATTGAGCCGGCCGAGCGAGAGGTGGCGGGGACGACCATCCTGTTGCACTTCAATGAGGAAGGCAAGCAGTACGCCAACAGCTGGCGGCTGCAAGAAGTGGTGAAAAAGTACTCCAACCACATTGCTTTCCCCATCTTCCTCACCTACGACAAAAGTGAGTGGAACGAGGCTGAGAAAAAGTCGGACAAGGTGCGCACCACCGAGCAGGTGAATGCGGCGAGTGCGTTGTGGCGGCGACCGAAAAACGAATTGACCGACGATGATTACAAGGAGCTCTACAAATCGATTGCCGGCGATTGGGAGGATCCGTCGTTCTGGTTCCATACCAAAGCCGAAGGCAGCCTGGAGTACACCACGCTCTTCTACATCCCTGCCAAGGCGCCGCTCGATCTGTACCAGTCCGATTACAAGGTCGGGGTAAAGCTTTACGTCAAACGCGTGTTCATCATGGACGACGCCAAGGAGCTTCTCCCCCAGTATCTGCGCTTCGTTCGCGGGATCATCGACAGCGAAGACTTGCCGCTGAATGTGAGCAGGGAGATCCTGCAGCAGAATCGTATTCTTACCAACATTCGCACCGCCAGCGTGAAAAAGATTTTGTCTGAGCTGAAAAATGTCGCGGCGTCCCAGCCGGAAAAATATCTGACATTCATTCAGCAGTTCAATCGCCCGCTCAAAGAGGGGCTGCACGGAGATTACGCCAACCGGGAAACGCTGCTGGACCTGGTGCGCTTCAAGAGCACGCAGGTGGACGGGTTGACCAGCCTCGCCGAGGTGAAGGGGCGGATGCAGATGGGCCAAAAGGCCCTGTACTACATCACCGGGGGCGCCGAGGGCTTGCTGCGAACATCTCCCCTGCTCGAGATCTACAAGAAGAAGAACATCGAAGTGCTGATCCTCGATGACGACATCGACGAGATTGTTTTCTCGGGCGTGGACAAGTACGGCGATCTGGAGCTCAAGTCGGTCAACAAGGCGTCGACCAGTCAGGATCTAAAAGACGAAGCAGAAGAGGATAAAGGCGAAGCGCTGAAGCCTCTGCTCGAAAAGCTGAAGTCCATTCTTGGCGACCGGGTCAAGGATGTCCGCGCTTCGGTGCGATTAGCCGACAGCCCTTCGTGCATCGTGTCCGACGAGGAAGAGCCCTCGCTGCAAATGCAGCAGATGATGCGGGCCATGGGCCAGAAAGATTTTCCGATGCCCAAGCCGACCCTTGAGATCAATCCCGATCACGAAATTGTCAAAAAGCTTTTGGCGCGCAGCGAAGACGACGTAAGCCAGGATGCGGCCTGGTTGCTGTTTGACCAGGCCTTGCTCATGGAAGGCGTCGCGTTGCAGGACCCGGCGACGTTTGTGCGCCGGCTGAACCACATCCTCACCCTTTCTATCTAACTATGGCGAAGACCCGTGTCTGCTTGCTGCTATTGCTGTCGTTGTGCCTGGTGGGGCGCCGGGCACACAGCCAGATGTTATTGGAAAATAGCATGGAGGCGCGCTTCCAAATCGACCTGAAGGTGCCGCAGGCGGCGCTGCAGGCCTACTTCCCTGTTGGGTTTACGTCGAACGTGGCGACGGAAGGGCCGGCAAAAGATTGCAATCTGCGGCTGCTTTTTATCGACCGGTTGAGCGTTCATGATGCTGATGGCAAGGTGGCCGGCAGGGGCTCAAATCGCCTGGTGCAATTGGTCGCGCCCGTAAAAGATCCGAGCGGCAACCCGGTGCAACTCGTGATCAGCGGGCTAACGGCGGATGACGACGATGCTCCGGGCTACTATGGCAACTACCTTCTGGCCACCACGCATGACATGCGGCGGTTGACAACGGTGACTGGCGCCGGGCCTGTGATCGAGACGCAAGACTGGGTCTTCGCGGCGAAATCAGGGGAACGGCTGGAGTTGCACATCAAATTTGAGCGCGGCCCGGGCATTCGCTTCCCGGTAAGTGACGTGCGGTACTACTCTGCGGTGAACCCGACAAATTACCAGATCTCGCACCAGGAGCAGGTACTGGATATCCTGCGCAATACCACGACCACTCCGCCGGACCGGGTGAAGGAGTTCACGTTCAAAACACTCGGTGGCAGTTACGATAAGCTTTTTGACAAGACCGTGAAGGTGCTGAGCTGGGACGATATCCTTTGGGTCAGCCGCGCGATCTCAAACCCTTAAGAGCTGCGGAAATGCTGCTTATTCCGGCGGCTGCGGCCGACCTCCCGGCAATTGTTTCCCTGGTCAATCGGGCTTACCGTGGCACCGGAGAGGGGGAGAGCTGGAACACGGAAGCTGGTTTGCTCGACGGACCACGGCTGACCGAGCAGTTGCTGTTGGCCGATTTGGCGGCTCGGCCCTCCGCGTTCCTGCTCACGTATCGCGCTGCTCCCGACGGCGAGGTGATGGGCACGGTGTGGCTGGAGCCGGTCCACGACGGCGTCTGGTACCTGGGATTGCTGACAGTGCGGCCGGAACTACAAGAACAACAATTGGGGCGGGGGTTGATGGCGGCTGCAGAAGCCTATGCCAGGCAACGGGGCGCGCGCCGTATGCGCCTTTCGGTGGTAAACGTGCGTACAACCCTGATTGCCTGGTATGAAAGGCGAGGTTATCGGCTCACGGGTGAGTCGCAGCCGTTCCCTTCCGATGATGAACGGTTTGGGCGGCCTCTGCGGGGAGATCTTTCCTTTTTGTTTCTGGAAAAGAGGCTCGGGTGAGGTGTTGGCCAGGTGAGATCTTGTCCTTACGCTCCCGCCACGGCCAACGGAAAAACGAACAACCCGTTTCGCAATAGTTACTGAATCCCGCAATACAATACCGTGGCGGTGTTATTTAATCGACTTTACATCTTTCATGAATCTATTTTGCTGGCCCCTGCGTAACGATGTAAACGCGCCGTTGCTGAGGAGCCAACCATGCTCAGAATTGCCGGGGCCGCTGTTTTCGTGGTGGATCTTGTCGCCTTTCTCGGGTTATTACGGGCTTACCTCGTTCACCGCAAAATGAAAGAGATACCCTAGGACCGGCCGCCACTATACTGCTGGCATGCGAACGACCCGTGATTGGCTGTTGCTTTGCCTGAGTCTGATCGCGTTCACCTGCAGCGCCGGAGCGCAGATACCAGCGGTAGCCTGGACACAGGAGCAGGACCAGAAGAACATGCTCGACCAGCTGGGCATCCAGGCGCTCCGGCCGGGCGTAAGTGGCAATGAAGCAGATCCCAACCACGCCAACCAACCACGCCAACTATGACGAGAGCAAAGCCAACCCCTGGCCGGACTATCCTGAGCCGCTGACGCTGAAGAACGGCCAGGGCGAAGGGGCCGGTCTCGGTGCTGGTTATGTTTGGGCCGGCAGGTTTCCCTCATCCAAAGGAGCCGAATGAGGCGGATTCACACGCATCACACCGCCGCCATGCCGCAAGTGAACCATAGATTGCTGGACGGCCAACTAGCCCGGGTTTCTCACCACGACTGTCCGGAGACAACCACAATGCCCCCACCCCTGGACGGGTGCCCCATGTTCGCCGACTCCGGCGTACGTGGGTTGAATATGACGTCTTTCCAATGTTTTTAGTAAGTGGAGTAAGAACGTTTGAAGGGCTGCGCCCCATCGTATTCAGCCCATGTACGCTGGTGCGACCGGATTTCCTGTTCCGCA
>CAZZVD010000027.1:0-31060 GCA_964657465.1 uncultured Acetobacteraceae bacterium | reverse complement strand
GGGGGTGCCCCATATCTCACGGCGCTCTTCAGCCGGGAGATGTGGGAATTCACTGCAATCGACCGGCAACTCTTAATCCCTAAGCAGGATTACGACCCAGCGCTCGACGTAAAACCAACTCCAATGCCTGTTTCTGCTGCTCGTACTCCGACTCGGTTAACTTACCCTGCAACCGGTCCGTTTCCAGCGAAAACAGTTCGTCCTTCAGCGCGGTCAGCAGACTCCCACCTCCGCTAGGCGAAGCAGCCGGCTCGACCGGCTCGGCCGCATTGCCAGCCCCGGGCTTGCTCATCAGGAAACCCGCACCCACGGCAAACACCAGCGCCAGCCCGCCTAAAATCCACCACTTGTATTTATCCAGAGGGTCCGGCGTATCGATTGGCACGCCCAAACCACCGCCCGGACGCGTGTCATTCGCAGCCGCACTCCCCCCCTGCCCAGTCGCCGGCGTATTGTCGTTTGCCTGGTTATCGTTCGCCTGCGTATCTCGCGGCATCGCTCCAGAACCGGCCACCGTAAAATTAACCGGCTGTCCCGGCCCGGTATTCCTGGCCAGCATGGTGGTAGCCCCAGGAGTCTCATTCAGCGATTGAAACTGTGTCCCGGCGCTTCCCGTAAAAGTCATGCTCTTGGGCATCATCACCACAAAGCTATCCGTGGGTGTAGCAAATTTCTGATCGAACGCCAGGCTGCCCGAGTAGGGCAGGTGATAGCTCAACTGGAACTGTGTCACCCCCGGACGAAGCGGGAACAGAAAAGCATAGTGGCCCTTATCCCCCAGCGGCACGGGAGACGACTGCACCGGCATACCACCGGGCGCCATCGCGGCCGAGCCTTCCACCTGTGCATTTGCCGGCAAATAGAAATCGTAGGAATGTGTGCTGAGCTGGGTCCGCGGCGGGTTGGAATCATTCTTGATAAAGAAGCTTTGGGTCACCCGCAATCCTTGCTGATCCGTCTCCACGCGCATCACATTGGCCACCGTGCTTACGCCCGCAACCGCCGCCGCCACATCGAACACCTGCACATTCACATTGGGCGTGTTCGCCGGCGCTGGTTGAAAGTAAGCAGCGCCCTGGTGGTCGACGCGGATCAGGTGCATCCCGGCGCCAGCCGCATCAATGGAGTAGTGCCCCCGCGCATCGGTCTGGGTGCGCGCCATCTCCTGCATCCGCTGATCCAAAGCAATCAGCACCACGGTGTCGCCCGAGGCAGGCGTGTGGTTAGTGCCGTTTGTTACCGTCCCGGTGATGGTGGCAGCTGCCGCAGAAAGTGGTGCGCAAAGCAAAGCAACCACGCCAACCAGCGCCACTGCGCCGCGCGGTGAAAAGTGTGATCTCATGTTCAACTTTCTATGAAGGCCAGGCCTGTTGTCACGATCGGAGCGAGGCATGCGGCTCCAGCTGATCAATTTCCGCGAGCACCGCGGCCGTCTCATTTTCCAGACCCGCGCGCTGTGCTGCGTAATCTTCCGCCGTGTACTTGCCGGCACTGTACTCGAAGTTCAGATCGCGCAGGTTGTCGTACAAAACATCTTTTTGTTCGCGTAGAAAATCAAGCCGCGTTTTCGGAATCTGCCGCGCCGTATGCCGCTGCGGAAAAAATACAAACGCGAAAATGGCGAGAAACAAAACGCCACACGCAATCGTGCTCATATCTGGGTCTCCCGCCGGATGCGCTCACGGGCAGCCGCAAATCCCGGTGTCGCCGGAGTGGCCGGCATGGGTACGGTGCGCATCCGCCAGTTGCGGACTACCAGCAAAACACAACCGATGCCCAGGAAGAGCACCACCGGCGGCATGATCCACGCCACATGGTTAAATCGCGTAAACATGGGTGAGGCTAGTACCACAGGCCCATACTCATCCTGAAACTGGTGAAAGATTGCAGTATCGCTATCGCCCCGGGCAATGCTGGCCGACAGCTCATTCAGCATGCCAGGCGAGGATGGGCAACCGACGTGGTTACATTCGCCCAGCAGCTGGTTACAACCGCAACCGCACATCAGCTCGTGACTGTCTTTCTGGAAGCGGGCAGAAGCGTCCGTCCAGCCGGCGGTGACCGCAACCAGAATGCCAACCAGCAGCACCTGCGCCAGGCGAGTTACAGAAAAACGAGACCGGAGCCGCAAAAACATTAGTCGCCACTCCTGCCGGCAACGAGAACCTCACGTTCGTCCGGGAGCGGCGCGGTCAGCGGCCGTGGCAGCTCATCGCCCGTCCTGCGGTTGCGAGTGCCGGCCAGCGCGGCACTCAGGTTCGGCGCCAGCGCCAACAACGTGCCGAGCGCGACCACCACGACACCGATCCATATCCAGTTCATCAGTGGATTGAGGAAGACCTTGATGATGGGCAAGCCAGTATCGGGATTCTTCCCCGCGTAGATGACGTACAGATCCCAGGCCAGCGTCGAATGATTGGCAACGCGGGTCTCCGGCTGTTGCGAAGCAGCGTAGAACCGCTTTTCCGGGGCTAACTGGGTGATCTTCTTGTCGTGCCGGTAAACATCCAACAGGGCAAACTCAGTATCGTAGTTGGGGTTGGAATCCTGGCTGAAGCTGGCGCACACCAGCTTGTACGGACCGATGGAAATGCTTTGTCCATCGTTCAGTTCCTGTTCCTGGCTTTGCTTGAACGCGCCGCCGGCAATGCCAATCACGATGACGACTACGCCGAAGTGGACCAGGTACCCACCGTACCGTCGGGTATTGCGCCGCGTGAGCTGCACCATGGAGGCAAGGATGTTCTTGCCGGTATGTTTGCGGATCACCTTCGCGCCGCGCAAAAATTCAGACGAGATGGCCGTAATCACGCCAGCCCCGAGCGAAAACGCAATCAGCGAGTAGAAGGCCGACTGATCGTCCCAGGGGCGAACGCCCACAGCCATCAGAACGATCGCGGTCACCACGATCACCGCAGTGGGCAAAATAAAGTTCCGCCGGATGCTCTTGAAGGAAGCGCTGCGCCACGCGAGCAACGGGCCAATGCCAGTCAGGAACACCAGGAACAAACCGATTGGCAACGCAACCCGGTTGAAAAACGGCGCGCCGACCGTCACCTTGTTGCCCTGCACATACTCCGAAATGATGGGGAACAATGTGCCCCAGAGAATGGTGAAGCACGCAGCCAGAAGCACCAGGTTATTGAACAGGAAGCTCGATTCGCGTGAAACCAGCGACTCCAGCTTGTGCTCTGATTTCAGATGGTCGCGCTGGCGCAGAAACGTGAACGTGCAGACCGCGAGGATCAGCACTAGAAACCCGGTGAACCAGCTGCCAATCGAAGATTGAGCAAACGCATGCACCGAACTCACCAGCCCGGAGCGAGTAAGATCTGTTCCCAGGATGCACAGCATGAACGTGCTGAAAATCAGCCATACGTTCCAGTTCTTCATCATGCCGCGCTTTTCCTGCATCATCACTGAGTGCAGAAAGGCGGTGCCAGTAAGCCAGGGCATGAGCGACGCGTTCTCCACCGGGTCCCAACCCCAATAGCCGCCCCATCCGAGCACGGAGTAAGCCCAGTGCGCTCCCAGAAAAATGCCGCAGGTTAGAAAGAGCCAGGTCACCATCGTCCAGCGGCGTGTGATGTGAATCCATTTCTCGCCCGGGTACCGCATCATCAACGCACCCAGCGCGAACGCGAACGGAATCGTAAAGCCCACGTACCCCAGATACAGCATTGGCGGATGGATCACCATCTCCGGGTATTGCAGCAGGGGATTCAGTCCGAACCCATCTGCAGGCGCCTGGCCTTGCACCAACGCAAATGGAGGTGCGGCAAAGTTCAGCAGCAATAGAAAGAAGATTTGCACGCCCGCAAGGATGGTGGAAGCATAGGCGGTCAGCGTCACATCCACCTTATGCCGCAGGCGCAGCACAAAGCCGTAGGCGGTCAGGAGCCACGCCCAAAGCAGCAACGAACCTTCCTGACCCGACCAGAGCGCCGCAAACTTATAGGGCCCAGGCAGCGCGCGATTTGAGTGATGAAGAATGTAGGAAACAGAAAAATCGTTGGCGAACGCCGTGTACACCAGCGCCACCGCAGCACAGGTAACCGCGAAGAAGCTGCCGATACCAGCCCGGCGAGCCGTCTCAGCGAGCCGGTCGGGCGCCACGCGACCGCGTGCCCCAACGGCGAGCTGGCGAAGAGCGACGCCGCCAGCAAGCAAGGTGTAGCCGCTGAGCGCGAGAGCAAGGAGGAGAGAAAAACTTCCAAATTCCGGCATGAGAAGGGGACCAGCCCATTGAGATTGTCGCAGAGGCAGACAGGGAACGGCAATGCCGGCAGGGAACCGGCTCAAACACGACCACCAAACCCATGGGCTGGTCAAAATGAACTTATCAAGAGCGGAAAGGCGTACTTGCCCGGACCTGCAGGACCCGGATGCGGGTACGGGTTTGGATCAGTATCTGGCTATTTCACGCCGAACGGCGCATAGACTCGCCCAGCAGGTCCTGCACCAGCTCGATCAGGGTCGCGGGATCGCAAGGCTTCAGCTTGAAGACAACATCGAGACCCTCGTAGGCCGCTTCGGCATCCGGCAATCCACTCAGCACGATGATCGGGAGAGTAAACCCGCGCCGGCGTACCTCGGCGACAAACTCGGGCCCGTTCATTACAGGCATCAGGTGGTCTGTGATGATCAAAGAAATCGGGTTGGCGGGCTCGCCTTCATCCAGCAACTGGAGGGCTTGCTGCCCCTGCGAGGCGATGAGGATATCGCGTCCGGCAGCCTCAAGAATGGCCCGGCGCGTCGCCGATTGAATGTAGTTATCGTCCACCAGCAATATGCGTGACATGTATCCCATCGGCCGATTGCCCGTCTTTCGAGAGCAGATGAGCCGCGCGTGTAAACGGTTGCTTCCTATTAAAATTACGGGAATTATAAAGCTCGAGGTCATCACCCCTTTGGGGGAGGAGCTTACACGGGGCCAAAGTGGAAATGCAATTCCTGGACGCTCGCAATGGGCGAGCCGTCCTTCATTGCCGGCTGAAAGACCCATGTTTTCAACGTCCCGATCACACTCGATTCAATGCCGTACCCGAGCGTGTGCAGCACCGCAAGCTCGGCTACCTTACCGTTGGGATCAATCGTCACATCCACCACTACATCCCCCTGGACGCCGTGTGGGAGTGCCGTCAGGTCCGGTTTGGGGCTTGGCGAAAACCTGGTGAGCGCAATCTGGATTGAGCCTTCCCCCTGGGAGTCGGAGCCGCTGGTCGAATCAGGGGCGGCCGCTGCCGGACTGGCAATGTCTGAGGAAGGGGCGACCTCCGTCACCGTCAGGTGAGGCGTGGGTGACGGGGCCAGTGCCGTGTGGGCGGGTTTTTACCCTCTTGTTCCTCAACCACAGTTAGCAGGAAAGATCTGCCGGTGAGCGGCCGTGGATCTCACGTGGCGGCCATCCCGTGGAGGATTTTTTGTCGGACCGAACCAAGCTTCAGAGCTTCCGGCGAAGTGACCTCACTGCGAATACACAGCCTCGATCAACCCCGCAGCCTTCCCTACGCGCTCCGGTCTTTCCGCGACCACTCGATCGCGTGTCCCATAGGATGCTTGCGGGCTAATCCCTGGTGGGCGCCCCTGCCTCAATCTCCAGCGGTAGTCTCCATTGGAAAGCCCGGTAGCCAACCCCATCTACCCGGCGGAACAGTACAACCCGTCGGCAGATAAAAAGGAGCGGCCTGATAATCCTTCCGGACAGTCGTGGTGAGAAATCCGGGCGAGCGGTTCGTCGAGTTCTCAGGTGACCGCTACACGACGTTGCGTACGCCGCCCGTGTTGCGGGTGACGTGCGTGCGGTCAAGATACTCCAGCAGTGGAATGGCATGCTTGCGTGTCAGCCCCGTAAACGATTTGAAGCGGGGAACGTCGAACGTTTCTCCGCGATGCCGGCGCATGTCGTTGGACAGTTTTTCAAGCGCCTCCCGGTGCATGTAGAGTTCCTCGCCCTGCACGCACACCAGCGTTTTTGCCCGCTGTAACTGCGTGATCAATCGTCGAAGTTCCATGGCCGTTACCCCAACGGCCCGGCACACATCGCTTTGCAGGGGAGCGGCGAGGCCTGCACTGCGGTAAACGGATTCGACCGCCGCAAGTTGCTTCTGCTGCTGATCCGTGTGACCCCACTGGCTGCCGGATCGTTGTATGGTGTCGCCGCGCCGCTCCACCTTGCCGTCTGCTTCCAATCCATGCAGGACAAGCCCGAGGACCGGGTCAGGAAAAGCAGCCCTTGATCGAAGCTCAGCTCGTGAAATCGGACGCCCCTCGCTTAGCCAGGTCAGGACTGTGTTTCGCGCCCGCGCCAGATTCTCCGCAGTCAGCACGCGCTCCCCATCCGATCCTCCGGGACCCGTGCGAAAGAGCAGGCCCTGGCCAGACAACTCGCTCACGCTCGCGTCTATAATTTCGGGCAGCAGACCAGTCTCTGCAGTAAGCGCCGCAAGCGAAATGCCTCGAACACCCTGCCTTGCGACGCGCAGCTGAAGCTGCTGAAGGCGCCCGGCATCGCGCAGGCGTTCCAGCCATGCTTGCCGCAGCTTCTTCTTGATGCCGCGTACCGGTGCAATATCGAGTACCCGTCCCCCGGCGATCGTGGCTGCGGGAGAAAGGCTGCGCACGATAAAAGGGTCCCCGGGTATTAGCACGAGAGGGTCAGTAAGCTTGAGACGCGCCAGCATCGTCGGCTGCTGGTCATCGTGATAATGCAAAACGGTCGCCACCGTCTCGGAAGCGAGTGCGTGGACCCTTACTTTGCAACCGTGAGCGGGCAATGGGCAAGCAGGTAGAGCTTCAAGTGTTACGTCCACCGTGACCGTTGGGGACAAGAGACCGGATCCGACCAGAACATCTCCGCGTCGCAGGCCTTCGCTATCGATACCGGAGAGGTTAAGCGCCACGCGTGCCGGGCCAGGCACCTGGACTACCTGGCGCCCATGCACCTGCAAGCCTCGCACCTTCACCGGCAGGTTCTTCGGTAGCAGCGTAAGCTTTTGCTCCGATGCGAGAGTGCCCACTCGCAGCGTGCCTGTAACCACCGTGCCGAACCCGCGCACAGAAAAAGCGCGATCGATCGGCAGACGCAGCACGGTTTGCAGGTTTGGCGCCGGTAGCCTATCTGGCAGGCGGCCCAACTCTGCTCGCAGCTTGTCGATTCCATCGCCGGTGCGGGCCGATGTTCTGAGCACTGCGCTGTTTTCGAGAAAGGAACCCTGCGTAAATTGCCGTAGGTCCTCTTCCACTTCCAGCAATCGTTCTTCGTTCACCGCATCGCACTTGGTGATGACCACTGCTCCCGTGGAGATACCGAGCTGCCGGCATATGTTCAAATGTTCCCTGGTCTGTTCCCGGATGCCTTCATCAGCGGCGACGATCAGCAGCAGGCAATCCACGCCGCCTGCGCCAGCGAGCATGTTGCCGATAAATGCGCTGTGGCCCGGCACATCGATGAAGTTGATCTGCAGTTGACCACCGTCCCCATCGTCCAGGTTGAGCGCGGCGAACCCGATGTCAATACTGATGCCGCGCCGCTTCTCTTCCGGCAAACGATCTGTCACCGTGCCGGTGAGCGCATGTACCAGCGCGGTTTTACCATGATCGATATGGCCGGCCGTGCCGACGACCACAGATCGGACGGATTTCGCCCGTACGGACTCTGATCGTACGGCCTCCGATCGCGCACTGGTCTGATCTTTGAGCCGTGCTGGCAAGGGGGGTCGCATAAATTTAATCTGCCGCCTTCGCATTCAAATCGCGATCGGCGAACCAGTGCTGCAGTGCCGTGACAACGGCGGCATCGTGCTGCGGCGCCACCGTGCGCAGATCCAGCACCACCCGTCGCGCGCTGGTGCGCGCAATCACAGGCGGACCCATGCGCCGCAGTTCGGCCGCCAGTTCCCCTTCGCTGTGGCCCCGCCATGCCATCGCTACGCCGAAGCTGGGTAGACAGGCGCCGGGCGTGGTGCCGCCGCCCACCACGCTTTGCGTCTCCACTATTTCGGCCTCTAATGCTGTGCCTTGCAAAGCTGCCACCCATCGCATGCAGCGCTGCTGGATCTCATGCGCGCTCAGCCTGATCATTGCGAGCACGGGTAGCGTCTCTTCTTCGCCGGAAAGATATGCCTGCAAGGTCGCTTCCAACGCCGCGTAGGTCAACTTATCCACCCGCAGAACCCGGTAAAGCGGATTGTGGCGCAGCTTCTCAATGATTTCGCGCTCTCCCACCAGCAGCCCGCATTGCGGGCCGCCCAGCAGTTTGTCGCCGCTCGAAGCAATGAGCGCCGGCCCGCAGGCCACGCTTTCTAACCAGCTGGATTCGTTGGTCAAGCCGATCGCAGCAAGATCATCAAGACAGCCTGTGCCTTGATCTTCAAACACCGGCACGCCGGCCTGTGCGCCCAGGGCTATCAGTTGCTCCAGGGAGGGTTGCTCGGTAAAACCCTCGATGCGAAAGTTGGACCGGTGTACTCTCAGGATCATCCGCGTACCGGCGCTAAGGGCTGCGCGATAATCTTCGATTCTGGTGCGATTGGTGGTGCCCACCTCACGTAAGACTGCGCCAGACTTGGCTAGTATTTCCGGAATGCGAAAGCCGCCTCCGATTTCCACCAGTTCGCCGCGCGAGACGATGACCTCTCCGCCTTCGGCGACTGCGTTCAAGGCCAGGTAGGTAGCGGCAGCGCAATTGTTCACCACCGCAGCCGCGCGCGCGCGGCGCATGCGACCCGGGTCGGTGGCAAGCTTTGCAGAAAGCAGGTCGAGCAGCAGTCCCTCGGCGTGGTCGTCACGGCGGCCGCGCGCGCCCGTACGCAAATCCAGTTCGAGATTGCAGTATCCGCCGGCTACCTCGAGTACATGTTGCAGCACCTTGTCACCCAGGGGGGCGCGGCCCAGGTTGGTCTGCAGGATCACTCCGGTCGCGTTGATCACGGGTTGAAGCTGATACTTCAGGCGGGCTGCCGTGGCCTGCGCCACTTCGCTGCCGATGTTCGCAACCCGCTGGTCAATATCTGCGCCGATGCCATCCGCGCCCACCCTGCTGTTTTGAATATCGCAGCGCAATCCGGCGAGTACGTCGCGCGCCACCATGGTCACCAGCGACCGTGGATGTTTCTGCAACAGGGACAGGCACTCTTCCGACTGCAGCACCTCGCCGATCTGAGGCAGGCGACGGTACAGGTCTTGCTGGTTACTCATCGCGCCTCACAAATTTACGAGAACAACTCAATCCCCGGCTTCCCCTCGGCGACGCCACCCACATCCGCGGCCGGATATCCTGCGTCTTGCAGCTGCGCCAGCAATACTTTGCTTGCAGGCTCGGCAACGGCGATCAGCAGGCCACCGGACGTCTGCGGATCGTACAGCGCCGTCAGCCGTTGCTCCTCTATGGTGCTCCCCGGGCTTTGGCTAACGCAACAGGAGGCGAAGTCGCGATTGCTGATCAGGCCGCCGGGTGCGCATCCCAGGCGGATCGCATCCAGGGTTCCGGGCAGTAGAGGTACAGCGCCCGCGTGTATCTGGAGACACACCTCGCTCGCCATAGCCATCTCCCGAGCGTGGCCCAGAAAGCCGAACCCGGTTACATCTGTCATGCCGTGCACGGCGCTTCCTGAGGCGACAATGATCTCTGCCGCTTTACGATTCGACGTTGTCATCGAGTGAATGGCTGCGTCCGTCCATGCCTGCGCGGCCTTGTTCTGCTTAAGGGCGGTCGAGAGCACGCCGGTGCCGATAGCTTTGCCGAGCAGCAGACGATCGCCCGCTTGCGCCCCTGCATTGGTCAGAAACCGCCCGCCGGGGGCTGTTCCGGTGACCGCATAGCCAAATTTTATTTCTTCGTCTCGTACGCTGTGGCCGCCCAGCACCACGCAATGCGACTCCTGCATCACACTCAATCCCCCACGCAGGATTTGCTCGAGCACCTCGATCTCCTCATCCTGAGGAAAGCAGACCACCGCCAGGGCAGTCCTGGGCTGGCCACCCATGGCGTAGATATCGCTGATGGCGTTGGTGGCAGCGATGCGGCCAAAAGTAAACGGGTCATCGACCATGGGGGTGAAAAAGTCGACTGTCTGCAGCAGAATCTGGTCCGGAGAAAGCCGGTAGACGCCGGCATCGTCCGAGGTGCCAAAGCCGAGAAGAAGGTTTTCATCCTGCTGTATCGGGAGACGGCTCAGTACAGCACTGAGAGTGCCGGGCGCCAGCTTGCTCGCACAACCACCGGCTTTTACTTTGCGGGTTAACCGAACTTCTTCGTTGATAGGCATAAGACAGTTCTAGACGGATTCATGCAGTGCATCCAACCAGATGCTTTACTGGCGGTCTGGGTCTAATATTTCAGTTACGGGAAGAGTTGCTGGCGGGTGCAGTGAAGTGCAGTGAATTCTCGCATCTCCCGCATCTCCTGGTAAAGGTGGTGGCCGTGGCAAGCTTCACACACTCGCGGAGTAGAAGACCGATCCCGAGGAAAGGCCGTCGTGGGGTCCAGGAGGCACCGAGTCTGCTTCAGACACGCCTTCAATGGCCAGTCAATTTTGCCGATTAAGGAAGCGCGAAGGATCCGGTGATCCTCCCGGTCTTCAAAACCGGAGATCGTTCGCAAAGGGCGATGGTGTGTTCGACTCGCATGCGCTTCCGCCAAACTTGCTCTCATGACCAGCCTCCACGTATTTGTGACACAGCGAAAGCTGACATTTGGGTGAACACATCGTCATCTCTGCGGTTAGAGGCTGTCATTCATAGAAGGGTAGAATTTTGATACCTTCGATCAGCGGTGGCAGCCTTCTTCATGAGAGAACTTCCTCACAAACATAAATGTTGCAAATGAGCTCTTTGCCGCGGTGCGCAGCGAAACCGCTGACTGCTCCAGTCCGTTATTCCCGCTGCGGTCATATGCTGCTGCTTCTTTTGGCGGCCGCCTTCTTCTTTGCCTGCGGCCAGTGCCTGACGGCCCAGCAGATGATCCATTACAAAAAGCCGCCCGATGCGGCGAATGGCAAGCTGGTTTATGACAACGGCTGCATCGCTTGTCATGGGTCGACGGGCAAGGGCGCTGCGGAAGACATCTCCCGCTTTATTCGCCCGGACACGTGGCCCGACTTTACCCGTTGCGATCAGACGACCGCCGAGCCGGATGTGAACTATAAGGCGGTGATTGTACATGGCGGCCACGGCCTCGGCTTTTCTCAGATCATGCCTGCATTCGGTGACTTGCTCACCGATGAGCAAATCAACGATGTGATTGCCTATCTCAGAACGTTCTGCCACAACATGCACCACTATCCCGCCGGGGAGCTGAATGTACCGCGGGCGCTGGTGACCGAAAAAGCGTTCCCCGAAGATGAGCTTGTAGTTTCGACCGCTGTGAACGCCAGTGGCGCTCCGAACTGGACGACCGATTTCATCCATGAGCAGACCTTCGCCGGGCGCAACCAGATTGAGATCGACGTGCCGCTGAACTATGCCGATCAGGCGCATCAATGGACCAGCGGCGTGGGGGATATTACGCTCGGCTTGAAACGCGAATTGATTGCCAGCCTGCCCAGGGGATCCATCCTGAGCCTGCAGGGTGGGTTCCTGCTACCGACAGGCGACAGCAAGCGCGGCTATGGGGCTGGCACGGCTCGCTTCGAGCCCTTCGCTGCTTACGACCAACTCGTCCACGGCAACACTTTCCTGCAGTTCCAGCTGGGCGGCGACATATCTTTCGATATCACCAAATCAGCGCACAGCATTTTCTTCCGTAGCGCGGTCGGTCACTCGATGGCTCCGGATCGCGGCCTGGGCCGGCTATTTTCGCCCATGGTCGAGATCCTGGGAACCCGCGATTATTCCTCTGGTGCGAAGACAGACATGGATATCCTGCCGGAGATGCAGGTCACGGTGAATCGACGTCAGCACATTCGCGCTGACGTCGGCGTACGCGAGCCCATTACCGATACCAGCGGCCGGCACGCACAGGTAGTTTTTTACGTGTTGTGGGATTGGGCAGAAGGAAAGTTTTGGGAGGGCTGGCGATGAAGCCTGTAAGCACACTGGGGCTGCTGGCCGGCACCCTGCTGATCAGCATTCCGCTGGTGATGGCCTCGCAGCAGGCGAGCCAACAGCCATCGGCAACCGGGCAGAAAAACACCGCAGAAAAACCGATCGTTACGTACAAATACCACGATTCGACGGCTTTCCATACCTCTGACCGTTGCGTTGCTTGCCATAACGGCATGAAGACCAGCACGGGCGAGGACTATTCGATCGGCTCCGACTGGGAGGCGAGCGCGATGGCTAATTCTTCGCGCGACCCATACTGGCAGGGCAGCATCCGCCGTGAAACCATGGATCACCCGGAGGACAGTAACTTCATCCAGAACGACTGCTCGTTCTGTCACATGCCCGCGGTTCGTCTGGCCGACAGGGATGCCGGCCGCGATACACACGCGTTCGACCGCTTTCCGTTTAAGCCGCTAAAAGATAAGACTCCGCAATTGCAGCGTGCGGCCCAGGACGGAGTGGACTGCGCTGTTTGCCACCAGATCAAGAATGAAGGCTTGGGGACCGACAAAACTTACAACGGCAACGTCGTGATCAGCAGCGGCGTCCTTGGCGGACAACGTCCCGAATACGGTCCCTACGATGTGGATCAGGGTCATCGCACGATCATGCATTCCTCCACGGGCGGTTTTCTCCCGCAGGACGCGAACCATATTCGCGACGCTGCCCTGTGCGCCACCTGCCACACGCTCTACACCGATGCGATCGGGCCGGGCGGAGTGAAAATGGGTAACAAGTTTCCCGAGCAGGTACCTTACCAGGAGTGGCAGCACAGTTCATATAACGGCCAGAAGACCTGCCAGCAATGCCACATGCCTGCCGTGGAAGGCCCAGTGGCGATCACCGCGTTATACGGCGAGAAGCGCGAAGGAGCGCGACGCCACGTCTTCATTGGCGGCAACTTCGTATTGGAAGGCTTTCTCAAAGATCATCGCGACGATCTGGCAGTAGAAGTTCGCCCACAGGATCTGGATGCCGTCATGGATCGCACCTCTCATTTCCTCCAGACAGAATCGGCAAAAGTAACCATCGAGAATACAGAACGAGGCGACGGCAAGCTGGCGTTTACGGTTCTCACGCAAAATCTCACTGGCCACAAGCTGCCGACTGCCTATCCATCGCGCCGGGTCTGGTTGCACGTGACGGTGCGGGATGATACGAGCAAGCTGGTGTTTGAGTCGGGTGCGCTGCGTCCGAACGGATCGATCGTCGGTAATGCGAACGATGATGATCCCGCCATGTTCGAGCCGCACTACCGTGAAATTACTAACTCTGACCAGGTCGAAATTTACGAGCCGATTCTTGGAGACGGCCAGGGGCATGTCACGACCGGCTTGTTGCAGGCAGTGACCTACCTGAAAGACAACCGCTTGCTGCCGAAGGGCTTCGACAAAACAACCGCTGACCGCGATGTAGCTGTGCACGGGGATGCCGGGGACGACCCCGGCTTTACCGGCGAGGGAAGTAAAGTGCGCTACGTAATTGCGGCACCAGCGGACCACGGCCCATTGCACATCGCCGTTGAACTGCGCTATCAACCCATCGGCTTTCGTTGGGCGCACAACCTCGGCGCCTACAAGGCGATTGAACCGCAACGCATGGTCAACTATTTCGACCAGGCAGCGGATAAATCTTCGACCGTTCTGACGCATGCGGAATGGATTCAATAATTCGCTCCAAGACGGCTTGAGTGCTCGCCGCGGCGCCCATCGCAGCTTCCTCAAAGTCTCCGACCCTGCTTCTGCCGGGTTCCTGCCCTGGCTTGTTGTAAACTTGCCTTAGGCAAAGTCACGCGAGTGGACTCTGTTTTCGCTTCACCAAAGCAGTCCTCCCCGCTCCCATCGCGCTGGGCCGTGTAGTCTTTTCCACCCGAATGCGCGTCTATTTCATTGCTTTTGACAGGGATAAGCCCTGCGGCTGCAGGCTCTGGAGCCATCAAAGATGGTTTTGGCAGCGATTGAGTAGACGCAGGATTGAGGCAGCCGATTGGCTCTAAATAGATGGTTTTCAATGGTGTTGGGCGCTGCGGGCTGCCTGATGATATCGCTCGCTCCACCTCCTTTGGTCTTCGCTGCGGTCGCGCCGGCGGTGGATCGCGCCGCGGATTTGCCGGATGCGCCGTCGTTGCGCTTGCAGCAGACTGCGACGCCCTCAACGGACGCCGGCCAGACCACTCAGCCAGCTGCTGCAACGACTGACGCCACCATGTCGGAAAGTCAATTGAAGGCTCAGGAAAAGCAGCGGGTGTTCGGGGTGATGGCTACCTTTAACACCACCACCAACCGGGATGCCCTGCCACTCACCAGTAAGCAAAAGTATCAGCTGTTTTTCAAGAGTGCGACCGACCCATGGCCTTTTCTGCTGACCGCATTCACCTCGGGTATTGATCAGGCTGAGGACAGCTTTCCTGATTATGACCAGGGTATGAAGGGTTACGCCAAGCGATTTGGCGCTTCCTACACGGACTACTTCACTGGCAATTTGTTGGGCAACGCCGTCCTGGCAAGCCTGCTCAAAGAAGATCCCCGTTATTTCCAAAAAGGGACCGGTCGCGTGTCGACCCGAATACTCTGGGCCGCTGGGAGCACCGTGTGGTGCAAACGGGATAACGGCAACTGGGGACCCAACTATGCCAATGTTCTGGGTAACCTGATGGGCTCTGCAGTCTCAAACCTGTATTACCCGGAATCGGATCGAACCGCTGGGGGCACCATTGAGCGCGGCGTCACAGTGACTGCGGAAGCCATCGTAGGCAGTGAAGTAATTGAATTTTGGCCAGACCTGGTGCGGCATCACAACCGGAAAAAAGCTGAGAAGCTGGCCCGGGAAGCAGGGCAGCCGGCGCCACCGGCGGCTGCTCCCACGTCCGCGACACCTGCGCCGCGCTAGCTAGCCCCCAACTTGTTATCCCGTCCTTAACTTGCACTGCAAGCAGATTCCTCACGACGTTTTCCAGTCGGGAGATGTGGGAGGGCTCTTACCCTTCCCACCCGCAACCAACCCTCGACCACCCCACCCCCGCCCGCTCCCCAACCAAACCGGGTGCCCCATATCTCACGACGTTTTCCAGTCGGGAGATGTGGGAGGGCTCTTACCCTCCCCACCCGCAACCAACGTTGGTTCCGGTTTGTGCTTCCGGAGTTGATTTGCGGCTGTAAAGGATGTCATGGAACTGAACACCAAACGCGGCTTGAGTGGGGGACATCCTGCTCCGCTCGCTCAGCCAGACCGATGCGTATCGCTCCCCGTTCATCCCGTCCTTAACTCGCACTGCAAGCAAGCTCCTCGGGATGACAAATTGGGGGCTCGCTAACCCGCCAACATGTCGTCGCACACCAAAAACTAACCTAACGCTCAAGCCCACGAACCAAAACACAGCAACACGCTCACCGCTCCCTTGGACTGTCGCACCAATCAGTACTGGTGAGAAATCCGCGCTAGCAGATCAGCTGCGGGTCAGCGGGGTGTCACCTGCACCACGTTTGCCCGGCACGACCGCACCCCTTCGCACGCTTCGGGATGCAAATCTCTTGACAGGCATATCTCCACCGCAGTCAGGCGATTGTTCCCGCAACTAAGAGCGAACGCTCCCGCAGGGTAGGCGGGATTGGCGGATGCGAACCGCGAAAGAAGGTCATCGGGAGCCACACCGCCAGCATCGCTGCCCTGGCCGATGTTGGCGGGTATTTTGACCGCCGCGAATACTTTGTGAATGTCAGAGAAGTATTCATCCGCACCCAGGCCTGAGCACGTGCCGTGGGTTTGCCACTCATGCTCTACCAGGCTGACCGTAGGAATAATGTCAGTGTCCGCCTGCGGGTTGGCAGGCCCGGGCGCATTGCTGCAATCCTCCGGGTAGTTGCCATCGTTATCCTGCGGCCACAGCCCATGCACCACAAAGCCCAGCTTGCGACCGCATTCGGGGCTATCGGCGTGTGTGGCGCAAAACTCCGGGGACCAAGAAAGATTGAGAAGGTAGAAGTCGAATTGCCCTGGAGCCGATTGTGCCAAAGGGCGCCCGCGCCGCGATCTGCGCCGGCCAGCTTGCCCTTCAACGCCCCGGTCGTTCGCGCTTGGCTCCTGAATACGGCTGGCCGGCCGAGCCTGAGCGTGGCCGGGGAATGCATTGCCGGAAACGGTGGGCGGCTCCGGCGGTGTGCAGCCGATGGCCAGGAACAACAAAAGGCTCATCAGCGCGCAGTTCGGGAAGCCCATGCCAATCGTGCTGAGAACACGACGACCCAATGCCAATGCCCTAATCCCTGGACCGGTGCCCCACTGCGGGTCCCGAGTCCGCCAGGTCAGAGACCTTGATTTGCGGTATCCGCACCATGTTCGCCGACTCCGGCGTACGTGGCCTGAAGAAGATTGGGGCGCAGCCCCTTTCAACGTTTTCCATTCGTCCGAAAATCGTCCTTGGATGAAGATGAGCTTAGCCCAATACCGCAAATCAAGGTAACTGACCTGGCGGACTATGGACCCGCAATGGGCCAACCGTCCAGGAACTAAGGCTTCGTGGTTGGATCGTTGAGCTTCTTCAAGAATTCGCACGGACAACAGTATCGCATTGGAAGCCTCAGGCGGCGGTGCGGATGGTGGCCTCAATTTGCTGACGAACGTCCGCGTTGATTCGGTTTGCGTTAATCCAGAACGGAACCTTGCATTCGACTTCGAGCAACTCATGCCCGGCGTCGTAGTTCCATCGAATGCATATCCCATCTTTCATGGCTTCACCTTTGGGGCTGGCCACGCAAATGCCCAGCTTCGAAGCCCTGCGGCGCAAGCGGGCAAACATCGCGCGCGTGATGCCACGAAATGTTTGTCTCGGGTTTCCTGACATATCAATTCCTTCAATGCTTAAGATGCCGAACTCATACAGCGAGCTTCAGGTGCACGCCTGACCTTCACGTCACTGATCCAAGAGCACCTTCATGATGGACGAAGTGTCCATTCATTCTGTTTGTCGACTTTGTTAATTCTGCGATTATGTTTCCTCGTTGGGAATAGATCGAAGGGATGAGAACCGGCCTGTTGAAACAAGTTGCAGTCTCGCATCGATGCCCGATTTACAACCGTGTGACCTGTCGTGTAGCATTCGCACTCTTATGCCGCAGACGACCAGGGGTGTACACACGCATCCTCATTCCCATCCGCACACACACGCGCATCCACACCTTCCCCAGCACAACCATGCAACTGGTGGTGGCGGCCACACATCGCGGCGCGACTTTTTGGGCTTACTCATGGGAGGTGTTCTGGCGGGGAGTTCATTGCTTGAATTGGCGTTCCATCGCGCGGCGTGGGCACGCGCCGCTGCGCCAGGCGCAGAGTCTCTGTTCCATATACAAAAAGTCGCCGATGGCATTTACTTCGCGCAGGCTCGTCCCCAGGCGATGCTTAACTGCAACGCGGCCATCTTTGTTCGATCGGCAGATGTGGTTGTGGTGGATACCCACTCCAAACCATCGGCGGTTGCTTCGCTCATCAGCCAGATGCAGCGTGAAGTTACCACCAGGCCAGTGCGATACGTGATCAACACGCACTTCCATTGGGACCACACGCAGGGCAGCCAGGCGTATCGCTCCGGCGCCGGCCCGGTGGACTTCATTGCCAGCTCCACGACAAAACAGTTGATGAGTAACCTTTCGGTCGCGCGCGCCAAAGCCTCTGCCGCCGAGGTGCCGAAACTGATAGATGCCCTGCAGGCGCAGGCTGCGAATGCGGGTAGCGCGGGAGAAAAGGCATTCTGTGCAGACCAGATTCGCCAACTAAAGGCGTACCAGGAAGAGCTCAAAAACTACGCCCCGGAATTGCCCACCATCACGTTCGAAAAGACCTATCTACTCCGTGATCCTGCGTTTGACTTGCACCTGGAGTTTCATGGGCACGCTCACACGGCCGGAGACATCGTCGTTTACTGCCCGCAGAAACAAGTGGTGGCGACCGGCGACGTGATCCACGGCTTTCTGCCGTTCATTGCCGATGGTTTCCCCCGAGTCTGGCCGGGCACGATCGATTCCATCGGTCAGGCGGATTTTCATACCATCCTTCCCGGCCATGCTGCGCTGCAGACCGGCCGCATACCCATGACCAGCTTGCGCAACTACATTGAGGAGTTGAGCGGCAAAGTGGCCGATGGAAAGCAGGCCGGCCTCAGCCTGAGCGAAATGCAGCAGCGCTACACCGTGGCCTCGCTCAAATCGCTGCACAGTAATGGCTACCTCGCCTACCTGGCGCGAATGAGCGCGCTGAGCCACTCCCGCTACGAAAAAACCCCCGCTTTGCAGGCGGGGGTCAATGTGAACATCAGCGAGATTTTTACCAACCTGGACCGGACTTAGTCGCGCCCGCGCAGCTTGGTCAGCAGCCTCAGAATCTCGAGGTAGAGCCATACCAGCGTGACCATGATGGCGAAGCCGCCGTACCATTCCATGTATTTAGGCGCCCGCATGCGGACTCCGGTTTCGATCATGTCGAAGTCGAGTACAAGGTTGAGCGCGGCGATGCCGACCACAATCAGGCTGAAACCGATACCGATGACTCCGGAACCGTTCACTGCATTGAAGTGAAACCCGAAGAAGCCGAGTACAAACTGCAGCAGGTAGAACACCATGATCCCGCCGGTTGCGGCGACGATGCCCATGCGAAACTTCTGGGTTACCGGGATGAGCCCTGACCGATACGCAAGCAGGAGCACCAGCAGCGTACCGAAGGTCAGGCTGACCGACTGGATGGCAATGCCGGGAAAGCGCAGTTCCAGTACGGAGGAGATGCCGCCCAGCGCCAGGCCTTCCAGCAAGGCGTACGCCGGAGCGGTCACGGCGGCCCACTCCTGCTTGAAGGTGGTGATCAGGGCGCATACAAACCCGCCAATGGTGCCTATCCAAAGATAGGGCAGGATGGCAGCCGCGGAGTGTGCCTGCATAAACTGGCTCCACGTCCAGGCGGCGGTCGCGATCGAGCAGAGTAGCAGCAGGCCGGTCTTATTGACCGTGCCCTGGAGGGTCATCTCCTCGCCAAAGGTGGCGGCCCCCACAAAACGTTTGTCATTCAGTACAGGATTCGAAGTTCTCATCAGTGTTGCCACGCTACACGCTCCTTGCGCAAGCCCTACATTCACCATTTTACGGCAACGTGCCTAACCCTGCGTTATAGGGCCGAAACACCTCCCCCGACGCTTGCGGGAAATAGCCCACTCACGGCCTATCCGGAGAGGAGGCAACTTCCCGGCGAACGAGCAGACACACGTGGAATGCCGCGCTTCACAGCGCCGGGCTTCACCGGCCGCGCTTCACGGGGCCGCAAAGGGTTGCCGGTACAATCGGGCGAGTAGTGCACGGAAGGCTGATGTCTACGAACAGCAACGATCCGCAAGCTTGCCTGAGCAGTAGAACGTGGGGGCCATACCTCAGTGAACGGCAATGGGGCACCGTGCGCGAAGACTACTCCGCCGCCGGCGATGCCTGGAATTATTTTCCTCATGACCACGCGCGCAGCCGGGCGTATCGCTGGGGTGAAGATGGCATCGCCGGTCTCTGCGATGAGGAGCAGCGATTGTGCTTTGCCATCGCCCTGTGGAATGGCAAAGACCCCATCCTCAAAGAGCGGTTGTTCGGACTCACCAACGAGGAAGGGAATCACGGCGAAGATGTCAAGGAGTACTACTACTACCTGGACGCCACCCCGGACCACGGTTATCTGAAAATGCTTTACAAGTATCCCCAATCGGCATTCCCTTACGAACAGTTGGTGAAGGAAAATGCCGCCCGCGGTCTGGCCGATGACGAATACGAGCTGATGGATACCGGGGTGTTCGACGAAAGCCGCTACTGGGACGTCTTTGTCGAATACTTCAAGGCGGCTTACGACGACATCCTGGTGCAGATCACGGTCCATAACAGGGGACCGGAAGCCGCTACCCTGCACGTCTTGCCGCAGCTATGGTTTCGCAACACCTGGTCGTGGGATGGGTCGGTCGCGGCGCCCTGCCTGAGCGCCCAGGCAGGGGCCATCCTGGCGCAGCATCCGGTGCTCGGCGCTTATCACCTGTATAGCGAAAACCATGGCGACCTGTGGTTCTGCCAGAACCAAACCAACGTTCGCCGCTTGTACGGCAGCGACACCGCGGGCTATTACAAAGACGCGTTTCATGCCCATCTGATCAACGGCGACCGGTCGGCCATCAATCCGCTGCTGCGTGGCACCAAAGCGTGTGTACACCAGGACGTGACTGTCAACGCCGGCGGGAGCGCCACCGTGCGGCTTCGCTTGTCAGGCGCGCAAAACGATGCACCGTTCGTCGATTTTGAACAAATCGCCGCGGCGCGGATCGATGACTGCGAGACGTTTTACGCCGGCCTGCAAACCGGCCTGGATCATGCCGACGCCCGGCTGGTGCAACGGCAGGCCTTCGCCGGCATGATCTGGAACAAACAGTATTACGAATACGAAGTGCGCCGCTGGCTGGCGGGCGATCCAGCGACGCCGCCAGCGCCAGCACAGCGGCAGAGCGGCCGCAACGCCGATTGGCCGAACATTAACGGCGGTACCGTGTTCTCCATGCCAGACAAGTGGGAATATCCCTGGTTCGCTTCCTGGGATCTTGCTTTCCACGCGGTTACCTTTTCTCTGATTGATCCGGAGTTCGCCAAGCAGCAGCTGCTGGAGCTGCTGCACGTCTGGTATCTCCACCCGAACGGGCAGTTGCCGGCCTACGAGTGGAACTTCAGCGATGCCAATCCTCCGGTGCACGGTTGGGCCACCTGGCGCGTGTTTGAAGTGGATCGCAAGGATCGCCGTAAGGCGAATCCGGATGACCCGGGCGATCTCCTCTTTCTCGAACGGGTCTTTCAGAAACTGTTACTGAACTTCACCTGGTGGGTAAACCGCAAAGATGTGCACGGGCGCGATCTGTTCCAGGGAGGCTTCCTCGGCCTGGACAATATCGGCGTCTTCAACCGCGATGAAGTTCTGCCCAATGGGGGCTATCTGAGCCAGTCCGACGGAACCAGCTGGATGGCGATGTACACGCTTGCGCTGATGAGAATTGCACTGGAACTGGCACAGCACAATTTGGCTTATGAGGATATGGCCACCAAGTTTTTCGAGCACTTCCTGAACATCGCTTCAGCCATGACCGACATGGGAGGGTGCGGCGTCGGGCTGTGGAATGAAGAGGACGGCTTCTACTACGACGTCTTGAATATGCCGGACGGCAAAACGGTTTCCATGCGCATTCGCTCCCTGGTAGGCCTGATCCCGCTCTTTGCGGTAGAAACACTGGACCCCGAACTGCTCGAGAAGGTGCCGGGCTTCACCAGTCGCATGAATTGGTTTTTGACTTATCGGCCCGACCTGGCCGCGCTGGTGTCGCGCTGGTTTGAACCCGGCAAGGGGGAGCGGAAGCTGCTCTCGTTACTGCGTGGTCACCGCATGAAAGCTCTTCTGCGGCGCATGTTAGATCCGCACGAGTTCCTTTCTGACTACGGGATTCGTTCCGTTTCCCGCTACCACCTGGATCATCCCTTCGTCTTCTCGCTCGACGGGCGCGACCTGATGGTTCGCTACGAACCGTCCGAGTCGCGGTCCCGCTTGTTTGGGGGCAACTCCAATTGGCGCGGGCCCATATGGTTCCCTACCAATTACCTGATCATCGAATCGCTGCAGAGATTTCACTACTACTACGGCGACGATTTCAAAATCGAGTGTCCCACCGGTTCCGGCGTGTTCCTTACCATCGATCAGGTCGCGGAAGAATTGACACATCGATTAGCGAAAATCTTCCTGGTAAATAGCCAGGGGCTGCGCCCGGTGAATGCCTTGTATCCACGCATGCAAAACGACGAACATTTTCGTGACTACGTGCCCTTTTACGAATTTTTCGACGGCGACAACGCTCGCGGTGCGGGCGCTTCTCATCAAACAGGGTGGACTGGCCTGATCGCCAAGCTCCTCGAGCCGAGAGCGGGCTATGCACTCACCACCGGCACACCTGATCCACCAAAACGGTAGCTCAACCAGCGCTTCTGAAAGGACTGCATATGTCACTCGCAAACAAAGTAGCCATCGTCACCGGCGGGAATAGCGGAATTGGGGCAGCCGTGGCGCTCGAACTAGCACGCCAGGGAGCTAGCGTGGTCATCGACTATGTCTCTCATCCTGAGGCTACCGAGGCGATGGAGTCCAGGATGTCTGCGCTGGGAGAGAACGTGCTCGGTGTGCAGGCCGATGTGAGTAACCTCGAAGACCTGCAGCGTTTGATCGATGCAGCAGTCGCTAAATTCGGCCGGGTGGATGTGATGGTCAACAACGCCGGTGTCGAAACCCGTACGTCGATTCTGGACACGACGGAAGCGCAGTACGAAAAGGTCCTCAGCATTAATTTGAAGAGCGCATTCTTCGGTACGCAGTTTGCGGCGAAGCAAATGATCAAACAGGGTGGAGGTGGGCGCATTATCAACATGACGTCCATTCATGAAGACTGGCCCATGCCGGGTAACACCGCGTACTGCTTGTCCAAAGGCGGTATGCGGATGTTGACCCGCACGGCCGGGGTTGAATTGGCGCCGCACAACATCCTGGTCGTGGGCGTGGCGCCCGGCGCGGTAGCGACGCCCATCAATCTATCCACCATGAGCGATCCCTCCCTCATGCAGAAGCTGAACTCTGCAATTCCGCTGGGCCGGATGGCCAAACCGGAAGAGATTGCAAACGTAGTAGCTTTTCTAGCCAGCGACGCTTGCACCTACATCACGGCCACCACCATCGTTACGGATGGCGGCATGATGCAGAGTAGCCCCGGCTTATGACACCTGACCCGGATTTCTCACCACGACTGTCCGGAAACAGCCACAATGCCTTAATTCCTGGACGGGCGCACCATCTTCTGTCGTACGTATTACTACTCTGAACCAACTGTCTTTGACAAAGCACTTTGGGCGCGGTCCGTGTGGCGATGCCCCCAAGGGAGAGTGGCCCACGCAAGACGTGTTTGGCTTGTGTGGGGTACATCTTCACCCCCCGCCGCCCTCACAAGTCCTTTCTTCTAACCGGGAAGGTAAGTTAAGATCGACCGGCAGTTGGCCTCGGAAGGGAAGCGGACATGAAGTTCGGCGTCAATACATTTATCTGGTCAGCTACCTTCGGACCACAAAACTTCGATCTACTGCCCGGGCTGAAGCAAGCCGGCTTCGATGGGGTGGAGGTGCCGCTTTTGCGCACCGAAGGCTTTGCCGCCAGCGCCATTCGCAAGGCAGCCGAGGCAAACGGCCTGGAAGTCAATGCCTGTACCGTCCTGGTCGACGACTACAGTCTGCTGAGTGAAAGCCCGGATGTTCGCCGCCGGACCCGCGTGCATCTCGAGGACATCATCAAGGTGGCGGCGGAGGCCGGTATCGGCATTGTGGCCGGCCCGCTGTATTGCCCGGTCGGCTACCTGCCCGGCCGCCGCAGAACCAGCGACGAATGGAAGTGGGCAGTCCAAGGCTTTCAGTCTCTGGGCGATACGCTGGCGGCTCACAACGTGACCTTTGCCATTGAGCCGTTGAACCGCTTCGAGACTTTCTTCCTCAACACCGCGGCCGACGCGGCGCTGCTGGCGAAGCAGATTGCGCACCCGCAAATTGGCATACTCTTTGATACGTTTCACGCCAACATTGAAGAAAAGAACATCGCGGAGGGTTATCGCACGGTCGGTCCCTACCTGAAGCACGTGCACACCTGCGAAAACGATCGAGGTATCCCTGGTTCCGGGCATGTTGCATGGCAGGAGGTATTCGCCGCTCTGCGATCGCTCCATTACGATGGCTGGCTCACCATTGAAAGTTTCGGGTTTGCCATCAAGGAAATCAGTGCGGCAGCCTCAATCTGGCGAGACATTGAGGTCACCCCGGAGTCGATTGCCTTTGAAGGCATCAAGTTCCTTAAATTGAACAACCCTGTTTAGCGGCTCCACAATTCAGGTCTTTCTTTTCCTTTACCTCATCCGCCAGAGCACACGGCACGCGTTTCCTCTATATTTCTAGGGGATTCTTTTTATCCTGAAACTGATTGCTGTCCGGAGATCTACATGTCCCAGGTGACCCGCTCCCCGAAGATGTACGACGTCTGCATTATTGGTTCCGGTGCAGGCGGCGGCACGGCCGCTAAGGTGCTGACTGAAGGCGGATTGAGTGTCGTGATGTTGGAAGCGGGTCCCCGCTTGCACCCGGCCAAGGACTACAAGGAGCATGTATGGCCCTATGCGCTGGACCATCGTGGGGCCGGCGTCGGCGGCTATGGCCGCCAGGAACTCAACGGCGAGTTTCTCGCCCCGAACGGCTATTGGCAGATCGATGGGGAGCCTTACACCACCGCACCCGGCTCGACCTTCCGCTGGTTCCGTTCCCGCATCGAGGGCGGCCGCACGAATCACTATGGCCGCATCACCTTGCGCGTGTCCCCTGCGGATTTAAAAGCCCGCTCGCGCGACGGACTGGGCGACGATTGGCCTATTACGTATGAAGAGCTTTCTCCCTATTACGACAAGGCAGAAGCGTTCATCGGCGTTTTCGGTACCAACGAGGGCCTGGCCGATGCGCCGGATGGCGTGTTTCTGCCGCCGCCCAAACCGCGCTGTACCGAAACACTGGTCAAAAAGGCCTGCGATCACCTGAACATCACCTGTATTCCGTCGCGCATGGCCATCCTCACCAAGCCGGTGAATGGCCGGCCTCCCTGCCACTACTGTGCGCAATGTGGGCGAGGATGCGTCAGCGCATCGAATTTCAGCTCCAGCCAGGTCATGATTCCTCCCGCTCAGGCGACTGGCCGCTTCACCATGATCCCGAACGCCATGGCCCGCGAGGTCATTGTCGGCAAAGATGGCAGGGCCCAGGCTGTCTCCTACATCGATAAGACCACCCGGCAGGAGATGCGGGTGCATGCTCGTGCATTCGTGGTCGCGGCCAGCGCGTGCGAAACCGCCCGGCTGCTGCTCAATTCGAAATCGACCTTGTTCCCGGATGGCCTCGCCAATTCGTCGGGAGTGATCGGCCGCTATCTGACTGACTCTGTCGGTTCCTCCGTGACTGGCTACTTTCCTCAATTAGCTGCCGTGGCTCCGCATAACCATGACGGCGTCGGCGGGATGCACATGTACATGCCATGGTGGCGCGGAGACCGCAAAAACGATTTCCCGCGCGGCTATCACATCGAATTTGGCGGGGGACGCCACATGCCGTCCGTAGGCAGTTTCGACTCGCTCTGCAACCAGCATGAGGGCTATGGCGCCTCGTTGAAGCAGAAGATTCGCAGCAACTACGGCACCACCATCGGCTTCTCGGGCCGGGGCGAGATGATTCCTAATCCGGATACCTTCTGCGAAATCGATCCCAACGTCGTCGACAAGTGGGGTATCCCGGTGTTGCGCTTCCACTTCGCGTGGAGTGATCACGAAATCAAAATGGCTAAAGATATGCAGGAAACCTTTCGCTCGATCATCGAAGCGGCGGGTGGCACCGTGGTGGACGGAGCTAAGCGCGTCGACCCCGCGCCAAAGAATGCAGGTATTGAGCCCTCCGGCCGCCCTTACGGCATCTCTGAAGGCGGCGAGATCATTCATGAGCTGGGAACCGTCCGCATGGGCAACGACGCGAAAACGTCCGCCCTCAACAAAAACTCCCAGGCGCATGATGTGAAAAATCTGTTTGTCGGCGATGGCGCTTCTTTTGTTACCGGTCCAGACAAGAACCCAACGCTCACCATCACAGCGCTCTCGTGGAAGATGTCAGAACACCTGCTCGACCAGGCTCGCAAAGGGGAGATTTAGCCATGGCTGCCGATAACGTTTCCCGTCGGGATATTCTCAAGTCACTCACTACGGCCGCGGCCGCTACCTCGGTACTGCGGGTAATTCCTCTCCAGGCTGCCGAGTATGCGCACCACATGATCGAGGCGGAGAAAACCGCCAGTAAGACGGGCGCGTACGTGCCGAAATATTTTCCGGCAGGGCAGTACAAGACGCTCCGGTCTCTGTGTGAAACCATCTTTCCCGCGGATGCTGAGTGTGGAGGAGCGACCGAGGCAGGCGCACCAGAGTTTATCGACCTGCTCACCAGCGAGAACGCCAAATATCAACTCACCCTGGGCGGCGGACTGATGTGGCTGGATGCCACCTGCACCGATCGCTATGGCAGCGCTTATATGGAATGCACTCCACAGCAGAAGACCGCCATGCTCGATTCCATCGCCTATCGCAGGAACGGCGCGCAGGATCCAGGCCTCGACCAGGGGATCGCCTTCTTTTCATTCCTGCGCAACCTGACGGCAGACGGCTTTTTTACCAGCAAGATCGGCATCCAGTATCTCGGTTACATCGGCAACGGTTTTCTAGCGGAGTTCCCCGGGTGTCCGCCAGTGCCGGGGGTTTAACCGTCTACCGCCGCTCTCGATCACGCAGCCAGCCCAGCCCCTCTGAGGTCCCGCCCCTGGGCCGGTACTCGCAACCGATCCAACCGTCGTAGTGCAGCGTATCGATCAAATCAAACACCCGGTGGTAGTCGAGTTCTCCTGAGTCCGGCTCGTGCCGGTCAGGAACGCTCGCGATCTGCATGTGAGCCACGTTGTTGCCTGGTGACTGCAGGTAAGTTTGCAGCTGCCTGCTTACCTCCCCCTCGACGATCTGACAGTGGTACAGATCCATTTGCACCCTGAGCGCCGGGCTGCCGATTTCTTCAACGACGGCATGGGCGTCTCGTTGGTAATTGAGAAAATAACCCGGCATGTCTCGGGTGTTGATCGGCTCAAGAAGCAAGGTCACATTCGCAGCCGCGGCCACCGCCGCAGCCCAGGTTAAGTTTGAGATGTAGGTTTGACGCAGGGTTTCGTGCTCCACGTCGCTCGGCCGCAGCCCCGCCATCACATGAATGCGTGGGCAATTTAACGTGCGCGCGTACACGAGTGCCGTTCGCAGGGACGCCCTGAAATCTGCCTCTCTTCCCGGCAGACAGGCAAGCCCCCGTTCCCCGGCGGGCCAGTCGCCCGGTGGCGCGTTGAACAGAACTTGCTGAAGCCCACAAGCGGCCAGCCAGGATGCCAGATCCTCCTGCGAAAATTCATATGGAAACAGAATTTCCACTGCCGAAAAGCCATCGGCTGCTGCCGCCGCGAAACGAGCAGGAAAGGGATGTTCCGTGTACATCATGCTCAGGTTAGCGGCGAATCGCAGCATGGATGGTTCTTCTTTCGGGCGAAAATTGAGAACGATTTAAATCTAATACAGACTAGGGCGCGGGCCCTGCCTCCGATCCTGGGTGCCCCATATCTCACGACGTTTTCCAGTCGGGAGATGTGGGAATTCACAGGCCTTGACCGGCAACCCTCACCTCGCCAAACTCCATCAAGCTGATTGCATACCCAACGCTCACCTGACCGCTGGAAGTGAGGTGGAGAGCACCTGATTCCTGCCTGTAAGGCATTGGTCCCCTTTTTTTCTTATTAATATTTGCCACGCAGGAAACTGCATCCAATGGGATCGATGAGGAGAGGTGCCGCTATGCGTAAATCAATCTTGCCGAATTCTGGTGATTCGCCAAACAACCAGTCCGCCGATGGGCCGTGGCTCGATCTAGAAGATGTTGCGCGCGCAGAGCTTTCTTCGGAGCATCCGGAGCATCCCTTTGAGCATGCGCTTGAGGGAGGCGCTGGTGGCGGCTGGCGAGCCGCAACACCTGGCCCGCAGGTAATCCGCTTGCACTTTGACCAGCCACAACGGATTCGCCGCATTCGCCTGCTTTTTCGTGAAGAACAGGTGGAAAGATCGCAGGAGTTCGCCGTCTTTGCTCACACCGCCGGCCAGCCCCGCAAAGAAGTGCTGCGGCAGCAATGGACATTTAGCCCCGGTCATTCGTCTCGGGAGCAAGAGGACTACTCGGTCGATCTGCCCGCGGTGTCGACACTGGAGTTAGCCATCGATCCCGGCCGGCACGATAAGCACGTGTTTGCCACGTTGCAATCGATCTCCATCGCCAACTAAGAACGCCGAGCTTTCCTGGTGCCTTTCTGGGATGCTCCTGTGCAGTTAGCAACGAACATCCCGATTCTTTTAGCCGCGTCGTCTATCTCCTGAGTAAAATAAGGGTACTTCCAGCTAAGGTTTGGATAACTCAAGCTGCGCCAAAGCGTGGCAGCGATTTGACTTTTAAGTAAGCGCTTGCAATCATAGCCAAACCGCTTAGCTGTTTTGCACCTTTGCCTTCAGGAGCTGCTGTTCTCCTTCCCCTGGGGTGAATCGTTCAGGAACCGGGAGCCTCATTCCCGTAGAGGTCAGACGAGTCTACGAGTTGAGCACTATGCGCAAAGCCGCCAAGCCCGGGTCTTCTATCGATGTGGTCGATGCTGAAACCGTCGACGCTTCCATTAAGGCAAAAGGCATAGGCCAGAAGATTCGACGCCTGCGTCTCAAGCGCTCCATGGGCTTGTTCGAACTGGGTCAGCTTGTGGGCCTCTCAGCCAGCTTCCTTTCTCAGTTAGAGACTGGACGTGTGATCCCTACCATGCGCAACCTGGCCCGCATCGCCTTGGCCTTCAAGAAAGATCTTTCCTACTTCCTGGCCGAGGAAGAATCGAGCACGTTGTTTCGTGTCTCGCGTGCTCACGACAGAATTCGCCTGCATACAGGAGAGAAGGACGCTACGTTCATGGTGGCGGACAGCCTCAATATCCTGATGCGCGATGCGCATACGGTCCCTTGCATCGCAGAGTTTTTCCCCGGATGCGATAACGCCGCGTTCACGCCTCGCGTGTTTCCCGGCCTTGAGCTGGTCTACGTCATTGAAGGGCCGCTGGTGTTGACTACCGAGCAAAAAACAGAAGTGCTGCATCCCCAGGACAGCGCCTGGATCGACGGCAACACTAAACGGCACTACCGGTGTCATGAGGAGAGTCCGGCGCGCGCGCTCATCATGACCTTCTCTCTCGGGTCCTGAGCGGCCCATCCCTGCGCCACCGTTGCACGCGTTGTATCCTTCCGCAAGGCTGCTGTCGTTAACCAGCGTGGAAAGCAGGATGACAACAGGATGGGAAATCAACCCCGGGAACACGAAACACTACCATCCACACCGGAAACTCCGAACGTCACGCGGCGTTCGTTCCTGGAAAAAGGAGCCGCTGCCCTCGGTGGGCTTGCCGCGGTGGCAGCCACAGTGCCCGCGCATGCCGCGGTCTACCAGGAAAAACAGCAATCCTCCCCTTCATCCTTTCTTGAGCTACTGCGCGCGCCAGACAGCCTCACCGCATATGGCCGGTTCGAGAGCACATTGCCGGCTGCTCGCATGAGCCTGCAGCAAAATGCGAACGAGTGGAGCGGCGGCTCCGCGGAGCGCAGGGTCGTGGTCGAGAGTCTGCCCGGTCCATCGGGAGTGGTGTTTACTCTCCACGCGCCGTCCACACCCGTGGCTTTGGTGCACGCACGATGGCAAACCACCGTGAGCACCCGTGTGCGCGCACTGGGCGACGCGTGGGAACGCAGCTACGGCGACCTCGGCTGGCGCAATCTGATCCCCGAACGGGTTATGCCCTGGTACTTCGCAACTTATGACGGAGCGGCATGCCACGGCTATGGGGTGAAGACGGATGCGGCTGCTCTTTGCTTCTGGCAACTCGATCCTGAAGGCTTATCGCTTTGGATGAACGTGGCCAACGGCGGCAACGGGGTGGAACTGGGTCCCCGGCGGCTCACCATGGCCACGGTAATTTCCCGTCGCGGCCATGAAGGTGAGCCCCCCGTCGAAGCCGTGACAGCGTTGTGCCGGCAAATGTGCGCGCGCGCCTCGCGGCCCATTGTCCCGATCTATGGCGCCAACGACTGGAACTACAGCTATGGGCACAGTACGGCTGAAACGATTCTGCGCGACACGGATTTCATCGCCGGGCTTTCGCCCAGCAGCGGCCCACGGCCCTTCATGGTGATCGACGAAGGTTGGCACAATGGCGCCGCCGCCTGGCCAGACATGAGCAGGCTCGCCGCCGGGATACGCCAGCGGAAAGCAAGGCCTGGCCTCTGGATCCGTCCGCTCGAAGCGCCGGCAGACGCGGCCCCCGCACTCGTGCTGCCAGCCGCCCGCTTTGGCAGCAAGAAGGACCGCGCCAGCGCTCTGGCCTGGGATCCCACCATCCCGGAGGCGCAGGAGAAGATTCTTGCGAAAGTAAAACAAGTGACGGCCTGGGGGTACGAGATGGTCAAGCACGATTTCTCTACCTACGATCTGCTGGGTCAATGGGGATTCGAAATGGGCCCCCAGCCCACGCTGCCCGGCTGGTCGCTGCACGATCGTACCCGCACCAATGCCGAGGTTCTCTCCGCTTTCTACTCCATGCTGCGGCGGGCCGCGGGAGAGACTACTCTGTTGGATGGTTGCAACACCATAGGCCACCTCGGCCAGGGCGTATTCGATTTGCAGCGTACCGGCGACGATACCAGCGGCCGTCAGTGGGAGCGCACCCGGCGCATGGGCGTGAACACCCTGGCCTTCCGCCTGCCCCAGCATGGAACCTTCTTCAGCCTGGACGCAGACCTGGTTGGCATCACGGAGGAGATTCCCTGGAGCTTTAACCAGCAGTGGCTTGATGTGCTGGCACGCAGCGGCGCAGTCACCATGGTGTCGCCTGGCCCGCCTGCCTATGGAGCGGAGCAGCGCCACGCAATACAGGCGGCCTTCCAAACAGCCGCCGCCGGTGGCGCTGCCGCACGGCCACTCGATTGGCTGGACAGCAGCACCCCTGAGCACTGGCAGGGAACTGCCGCGGGCGGGACAGAGAAGCACTACGACTGGAGCGGCACAGAAGGAGCCTCTGCCTTCCTGAGCCCTTAAACTACATCTCTCACCACCCATCTCCGCTGCGACCACAATGCCCTAATCCCTGGACGGATGTCTCACCACCAATCTCCGCTGCGACCACAATGCCCTAATCCCTGGACGGATGTCTCACCACCCATCTCCGCTGCGACCACAATGCCCTAATCCCTGGACGGATGTCT
>CAZZVD010000026.1:0-31348 GCA_964657465.1 uncultured Acetobacteraceae bacterium | reverse complement strand
TCTCAATCCCCTATAACCACTCGCACGCTTCTCTTGGTGAGAAATCCGGGCTAGGTGTGTCCGGTGCAGCATAACAGGAAATCTGGTCCCGACTGGAAAACGTCGTGAGATATGGGGCACCCGAGCCGGTGACAATCCCGGCTCTGAACCCACTGTTAGATTAAAGACCGCAGCATGCTGGCCAGGTGGTCCGGCTCCGCCAGGAAGGCGTCATGCCCATGCGCTGACGTGAGCTCCTTGTACACACAGTCGACACCCGCGCTGCGCATGGCATCCCCCATGGCCGCAATGTCCCCAGCAGGGAACAACCAATCAGAAGAAATACCTACGAGCACGACCCGGGCAAGAATGCGGCGGTACGCTTCGTTGGCAGAGGCGAAACCTCGCTCCGGGTCAAATGTATCCATGGTGCGGGTGATCGCCAGGTATGCATTTGCGTCGAAGCGCTCTACAAAGCGCTGGCCCTGGTAATCGAGGTAGCCGCCAACATCAAACCGTCCGCCGCTGAGCCCCGCACCTTGCTCATGCGCAGAGGCCCAGGGATCGTCGCCACTGCGATCAGGGTTACGCGCAAACCGCTCGGTGAAAAGTTCGGGAGATTTATACGTGCACACGGCCAGCCCGCGGGCGAGCGCCAGCCCCCGCGCCGGAGGCGCCGAGGGCAAGTACCGGCCCCCCTGCCAGGCAGGATCAAGCTGGATCATCTGCCGCTGCAAATGATTCAGTCCCAACCCCAACGCCCGCAGCGGCGCGGCGCCAATCGAGATGACCCGCTGCACGCGCTCAGGAAACCGCAGCGCCATTTCCATCGCCTGCATGCCGCCGATCGATGCGCCCATCACCAGCTTCAAGCGCTGGATATTGAGCGAACTCAGTAGCTGCATCTGCAGATCCACCATGTCACGGATACTGACCAGCGGAAAGTTAGGCCCATACGGTAGCCCTGTGCGTGGATCCACAGAACCCGGCCCGGTCGAGCCGTAGCAGGAGCCCAGCATGTTGATGCCGATGACGCAAAGGTCCTCCCCATGCAGCAGGCCGCCGGGCGAGAACAGCCGCGGCCACCAGTCGGCCACACGCGCCGAACCAGACAAGGCGTGCGCCACAAACACCACATTGTCCGCCGCCGCGTTGGGCTGGCCGTAAACCGCGTAGTGCAGGCAAGGCGACGGCAACACGCCGCCTGCTTCGAGGGAGAAATCTCCTCCCGGAGAAAAGTCTCCCTCGAAACTCGGCTGCAGGGTTGCGTCGCCGGAGGGCGTGCTCATCGTGCGCTGAGCGCCTCCGCCGGCTTGGCGGAGTGCCCATTCGCCACCTCAATCGCCTCGTTCAAATCAGCCAGCAGATCACGCACATCTTCAATACCCACCGATAGCCTCACCATCTCAGGCTTGACCCCGGTGTCGTTCTGCTCCTGCACAGTGAGTTGTGAGTGAGTGGTCGACGCGGGGTGAATGACGAGTGACTTGGCGTCCCCGATATTGGCCAGCAGGGAAAACAATTTGAGCGAGTTAATGAGCTTCTTGCCGGCCTCAAAGCCGCCCTTGATGCCGAACGTCACGAGAGCACTCTGCCCGTCGGGCATGTACTTTTTCGCCCGCGCGTTGTACTTGCTCGAAGCCAGGCCAGGGTAATTGACCCAGTCCACGCCAGGGTGACTGGCCAGATGAGTCGCCACTGCCAACGCATTCTGCGAATGCCGCTCCATGCGCAAGTGCAACGTTTCCAACCCCTGGAGAAACAGAAAGGCGTTGAAGGGCGAAAGGGAACCGCCCGTATCCCGCAGGCCCTGCACACGGGCTTTGAGAATAAATGCCAGTGGGCCAAACGTATCCGCGTACAACAGGCCGTGGTACGAAGGGTCGGGCTCGACGAAGTCGCGGAAACGGCCTGCGGCCTTCCAGTCGAACTTGCCGGCATCCACAATCACCCCGCCAATCGAGGTGCCATGACCGCCAATGAACTTGGTGGCTGATTCCACCACGATGTCTGCACCCCATTCGATGGGCCGGGTCAGTGCCGGGGAAGCCGATGTGTTGTCGACCATCAGCGGTAATTTGGCGTCATGAGCGATGCGCGCCAGGGTTTCCAGATCGACAATGTCGAGTTTGGGATTGCCCAGGGTTTCAGTGTAGACCGCACGTGTCTTCTCGTTGATGGCTGCCTTGAGGCCGTCAAAGTCATCCGCATCGACAAACCGGACGGTGATGCCAAGGCGCGGCAAGGTGTAGTGGAACAGGTTGTAGGTGCCTCCGTAGAGGGAGGTGGTGGAAACAATCTCATCGCCTAAACCCGCCAGCGTGGTGATCGCCAGCGTTTCCGCAGCCTGCCCGGAGGCGGTGGCGAGCGCGGCAACTCCTCCTTCCAGGGCGGCCACACGCTTCTCAAACACGTCGGTCGTCGGGTTCATGATGCGGGTGTAGATATTCCCGAACTCCTGCAATCCGAAGAGCCGGGCGCTGTGATCCGCATCTTGAAACACGTAGGAAGTGGTTTGGTAAATGGGCACGGCGCGCGAACCCGTCGTGGGATCGACCTCCTGGCCGGCATGCACCGCAAGGGTGGCAAGGTGTTGCTTCTTATCCTGAGACATCGACTTTCTCCTTTAATCCGTTATCCGTGTTTGGAAATGGGCGGCAAGCGAAAGGCCCACAGTCCGACTGGACAGCGGGCCTATTGAAAATCTCGATTCCTGCTTGTTTTGGCAGCCAGGCCGGTCTTCTCAAACGCCCCGAGGGTCGCGCATGCGGCAACAGCGTTGGCGGGCCCGGAGCATGGCGAGACAGAAATCCATATTCCAAAGTATTAAAGCACTTTCACTTAAGCTCTGCACGGGCCGGGCTCCGCGCGCAGTCGAATCAGGGAAACGCACGCTCTTTGCGGCATATCTGCGCCGCAACTTCCCTATTGTCTGCGCCAGGGTTTATGCTTCCCGGTTCCTCAGAGAAGAGGAACGGCTCTCGCCATTTAGGGCCACTGGGATAGCTTCACGGGTTCCTGACGCGAAAGTGTCATCCAATCTTCTGAAAACTGGAGCGTACGATCAGTTCCGCATCCATCTGACCCTGTCGTCAGGAAAGGAGGCATATATGAGTGACCTTCAACGTCGCAGGTCCTCCCGCCTCTGCTTGTTGTTTGCTTTCGTCGTGGTGTGTGCCCACACCACATTTGCCGCCACCCCCAATGCCGCCACCAGCGGCACCGATGTGCCCACCACTCACACCGTCGCAAGGGAAGCACTTTCCCCCGAAGTTGAGGGTGATTTACTGATGGTGCGTCGCAGCTACGCCGCCGCGCTCCGCGCCTACAACCGCGATACTGACCACTCTGCCGTGCTGCTTAACAAGATCGGCGTCGCCTACCATCACCTGTTTGCGCTCGAGATGGCGCGCAAATATTATCAGCAGGCCCTGGTCCTTAGACCCGGATATGCGGATGCCCTCAATAACCTGGCGGCCGTTTATCACGGGGAACACGATTACGGGCAAGCGGAAAAGATGTACAAACGAGCGCTGAAAGTGTCGCCCGACTCCGCCATTTTGTATTGCAATCTGGGTACTTCGTATTTTGCCCAGGAGAAATACAAGCCCGGGATGGAAGCCTACAGCAAAGCACTGGCATTGAACCCGCACATCTTTGACCCTGCGCAGGTGCAGATTGTGCAGGAAACTACCAGCCGGCGGCAGCTGGTGGCCATCAACTATTACCTCGCCAGAACCTACGCCACTGCGGGCAAGCTGCAGGAATCACTGGCTTACCTGCGTAAGGCGCTGGAGGCAGGGTTCCGCGATCACAAGCTGCTGATGAAAGACAAGGATTTCGCCGCACTGCGGTCGACTCCGGAATTCCACCAGTTGATGCTCGATGAAAGGGTTGGCGAGTAACGAGGATGACTGCAGGAGTCTGGCGCGGTGACGTTCGCCGTCGTTTTCATCGAATCCCTCCCCCGAAGAAATCGATGACAGCGAAAATCACCGCGTCGATCTGTAGCATACTGGTTAACCCTGGAGCCTGGGTTGCTCCTGGGTGCGCCAGCCATCGCCAGCATCTAGAGAGTAACCCCCTCCCCCGCAAACCCCTGTCCTTCCTGGTTATTCTCTCGCCCCTTATGGGGATGAGGCAGTCGTAGCGCGTGCAGTTTTCACTGCTTGTTAGACAATAAAGCAGCGCGCCCTGCAAAGGACTGGAACAGACCTGCGAAAACCAACTGCCCGGGTAGCCTTGCACCAGGAGGTTGCGATGCCGGAGTCAATGCCACCCCTCGATTTAACCGCCGTCCTCGGCCAGTATCGGACGGAGACGGGCCAGACCCTGCTTGCCCTTGCCGATGCCTCGCCCATACTGCTGATCTTTCTCCGCCATTTCGGCTGCTCGTTTTGCCGCCAGACACTGGATCAGGTATCGCGCATCCGCACGCAACTGCAGGAGCGGGGAGTGCGGCCGGTCTTCGTCCATCTCGGCTCCCCCGAGCGGGCCAAACCCTATTTCGATCACTACGCCCTCTCGGATGCGGAACGGGTCAGCGATCCTGAGGCTTCTCTGTATGCCCAGCCGGTGTTTGCCCTGCCGCGACGGCATGTGTTGCTGAACTTGCTGGAGTGGAAGGTTTGGAAGGTGTGGCTACAAGGTGTGGTCTTCAAGCATGGCATCGGCCTGCTTCGTGAAGATAGCAACCAGATGCCGGGTATCTTCTATCTGCGCGACCGAGCGGTTTTGCGCGCCTTTCGTTATCGCACCATCGCGGATGAACCTGACTATTTGAAACTGATCGACTGATGTAACAGCGGTTGTTCGCCCGAGGTCAGGTAACCAACTCGTTAATAGTTACTAAGGAGTACCCGAACGGGTCATTTTCATTTACGCCCGTGTTGCTGCCGGGCTAAGCTGAGCGCATCCGATCCGTTCGATACCATCACCGCTGGGGGCTACATTCCCCAACGGGGGAGCCAACCAGCCTTTCTGGCAGTTAATATCGCTGCCGGCTTTGTCTTTCTGTCCTCGCCTTGATTACTCAACAAACCTGGTGCTGCGTCTGCTGAGGGTGTGCTTGAGCATGTCGAGATCGCAAAACAAGAAGCGGCGAGTGATGCTGATCGATCTGGGCCCACAGTTCGGTGGGATCGAGACGTACTTGGTGAGCCTTGTAGACCTGCTGGCCGACGATGTCGATCTTTACGTAGTGTGCGTCTTGCCTGAATTGCGCGCTCGCCTGGCGATCCGCGGGGTTAAGGTAACCCGGCTGCCGTTGGTGTTCGGTCTGTTCAAGCCGCTGCGCTTTTTGGCTACGCTCCTGGTGGTACCGGCGCTGCTGCTGCGATACGAAATCCACACTGTTCAGCTCAATGGCTTTTTGGATAGTCTTCTCATCTTCCCTGCACGGCTCCTCGGTCGCTCCGCGGTGTACACCAGGCATGGCAGCTTTGAATTGGAGTTGTACAGCTGGCAACGGAAGCCGCACAAACATCTGGCCCGTAAAATCTCTCGCTGGATTGTTCGCTTCTCTACCCATGTGGTGTGTGTTTCGCAGGCAGTGGCTGAGAGCGTACGGCCCGTGTTGCCGGCGGCGCGCTACTCGGTGATCGCCAACTGGATATCTGGCCAGAAACCATTTCGCTTGCGAGCCGGTGAGGCGTCATCGCACATGCATGTTTTGTGCGCATCGCGTTTGGAGCATTACAAGGGCATTCACCTACTGATAGAGGTAGCCCGTCAGTTACCGGCGGTCGAGTTCACCATCGTGGGAGAGGGCACCTATCGCGTGCCGCTTGAGGAAGCAGCCTTCGATCTGCCCAACGTTCGCTTCACCGGTTTCCAGAGCAACCTGGAATCCTTCTACGACTGCGCCGACGTTGTGGTGATGCCTTCGATGGGCCCCGAAGGGTTGCCGATCGCCAGCCTGGAAGCCATGGCGCACGGCCTTCCCTGCATCTTCAGTGATCTTCCAGTGCACCACGAGATCACCGATAGCGGCCAGGGTGCCTACCTCTTTCGCTCCGGTGATGCAGCCAGCTTGCTCACGGGCTTGCGCATTCTGCTGGGCTCACCTGAGCGCCGGCGCAAGTATGCCGCAGAAGCCCATCGCATTGTCGCCGCACGTTACAACGAGGGCAACGTGAGAGAAGCGTATCTGCGCGTGCTTGCCGGATGACTTGGACAGCCGCGGTTCAAGCAGGGGAGACTGCCGATTCGGGCAACCGGGCCGGCAACATGCTCTGACAAAAATTCGGAGTGCCTGACGAATCCGGTGCCCCATGTCTCCCGACGGCTTGTTGTCGGGGAAGATGTGGGAGCCTCCCTGCCTTCGATCGGCTGGAAGATGAGGTTCCTTCGGGGGGCGAACCTGATTCGCAACCATAGCTGATTCCTACTGGAGCAGGAACTGGCCGAGGGGTTATCAGATCGAGTACCTGTTACATAAGTGTACACATCCAGGGTATTTTAGTTTGATTGCCAAAAGCCTCTGCGCTACTCTCAACTTGGTTAGCATCGCGATTCTGAATCGAAGAGCGAACGATCAAGCTGCAAAACTTTACCCACAGTCCCTCACAAGACTGCGGCCTGTAAGACTGGCATTTACGCCTCCACAATCATGATTGTCGGCACGCCACCTTGTGGCGGAGCAACGGGGCTTAAGTCGACCATTCGGTCACAACGAAACTAACTCACAGAGGTCGATGCTGGACGGTGACGCAATCCACGCCGTCTTACCGACAGATGTTTTTAGCAGGGCTGGCATGTTTGCAGGCGATAGATCTAAGCCCGCTTACGCTGCTACCCGAAGTGTTTGAACAACTGTAAAGGGCTGATGTGATTGCAATAAGTGACTTTTTGAGAGGGCTACGCCGATGAACCCAACCACCTACGACGCCAAAAGCTTGGAATCGGGTTTGCAGGAAACCAGTATTCACGTTGCGATCGCGGATGAGTACCCGGTCTTGTTGGCCGGGATGCGGCAATTGTTAACAGGTTGTGACGATGTCGTTGTGGTCGCGGAGTCTACCCACATGGGCGATCTGTTGGCGAAGGTGGGGCTAAAGAAGCCCGATATTCTTCTCCTGGGATCCGACAGCGGAGCAGACACCCTCGCGGAGCATCTGCATAGTCTGGCCGAACGCCATAGCGACGTTAAGGTCATTGTATTTACCGGCAACGCCAGCCTTGATTTTCACGAGGCTGCGCTACGCAACGGCGCCCGAGGCGTGCTGTTGAAGCATTGCGCTCCGCAGTTGATTGCCGATACAGTGCGCAAGGTCTGGCGCGGCGATCTGTGCTTTGATCGAGCGCTCACCCATCGCATGCTGAGCAGTTTTGTCCAGCGCAAGCGGCCTGAGCCACCGCCGGCCAAGGCGAAGATCGCGACGCTCACCGGCCGGGAAAGCCAGGTGATGAGCCGGATTTGTGAAGGTCTGCGCAACAAGGAGATCGCCAGCAAGCTCTACATCAGCGATGCGACCGTCGCCCACCATCTCACTTCGATCTATCGCAAGCTGGGATTGGCAGATCGCACGGAGTTGCTGCTATATGCGCACCAGAATGAGATTTCTTCACTGATGGCGTCGTAAGCGACGAAATGGGGAAGGCTGATTTGTACGGAATACCCATTGTGCGCGCCCGGGAAGACACCGGTAAGCCGCGAGTGCTGCTGATTGATCTGGGTGCGCACTTTGGCGGTGTAGAGACCTACCTGGTGAGCCTGGCAGGTCTGCTGGCGAGCGACATCAACTTGTACGCGTTGTGCGTTTTGCCGGAACTAAGCACGCGCCTGGCAAAGAGCGGGGTAACCGTCATTTGCTTGCCCGCATGGTGCACAGCGATCAAGCCGATGCGTTTTCTGGCAGGCCTGCTCATGGTCCCAGTGCTCCTGCTCCGATATCAAATCCAAACTGTGCAAGTGAACGGATTGCTGGAGAGCGTATTGATGGCCCCTGCCCGGCTGTTAGGTCGTTCGGCGGTCTATACGCGCCACGGGCCGTTTGAGATTGAGCTGTACTCCTGGGGCCGTCATCCGCTGAAGCGTCTGGCGCGCACGATCGCCAGGGCCAGTGTTTGCCTCACCACGCATGTGGTGTGCGTCTCGCACTCGGTGGCGGAAGGCATCAAGAACCTGCTTCCGCAAACGCGCTACGCCGTGATCTCGAACTGGGTGTCAGGGCAAGAGCCATTTAAGGCGCCCCAGGCCTTGACCTCACCGGCTCGTGTGCTTTGCGTCTCCCGTCTCGAGCACTATAAGGGAGTTCATCTTTTGATTGAGGCCGCGCGGCACATGCCGGAGATCGAGGTAACCATCGTCGGCGACGGAGCCAACCGCATTTCTCTCGAAAGCATGGCGGCCGGTCTGCCTAATGTTTCGTTCGCGGGTTTTCAACGCAACATCCAGGCTTTTTACAAGCGCGCCGGCATATTCGTGATGCCCTCGATGGGCCCCGAAGGGCTGCCGATCACTAGCCTGGAAGCGATGGCCCGCGGCCTGCCCTGCCTCTTTAGTGATTTACCCGTCCACCATGAAATCACAGATGGTGGGCGCGGGGCATTTCTTTTTCGTTCCGGGGATGTAGATAGCCTCCAAATAGGTCTGCGCACACTGCTCGCATCTGCAGAGCAACGCCAAGGGTACGCCGCCGCAGCGCACCGCATCATCGCAACACGCTATAACGAAAACAACGTGCGACGGGCGTATTTGCGCGTACTCTCTGGAGAACATTCCCATGAAGACAGTGCTGGTTTTTGCGGAGAGAATGCTTCCCTCGACGCAAACCTTCATACCGTTACAGGTGAATGAACTGCGGCGTTACAGCGCGAGGTATGCCGGCCTGGTACCCGCGGAGCGGAATTTTGCTTTGCCGCAGGAACCCGTTTTGCTGGCCAGGGACCGTTCCCTGATTTCGCGATGCCGTCGCGAGATCTACCGGTGGACTGGCGTGGCGCCCAACTTTCACGGTTCGCTTGCGAAAGCAGGCGCAAACATTATTCACGCACACTTCGCCGAGGGCGCTTCACCAGCCGTTTTCCTGAGTGACCGACTGAACCTTCCATTAATCCTGCATCTTCGCGGAGGGGCAGAGCTGATGACCGATGATGTGCTACGCCGCCACCTTTTTGAGCTGCCCTATCTTGCTTACCGGCGTCAGTTGTGGAAGCGCGCCTCAGCTTTTCTTTGTGTGTCAGAGTACTTGCGGCAAAACGCAATTAGGGCGGGTTTTCCCGAGGAGAAAATCAGAGTGCAGTACACAGGGATGAACTGCCGCGCGTTCACGCCTATGCTTTCCGTTGCCGAGAAAGACAGGAATCTTGTTCTTTATGTCGGCAGGCTGATCAGCTACAAAGGCTGCGATTACCTGCTGCGCGCCATGAAACTGGTGAAGCAGCAGCGCCCTGAGGCTCATCTGGTGGTGATCGGAGACGGCACCTTTCGCGGAAGGCTGGAGCGGTTGAATGGCGAATTGGCTTTGGATACAACTTTTATGGGCGAGCAAACGCAGCAGACGATCCGCACATACCTGGAGCGCGCTCGTGTCTTTTGCAGCCCGAGCGTGACCCAGCCGGACGGCATGAGTGAGGGGTTTGGCAACGTGTTCTCAGAAGCCCAGGCGATGGGCGTTCCGGTGGTCAGCTTTCGAAGTGGCGGCATTCCAGAGACGATGCGGGACGGCATCACCGGTCTGCTTGCCCCCGAGCGCAACGTCGAGATGCTGGCTGCTCACTTAACCCGTTACCTCAGCGATGACGACTTCTGGGCGAAGTCCCGAGAGGAGGGCATGCGTTGGGTTCGCCAGCAGTTCGATGTGCGCACGCAAACCGACAAGCTTGAACTTCTCTACGACGACGTCATCGGGCGGTTTCGAGCGGAAAGCCGCTTGCAAGTGGCGCCTGCGGAGGGATATGCCGAAAGTACTAGTGTTTAAAGAAACGCTGCTGCCAGCGTCGGAGACATTCATCCTGGCGCAGATGAGAGCGCTTAAGAACTATGAGGCTGTGCTTGTTGGTCTCGAGCGGGCACACCCAAGTTTGCCGTTGCCCGATGCAGCGTTGCTGCTTTCCAGGCAGTATTCTCCCATCTCGGACGCGCGGTCGAAGCTTTACCGCAGGACCGGAACCGCGCCGCTCTTTCATGCGCGGGCGAAACGCACGCGCCCTGATCTGATCCACGCTCACTTTGCAAGTGGGGGCCGCACGGTGCTACCCCTTGCTCGCAGGTTAGGCGTGCCGCTCGTAGTCACCCTGCATGGCAAGGACGTGACCGTTCGCATGCAGGAAAAGGGCCGCTATCGTCGCCTGGCCGAAGAGGCTTCAATCTTTATCTGCGTTTCGAACTTTATTCGCGACCGCGCCATCGAAGCCGGCTTTCCTGCGCAGAAGCTGCTGGTCCATTACATAGGCATCGATCGGAAAGTTTTCTCGCCCGCGAGGTTGGCCGGGGTTGGCCAGGGAGTGCTTTTCGTCGGCCGGCTGGTGGAGAAAAAGGGTTGCGCGTACCTGATACGCGCCATGGAGCTGGTTCAGAAAAAGCATCCGGAATGCATGCTCACCATTATCGGCGATGGCCCCATGCGTGCTTCGCTCGAGGCTTTGGCGGGAGAGCTCAGCGTTCGTTGCCGGTTTCTGGGGACCCAATTCGAAGCCACTGTGCAGCAGGCATTGAGGGATACGCGGGTCTTCTGTGTACCCAGTGTGACTGCGGCAGATGGTGACAGCGAGGGTTTGGGCATGGTGTTCGCTGAAGCCCAGGCGACTGGCATACCCGTCGTAAGCACACTGCATGGTGGTGTGCCGGAGACTGTCATTGATGCCGTCACAGGCTTCCTGACTCCGGAGCGCGACCACCGGGCACTGGCAGATAGATTGTCATTTTTAGTTGCGAACGACGCTCTTTGGGACCAGTTCCGAAATGCAGCGCTGCGCCACATCGAACGAGACTTCGACTTGATAACGCAGACCGCGCTGCTGGAGACTATCTATGACTGCGTGATTGGGGCGGATGCATCCGCGGGCCTCAGCAAAGTTTCGTGAAGTCCGGCCAGGCAGGATGGGATGAGAAAGGAAACAAGTCAACTTTGATTCGGCTTTTTATAGCCCGTGCCCGGAACAGCGTGCTGGTGCGCAATGCCGGCTGGTTATTTGCGGGGCAGGGGCTTTCCTTCGTGGCCCAGGCCGTTTACTTTATTGTGCTGGCCCGTTTGCTGGGAACCACGCAGTATGGCTTGCTCGCAGGCGCGATCGCGCTGGTGGCCGTGGTGAGTCAGTACAGCGCGCTCGGATCGGGCCTGCTGTTCCTGCGCTATGTCAGTCCCAACCACACCCTGTTTCGGTTGTACTGGGGCAATATGTTGATGGCAGTCTGTTTGCTGGGTGGGCTGCTTGCGGTCGGGCTCAGGCTTTCGGGCCGTTGGCTTGTGGGGGAATCGAGCGTGCCGCTGTTGTTCCCCCTGGCTATTGGAGACTGTCTTTTCCAGCAACTCAGCGGATGCGCGGGGCAGGTCTTCCAGGCTTTTGAAAAGATGAAGTACAGCGCTGCGCTCACCCTGCTCAGCAATATCTCACGCTGTATTCTTGCCGCTTGCATGCTGCTGTTCATGGGCAAAGTGTCCGCGTGGCAATGGGTGATCGCGTCCCTGGCGGTCTCATTCGCCACTGCTGCGATTGCCTTTGGAATTGTGACCCGTTTCTTCGGGCTGCCTTCGTTTTCACCGTCTTTATTTGTGCAGCGCGCCGGCGAGGGTTTTGTGTTTGCTATTTCCGGATCAACCACGGCGGTTTACAACGACATCGACAAGGTTGTTCTTTCACGCTTTGGCATGGATCGGGCAAATGGCATTTACTCGATGGCCTACCGGGTAGTCAATATCGGCACCATGCCCATCATGTCGATTGTGGCCGCGGCGTTTCCCAGCTTTTTTCGCGCCGGCGTCCACGGCATTGCAGCGACTGTGCCCATGGCGCGGTCACTGCTGAAGCGAACAGCAGGGATTGGTATTGTGGTAGCGGCAGGCATGTTCGTTTGCGCTCCGTTGATTCCCCACCTGGTCGGCCCGTCGTACGCAGAGTCGGTCAGCGCGCTACGCTGGCTCTGCCTTATACCCTTCTTTCGCTGCTTTCACCTGAGTGCAGGCGATGCGATCGCGGGAGCGGGGCACCAGAAGTTCCGCCTGGTTTCGCAATCGATCGCGGCCATTGGCAACCTGTTGCTGAACCTCTACCTGATTCCGCGATACTCCTGGCATGGCGCTGCATGGGCGTCGCTTGGAACCGATGGAGCGCTGGGGGTGATGAACTGGTTAGCGCTGTCTTTTCTCAGCAGGCGATCCCCGTTGGTGTTGCAACCCATCGAGTAGGAACATGAGTGAGCAGGGAAATCCGAAGCGACATACCCATTGTCGTCCCGACCGAAGCGAAGCTAAGAGGTCTGCATCGCCACCCCCGGTTTACCCCAGCCGCTGACCACGCTTATCTTTACGGCCAATCGCCGAGCCCAGGCAAACCGCGTTCAGGGAAATCGCGTTAAGGAACATCGCCGCTCCCCCCTTTGTCATCCCGAGCGCAGCCGAGGGATCTGCTGTGTGCCTTTCTCCCGCTACAAATCCTTACAACACCTCCAGGATCGGAAGCGCAAAGGAACCATACCGTGCGCTGAGAAGGGTGGTCGCTTGCAGGTCCCAAAGCCACCGCTGCTCCGTCGCAACCCCAAACACTTGTAAGCCAACCGCTCAACTGAGTTGTTGCGCGTAGATGTCTTCGAGCACGGCAGTCTGTTTGCGTATGTCGAACGTTTGATCGATATGCACTTGCGTGGCCCGGTGGTACCGCTGCCATAGGTCTTGATCTTCCAGCAATTGCAACAAAGCTGCAGCTAATTCATCCGGGTCGCGTTCCCGCACCAGGGTGCCGGTGACTCCATCCGCTACGCCTTCTGGAATACCGGAATGAAACGTGGTGACCACTGGGATACCCATCGCCTGCGCCTCAATTAGTACCGTGGGCAGACCCTCTACATGGCCGTCTTCGGTAGCCACACTGGGCAGGCATAACAAGCGTGTCTGCTGCATCAATTCCCGGACAGTCGAGGGGGGCTGCAGTCCCATGAATTCACAGTTGACCTTAAGCTCACGGGCCAGCAGTTCAAGGTGAGATCGCAATGGTCCGTCACCCACCATAATAAGTTTGGCTGCAGGGCAACGGGCTTGCACGGTTTGCATGGCATGCAGAAGATACTCGCCACCTTTCATTTCAACCAGTCTGCCAACGAAGAGAACAGAGTCGGCACGATTGGCAGCCGGGGCAGGGAAGAAGAGCGACCTATCGATGCCGATGTAGTGCACCAGCAACTTTTCGGGAGGATATCCCGCCTCGATCGCTTGCCGGCGGATGAAGTCGGAAACGCAGAGGAACAAGTCCGCCTTTTCCCCCAGTTCCTGATAGGCCCCTTTTTGTGGTTTTTGAATGGGAACGTCCGAGCCGCCATGCAGCGTCACGATCAGCGGCACTCGTAATGCCTTATGCAACGGCAGCAGCGTCTTGCCGCCGCTGGCAAAGTGAGCGTGCATCAGCGCAGGGCGCAGCCGCTTAACCTTCCGGTGAAAGAAAGGAGCAACACCCGTTCTGCGATAAAACTTCGATCGGAGGTCCGCTGCCGTCGAGGAAGTCCGCGAAAGCAGGAGCGCCGGCTTGTCGGGCGAAAGACCTTTGGCAGTCGGCTCCAGACCAACCAGCGATGGAGAAAAGCGAACCAGGGCCCGCATCTGCGCGAGAATAAACGTCTCTGAAGGCGGCAACACAGTTTCCTTGAAGATGAGAACATTTGGCATCTCAGGCCCTCCGCATCGACTGCTCAAAGCTTGTGGGTTGGAAGCTGCGAATGGCTTGCCGATAAATGTCTTCCAGCTTCCTGTTCTGCACATGATTGTCAAAGTTGCTACGCACCCACTGCATTCCATGTTCGCGAGACTGAGCCCAGAACACATCATCCGTTAGATACAACATGAGTCTTTGGGCCAGACCGTCGACATCTCTTTCCTCTGCGAGCAACCCGGTCACGCCGTCAATCATGGTTTCTGGAATGCCACCGTGGCGAAAGCTGACCACCGGCACACCCATGGCTTGCGCCTCCAGGAAGACAACCCCGAATGCTTCGCTTTCTCCCTGCTCTTTCTGGGTAACGCTTGGTCCGCAAAACACCCGTGCCTTCTCCAGCCAGGAGCGTACTTCCACGGGCTTCCGTTCTCCGACGAACTCGCACTGTACGCCGAGCGAAGCGGCAAGTTGCTGTAAGTCGTTGCGAGCGGTCCCGTCGCCAATGATTACCAGATGGGCGCCAGGCCGCTCCTTCTCTACCAACTGCATGGCGCGGATCAGGTAGTCGCAACCTTTGTACGGGATGAGGCGACCTACATAGAGGACCAGGTTGGAATCTTTTTCTGACACGGACGCTTGAGGTGTAAAGGCTGCGCAGTCCAAACCGTTGAGGTGGACCAGGGTTTTATCAGCGGGGAAGCCCGCCTTCACCGCGCGCTCCCGCACATATTCTGAAACACACAGGAAACCAGAGGCCCGTTTCCAGAGGTTTCGCCGATGAGCGAGGAAAGGCCATTCAAATACTTTGCTGCGGAGGTTGGCATCGGTCATCAACTCCGCTCCCCCATGAAGATGAAGGATCAAAGGCAGATTGAGTGTTTTGCTAAGAAAGAGGGCTGCTGAACCACCTTCTGCAAAGTGCGCATGGATGAGATGGGCGCCCAGCTGTTTCAATCGTGCGTGGTATTTGCTTCCGGTTCCGGTCCAACGATAGAGTTCGCGCGTGGCCCTGGAGAGCGGCGAACGATCGCTTCGAAGAAGGACCGGCATCTGTTTCAATTCAAGATTTTTGACCGCCGGTACCAGGCCCGCGTAAGTCGGGGCAAACTGCCGGAGCAGGTCAACCTGAGCTGGGATGAAGTGACAGGTTGACGGCAGCACGCGCTCCGTAAAGATGATCACTTTGTCCATTCGCTTTTCCACTTAGGTCACAACATACCATTTTTAATTAGTAACAACCATGGCGTCATCAACTTGAGGGTCTACTCGTTAAGTGCTGCCACGTTTTCCAGCTGTATACCTGTAAGCCTCGGCTCCCACCGGGGTGGTTTATCGAAAGTTTCACACACACGGCAGGCCCAAAGGATAATGCGACTGTCAGCTGAGTTGGGAAATTGGCTCCACTTGTCCGAAGCCCTGCCAGAAATCGTCGACGAGTCTCGATACAAGTGCAGGGTGATAAAGCTTGGCCCGCTCCAGGCCCAGAGCGGCCATGGCCTGTTGCCGCGACGGCTCACTCAGGCAGGTAAAGATGGCCGCGCCGATCTCAACCGGTTTGCAAGGATCAAAGTACAAGGGTGCCGGGCCACCCACTTCGGGGAGCGACGTCACATTCGATGTCAACACGGGCGTTCCAGTCGCCATGGATTCGAGCACCGGAATACCGAAGCCTTCGGCAAAGGAAGGCACAAGAACGGCGCGAGCCGTGCGATAAAGGTTGCGAAGCTCGGTCTCCGCAAGGAATGGCATAAAGGTGACGTGTTGGGCTATGCCCAGACGTACCAGCATTGGCTGAAGTTGTTCGGCTTCGCGCGAGAGCCCGACGATTCTCATGGGCGCCACAGAACTACCGGCCTGGCGAGTGTATTCAGCATAGCCGGCGAGGGCTCCCGCAGCATTCTTGTGTGGCGCGGGGGAGGTAATCATCAGTAGAAAGTTCTGACGGTTCTTCCGCGGGGCTGGATCGAACCAGGGCTCCGGGATGGTGCACGGGATCACTTGTACGTTTGCCGTGGGGAAGACGCGAAGGATCTCCGAGCGTGAAAATTCGGATACGGTCAGGACGACTTCAGCTCTCGCCACTGATGCTGGTATTTGCCGTCGCAGGTAGGTGTCCATCAGCCTGGCCTTGAGTTTGTTCTGCGGAAAGCGCTGCATGGGAATCATGTCATGCAACACCAGCACCAGGCGTACCGCCGCAGGGAGGAAAAAGGGAGCTGTATTTTCGGGTGCCAGAAAGACGTCGATCTTATGCCGGCGCAAACTGTTGGGCAACGAGACCTGCTGCCAAACGCGATGGCGGCAGGCACCTTCCTGTATGAGCTTTAGCCCGGAATGGTTGGGAGCAGGGGTAGCGAAGCCTGTAAAGCGGTCGATGTAGCGACCGAGCAGGTTGCGTAATTGGACGCCTTTGCCCAGTCCGCCGTTGCCAGATAGAAATGTCTGCGCGTCGTAGCCTATTCTCAACATGCAGGGTAGTTCTCCGTTTGGCTTGGTTGGCGATCGAAGTTTGGGTGGGGTGAGTACGCGCTCTAACGTTTGCAAAAGCTGACTGCCACATTGAACGAGCGCTTTCCATAATCGCGATCGAGTTCTCTGCGACGACCGCGCTCCAGCAGAGAGAAGCCTGGTAGTTTTCCGGGTTTGCCGCACAGTGCAACTGCCCAGGAAACCAAGGGGTCGAACAGGTAGCCGAAATATACAACTTCCATGAGCTGCAGAGGTCTGAAGGCTTCTTGCAGTTCTTCGAGGTTGTAATGTTTATGCCCTTTGCGGATATCGCAAGAGCCGTTATGCCGTCTTTTGTAAAGGTGCAGGTGAGCCAGCATGCGATGGATACGCGGCTTTACCTGGTAGGGGTCTAGAAAGGCAAACGAGCCTTTATGCGGAACAGAAATCACTAACATGCCGCCGGGTTTGAGAACCGAGATGCACTGCTTGGCGAAAATTGGTTCCTGTTCAATTAAAATGTGCTCGAACACGTCAGCCGCGATGACGCAATCGTAGGAGCCCGCGGCCAGCTTTGTGGTGGTGAAGTCGTCTGCGATGAAATGGACATTAGCCGGGAGCACATTCCCTGGCCTTGGATTGCGGTCTATGCAGGTGATGCTCTCAGCTTTGTCAGCGAAGGGGTACGCGAGTGACAGCGGGCCACACCCTACATCTAGGATGCGCCCGGAAGACTTCGGCAGTAATGAGCGAATGATTGAGGTTCTTCCCCCTGCCCCCATTGTCGGCGTACCCCTGGTGCTTAGCGTACCGCGTCTCATCTCCGGGCGCGACCCCAGCATGAGTCTACGTAAGGTAAGAACCGGTTTGGTCAACGTGACAGGCCGATCGCATGGCGTCAGATACAACCTCATCGGTGTTCATCCAATGATCCGCTTGGAGCTTACCGGGACGATGGATGCTTGGATGGCGGGAAGGCGACGCCGGTAAAGGAGCAGTTGTCTTATCTGGTCTGTTCTGGCTTCAAAGAGGAGATAAAAACCGTATGCAAAGAAGACGAGTCCCAGATTCAGCAAAAAGTATAGGCCAAGGTGCTTCAAAGACTTATCCCATGGATGCCATGGCAGATTAATGTAAGCGCAGATAAATACCGCTAAAGGCAGGTGCACCAGGTAGAGCGTAAACGACATGCGTGAGAAGAGGCCGGCTGCGCGTTGGTAGAAGTTGTGAGATGCCGGTCCTGTGCGGTGGAGTATGACGTACAGGCCGGCTGCAAAGACCAGCGCAACAACCCATTGTCCCAGATACAGACTGAGGTTCGCAAACTTCACGAGCATGATGCTTAAAGGAAGAACGATGGGCAGCGTTCGGGTCATAGACGCACTCAACGCTGGGGCCAGCCTCAAGGGGAGTAGAGACACCATTGCGCCGAGCAACCAGAGAAGGAAGAGCAGACAGATTTCTCTCCCCACGATTGCCGCAATGGCGCCCAGAAGAGTAATCGACACGATGCGCTGCCAAGTGGAGCGGTGTTTTTGACAGATCAGAATACACAAGGGAAAGGCCAGGTAATACCAGAATTCATTCGCAAGGCTCCACAGCGCGTTGTTCGAGCCTGCCGTTTCGGTCATGATCGATTGCAAGAAGAAGGCGTTTGCGACAACAACCTTGGGCGATAACCGTTCGGCGAGGTCACAAGGGACCAGGTACTGCCCAGGTGGACAGGAATAAACTGATGGGCTATTGCCAAAAACGCGGAGGCCAGCATGGTCAATCATCACGCCGAACAGTAACGCCGGAAGGAGAACGATCCAAAGTCGCGTCGCGCGCTTGGCCAGATAACGCTTCCATGACCACTTGCCTGCACTCAAATCGCGTATCGCACTGCCCCCAACCAGGTACCCGCTTAACACAAAGAAAATGATGACGGCTTCGTTGCCGATAGTTACATATTTACCTTCGCGCGGAGTATTAGGCTGAGTGGGCGCCAGGCCGGCAGTATGTTCGCCGGCAGATCTAGGTGAGTCGGTTAAGGACGCAAAGAATAGTTCACGTGTATGTCCCAAGAGGACGATCAGGGCGGCTCCACCACGAATCGCGTCGAGATGGACTGAGCTTGCTGGGATTTGGCGATGCTGAGGGTTTGCGGACATAGCGGAACCTAAGCGATGGAGGTGAGGGGTGCGGCGAACGAGTTGCCATGCCACTGCTCATTCATGCCGATGGCAGCGATGAGCATGAGGACCCAATCCAGTGTGTCCGAGGTCATGAACCAACCTGCATCGATGTTGGTCAGGGCCGCAAGAAAGAAGATGGTGAGAAACCAACCCACGCGCGGTGTATAGAAGGGCGAACGCAAGAGTCGCGTACCTTGCAGGATCGCTTTGCCGACCATCGCAGACACAAGGGAGACGCCTACAAAGCCGATCTGCAAGGCAAGTTCCAGAACGCCATTTTCTGAGTAGCCTATGTTAGGCCAACCAAGTGCAAGCCCTACACGCTGGGATTCGAGGCTACCCGGATACCAGAAGCCACCAAATCCATAGCCGAGGAGGGGCTGCTTCATAATGGATTTCCAGATTTCGTGGTATATGTCTGTTCTGCCGGTCATGGTAGCGTCTTTACCCACGAGTGCTGCCAATTGCGGCCAGAAGTGAATACTGAGACTGATAGTCAACGCGCCGAACGTGGCCGTCGTCACGAGAAGTAGTCTCACGTCTCGGGGGCTGACTTTGCGGATCAGCGTTAGCCAACCAACGAACATCAGCATGCCTGCTGTGTCGAACCATGCGCCACGAGACTGACTCTTGAAAACGAGAAACAAGAGCAGACTGATATATCCAAGCTTGCGTCCTCGGCTGTACGCAGAGGAAAAGAAGATCGGAGTGAGCAGAAAAGCCATGCTAACGCCAAGCGTGTTCTTATGGCTGCAAATGCCTTGCCAGGAGGAAGCGCCGTAGCCTTGAAAGATTCCATAGGACGGCAATGCGGTAGAAAATACAATACTCAGAATCGCGGCTGCGACTCCCATGAAGATGATCAATTCCATGAGCCGCTCGGTGGTGAAGCGTGCGCTTAAGTAGCAGGCAAAGAGGGTACACAGCCCGACTTCGATAAACATTTGCACGGTGATGATGAAGGAGGCTGACCAAAGCGCTGAGCAGAGTGCGAGGCTTAGCATGGCCGGAATAAGCCAATTTTTTCTTATTACTGACAGCACCTGTCGATAGCCGGCAAAGACGAAAACGGCCAGTATTAAAAGATCCACATAGAGGTAGTAATGCGCGCCGCGAGCTCCTGCCATAGCGGCGCCGTGCTGGTAGGCTTCTGCTGAAACGGCTGGTCCAGTAAAGTAAACCGCTTGGCGAGCGATCAACGTCAAAAGCGGCCAAAAGAGAAGCCAGGTAATGAGCTGCTTGGATACTGGAAGGCTGTCCTCCAGGCTCGGCCTGGCGAGCGCTGTTCGGCTAGCAGCCGACGTGCGGCCGAAGTTTACAGGAGCCAGGAAGTGCAGTTGAGTACGCACGAGTCCTCATTTCTGTTGCTAGCGTTAAGCTCTGGGTAGAGACATAAGCGCTTTCACGGTTGCATTGTAAGCAGCAGACTGCTCATAGCCAAGTTCGAGAAGGTTCGGCCTAAGCACAAGACCGTCGGCCCTTTTAGGAACCACCGGATTATCGCGCAACTCCTCAAAAGTAATGAAGTGTACGTAGGGTCCCACCAGGTCAATGAATTCGGCATACTTGCCGGCTACGACCTGCTGAACCATCGGCCCCGGCACGTCGACATCGTCTACATCGAACTCTGTGATCATTACCTGCAGTCCAAGATCCTGTAGTTGTTTTAGGAACAGGATCATGCCGGGCTTATCGAGCGGCGTGTTGCCACGCAGATGACCCTGAATGCCAATGGTGGTGATGGGAACCTTTGATCGCTTAAGCCGAGTGGCCAGGGCCAGCAGAGATGCGCGCCGTGACTGTTCGGCAGGAGTGGCATGTTCGATGTAACACTCATTCAACACCAATCGCGCTTTTGGGTCGGCGGCGTGCGCGGTGTGGAACGCAAGATCGATGTAGTCCGCACCGATGAGATCGATCCATGGTTCCAAACGCAATCCATCCGGGCGGTTGTCGTGGTAGACGGCCTCATTCACCACGTCCCAGGAATAGACGCGTCCGGCATAGTGCCCGACCACCGTAGCTACATGCGTGGTCAGAACCTGCCTGGCATTGGCGGGTGTGACATAGGAGTGGAACCAATCGGGTAAAGCGTTCCACCAGACGAGACAGTGGCCGCGGAAGAGCAAGCCGTGCTGCTCGGCCCAGGCGATGGCAGCGTCAGCATAAGAGAAATCGAAGGTGGTGGGTGTGGGGCGCAGGTATTTCGCGAACTTGAGGTCGTTGCCGTCCGCAATCATGGAAAAGGTTTTCGCGATAATGGCTGCAGCTTGCGGATCGTGCAGCAACTCCCAGGCAACGGTGAACATGCCCAACGACTTTCCGCTATGCTGCGCAGCGCGCTTCAAGGCGGAGGTGTCAGTCGCCGCCCCCACAGGCGCCTCGAAGCCGTGCAATGCCGTGCTGGAAGCGAGGGCCGCCGCAGCGCCAATGAACGAGCGCCTGCTGATAGCAGGCGTGAAGCCATCACTCATAGTTGGACTCGGGCAGGAAAAACCCGCGGAACAGGCCTTCGGCATGAGCGAAGCAAAAGCTCGCATTGGCAAACTGGCCTTTGGCGGAGATGGCGAAGGCCCGGGCTAGGTCGTAAGCGAGCAACCCAACCCACAACAAGCCCAGCGAATGGCGGCGAACAAGCCGGCCCATGCCGGCGCCGTAGCTGAGCGCACGTTCTCGTGAGACCGTGCCGCTGAGCATGTCGCGGCGAGGATGGCAGATGTGGAGGGTACGGTCGAAGCGGCCGCGAAGCCCGGTAGCCAGCAAGCGCAGAACGAAGTCAGTTTCTTCGCCGCGTATGACCCGGGAGTCGAATCGTACTTCCCGGCTACGAGGGAGATCAGAGATGAACAGACTAGAGCAAAAAGTTGTGCGGAGACCGTTGAACGGAGTGATGTCGCAGGCGTTCTGCAGCCACCGGTTGCCGCTGATGGCGCCATCCTGATCAAGCGCGCCGACGGCGAAAACAGTGTAGTTGCGGTGTTCGCGGAACCATGCGTCGACCTCGTTGAGCAGATTCGGCGGATACCAGCAATCATCGTCAGGAAAGGCAATAATCTCACCGGAAGCTACATCCATGCCGACATTCCTTGCGGCAGAGACGTTTTTCTCTTTGACTCGCACGTGAACGATGGAAAGCAGTGGAGCCAATTCAATCAGCAACGGACTCACGCGCTCATCGTCGTTCTGATCGACGACGATGAGTTCTATATCGTCCCGCTGCTGGCTGACGATGGAATCGAATAAGACAACGAGTTCTGCGGTTCGCCCAAGTGTCGGCACTATCAGACTAAAACGTGGCATTGAGGAACTCCTCTTATGCTTAAGCGAACAGCAGGGTGACTGCTGCGCGACATTGGATTGGCGTTGGAGCGCGCGAGAGAGAGAAAGAGGTCCAGAGCAACCGGCTCAATGCGTAGGGTGCGTGACCATGCCGGCGGGTGTGAGGGGATCGAAGCTGACCCGGACCTCGGTCGTTACATCGACTGGGATACCGTCGCGCGTGTATGGCTTGTAACGCCAGAGACGTAAAGCGTTCATTGCTTCGGCTTCCAATTGCGGTTGCCCGGACACAAGGCGCACGGGCGACACCGCTCCTGATTTAAGGATCACGACGCGGACAAGTACCGACGTTGCTACCGGAACCGCGGACACGCCCTGAGGATAATGAGGGCTGACCATGGTCGCACATCGGGAAGCCATGACCGTAGGTGATACCTCCAACTTGCCCAGTGCTAGCCCCGCTTCGCTCGCCTGCATATAAGCAGCAATCCGAGAATGCTTCGCTGCCAGTAGGGCGGATGGCGGCGCGAGCAGTATTGTGGTTGCTAGAAGTAAAGATTGGAGAATCATCCGCCTAGTGGACTACGTAAACGGCAGCACCCGCAGTTGAAGCGGCGATGCTTGCACTGCTCATAGCGGCGTTTTTAATCCAGCTAAAAGGTACGTAAACGATATCGTCGGCCTGCAGCATCAGCGGGGCCTCTTTGCCCTTTTCCATTCGGTCAAGCCGAACCGGCATTTCGATCTGGCCTTGCGCCGTGGTCCGAATAAGTCGAACCTGCGATTGTTTGGAGGTGTGATTGGCAGAACCCGCCATGGCGATGACCTGCAGCAAGCTGACCCGCGCGTCGTTAGTCGCGATCGCGTACTCGCCTGGCCGGCTGACATCGCCCATCACGTAGACCATGGGAACGCGCGCGATCAGGACCGTGTCCCCCGGATGAACCATGACCACGTCAGATAATGCCTGACCGGCATTGTTGGAGACGAAGTATTTAAGCTGTTCGCCGGTTTTGTTTCGCTTGATGGTGATCGTGCGATCAGCCGTGTCAGTCAGGCCACCGGCAAGCGACAGTACCTTTAAAATCGTTTGCGGAGTGGTGATGGAATACGTGCCCGGAGTGCGCACCTGGCCCAGAACGGAGACATCCTGGGTCCCCATCTCCATCATACGAACCGTCACCTGAGGGCGATGCATGACTTTCTTCTCTACCAGTGCCTGCTCAATGGTTACGGCAGCCGCGGCAGGGGTTTCACCGCCAACATGCACGCCCCCCAGGTAGGCGAGCGGCACAGAGCCGTCATCGGCAACGCGCACTTGCTGCTCCATCTCGGGCGTGTCCATCACGTTCACCTGTAGCAGATCACCTGGGCCAATCAGAAGGCTTTCCTGCTGGCCGTGGCAGACAGTTGTGAAGAAACCGGCAATGAGGCATCCAGCAAAAATTTTGTGACTACGCATTCAAGCTGCTCCCGCGGTAAGAAATCTGGTTAAAGCCGTAGTACCTGAACTGTGCCCCGCCCGATACCCTGACGCCATTCAAAACCATACCCAGGTTGCGCACACCTTGTGATCGTAAAATCTGGCAGGTTCTCTCAAGCGATCGCCGGTCAGTCGCGTTATGCCGAGCGACAACCAGGGTAAAGTCCGCGTAGCGGCTCAGCAGGGCAGAGTCGGTGACGGGCAGTATGGGGGCGCCGTCGATGATGATGTAGTCATACTGCCGGCGCCATTGGCGAACCAGCTCAGCCATGGTGTCGGAAGCAAGTAACTCTGCGGGGTAAGCGGGAACGGGGCCTGCGGTCAGCACGTTGAGGCCGGGCACGCTGGGAAAGGGAACCTGGGCCGCTGAGGAAGAGTCTTCAACGATGCCTTCATCCAGCAGCGAACTCAAGCCCTTGCCTGCTTCGATTTGGAAGCTCTCGTGCAGCATCGGTGTTCTTAAATCGCCATCGACCAGCAGCACTTTCTTGCCGCGTTGGGCACAGACAATGCCGAGGTTAGCCGCCAGCATGCTTTTGCCTTCTCCCGAAACGGAGCTGGTCACGAGTAATACCTGGCCGCACGGACCGCCGTTGTTACCTTGCAAGAGTGAGGTGCAGAGCACGCGCACCGATTCTGTGTAGGCGGCTCGAGGCTCAGTCGCGGCCACGGTAGCATTAGAAGCCATCAGGGCCGACCCGTTCATTGCTGCGGTGAACGGTGCACCGGCGCCTGCCAGGCGCTTGCGCTCTGCCTTGGCATCGTGGAAAGGAAGCAGGCCGATAGAAGCCTCAGAGAACAGCGTTTCCATCTCCGCTAGTTCCTGTATCCGGTTGTCGGTAGCGTCGCGGAATAGTGCGCCGCAGACGCCGAGTAATAAACCACCCGCGATCGAACCAGCCGCGTAGAGCACCGCGTTCGGCTTTGCCGGACGAGCGGGTACGCGAGCCGCGTCTACCAGCGTGATGTTGCTCGAGCGCATGCCGGCGACGAGGTCGGCCTCTTTCATGCGGCCGACCAGATTGTCGTAGAGGGTCCGGCTTTGCGTGGCTTCCTGTTTCGCTACCTGGTACTGAACCGCTTTGTCATTCTGGCTTTCGGCTTGATTCTTTTCGTCAAGGTAGACGGCTCGGTCCTTGTCCTCGATCTGCTGGGCCACCGTGTAATCATTTTGCACACGGGAAGCCACGCGGATTGCTTCGTCGCGGATCGACTTGCGGGTGCTTGCAAGGCTCGATTGCAGTTCTGCTAGTTTCGGGTACCCCGGTCCGAATTTCTCAGAAAGCTCATCGAGCCTGGCTTGTGTTTGGGCCTCTTCTCCGCGCAGGTTTTGTAGCAAGGTGAAAGATCCGGCCACAGCGGAAGAAGCGCCGTTTAGCAAGCCATTGCCGGCCAGGCCAGAGATTAACTCCGGATCGCCGTTTCTCACGCTCGCGTAGAGCGCGCCTTTCATAATGCGTGCGGACTGGGCCTGCTCCAGTTGCGTGGTCGCCTGTTGTAACCGATCGAGCTGCGGAGTAAAGACCTGCTCGTGCCCCTGGGTATCTGTCTGACCAAAGGCAAACACGCCGCTATCGCGTTGCAAGCTCACAACCCTTGCTTGCAGATCGTCACTTTGTTTGCGCAGGTCGCGCAACTGATTTCCCAACCATATGGTCGCTTCACGCGTGGCATTGTGGCGGGTTTGGAAGTTGTATTCCACCAGGTCCTGCACCAGTCGGTTGGCCACCGCCGCGGCCGTTTGGGGATTGGTGCTCAGATATTCGACGGTGATGAGGCGAGTGCCTGAAACCGGGCTGACCTTTAAATGTGCTTCGAACGCGCTGACCACCGCTGCCCGGCGGCCAGGTGCTTGTTCCAGCGGCACGTTGGCAGGGTCGGGTACGCCTTGGGGAGCAAACAGACCCAGGACCCAACCGATAGGATTGAAGTGCCCGCGGAAATCAGGACTGTGTTCAAGATTCAATTCGTGCACGACCTGCAGGGCCAGCGAATCCGATTGCAGTATCTGTGCCTGCGTTTGTAACGTAATGTTCGAATCAACCGCGTCCGATGCTGATTCAGGGCCCATCATGGTGGCCATGCTGAGCGTGTCGGCCGATTCTTTCAGCACCTGGATCTGCGCCGAGCCCTTGTAGAGGCGGGTACTTGTGGCGAAAAGTATGAAGGCCAAAGCGATGACCGTAGCCATTACGCCCAGAAACACGATACGGCGGCGCGAAAGCACGCCCCAGAAATCCTGAATAGACATTTCTTTGCGTGCGGCAACCATCGGGCCGGGGCTGCCGGCGAGGGTAGCGGGAGCAAGAGCATAGTGATTTCTTTCAGGCATCAGTGCACCTCAAGTCTGTGTTCCCGGGCAGCAACGGGTGGTAAAGAGAAAGAGTTTGCAAGATCTGATCTGCAGTCAATCCTTACCAAAGCCGCTTCCGCAATCCGTTAAATAGTTGGCGTGGTAAGCCCCTTAACTTCATGAGTGGCGATACTTGGCCGCATATCCACCGGCCGGTCTTGTTGCAGCAACTTCAGCTCGCATAGCTCTGCGGCGAACTTGTCTTGATTGATAAAGCTGACGAAAGTATCGAGAAATACCCGCCGCAGCCGCTGGCGAAGAACAATGGAGGCGAACTCCATGTTGCCGATCAGGTACCGGCGCCACATGCGGCGTGGCTCCATGCACAAGCGGTATAGCCATTCGCAACCAATATCCTGCGTCCACTGCGGCGCACGCGGAACCACCCCGCCCACTATCTCGAATGAGCCACCGACACCGATACATACCGGTACCCCAAGCTGCAGGCCGTGCTCGTATATCCAGTACTCCTGCTTGGGTGCACCGAGGGCTGCAAACAGGATGTCGGGCTGCGCGGCCTTGATCGCGTCCGCGGTCTGCTCGAGCGCTGCCTCATCCTGCTCGAAACCGAAGGGAGGGCAATAGGTGGTGTATCGCAGGTGCGGGTGTTCTTGCCGCAATACTTCGGCCGCCAAATCCGCCGACCCTGGCCGGCCCCCTAGCAGGAAAACATGCAGATCTGCTTCGGCTGCCATACCGCACAGCAACTTGAAGATATCCACGCCGGCAATGCGTTGCTGTAGCGAGCGGCCATACAGGCGCGCCGCAATCAGCAGCGAAATACCATCCGGGATCACCAGGTCGGCATGCGCATACACCTCCTGCAAACGCCGGTCCTTTTCCAGCAAAACAATATGCTGTGCGTTGGGGGTGATTACGTAGGCAGGCCGGCCACGATCGTGCGCGTGGGCGATGATGGACGCGCACACCTGCTCAGACGAGCAGTTGTCGATCAATGTGCGGCCAACGCCGATACGGCGTACGTTGGGCCCGCGTAATGAGGTGCGCGGGGCGGGGGCTGCCGCAAACCATTGTGTATTAGCGCTCATGTTCAGCTCTCAGGGGGTTGAGTGCGTTCCTGTCTCTAAGCTTCAGGGATGGGCCCGCCTTGGCGTCCGACATGGCAGACCTGACTGAAAACGGATGAGGGCGGAGCCCGGGGAAACGCGTAGGGCGGCTTTTGCCTAGTTCAGGATTGGTTCCAGCATCGATGCATCGACTTCCACAGCGACATGCTGGTGAATGAGCTGCACGGTCAATACGAAGCGCCAGTCGCTGCATTTGCGCACCAGGCAGCCTTCCATACCGCGCAAGGCCCCGGCTTTCACGCGAACCCGTTCCCCTTCCACCAGGCCAGTGTGGGGTTCCACTTTCTGCTCAACCAGGCTGTCACGCAAGAACTCAATTTCCCGGTCCGCGACACTGAGCGGCTCACGGCTATTACCCACTAGCCGGCGAACTCCGGGGGTGCGCAACACCCTGGTTCGTTCGCTCGGATCTATGCGGACAAAAAGGTAAGTAGGAAACAATGGCAAGTCGAGCGTGACCTTCTGGCGGTTCTTCCACGTCCGCGAAGAAGAATAAGTAGGCAAAAACGCCTCTATGCCGCCGCAATCCAATTGCCGCAACGCGGCTTTCTCGTGCTGCGGTGTGGTGAGCGCTGCATACCAGCTGCGTATTGCTGGCGTGCCAGTGAGCGTGTGAGGAGAAGTCAGGGTGTTGGTCACAGACATGGTTTTCGGCCCTATTCACACGGGATTCAATGACAATTTCGCAAGGCTTCGCCAGCCTGACTTAGCACTTGCTGTCAGCTCACACGGTCCAAGCCAGCCGTCAGAGGTGGTGTCTCACACCCGAAAGCGATAAAAATTGTCAGGCTTTGACCAATCTGAGCTTATCGGCTGCAACCATCGACTGAATACTGGAAAGGTTTGCCGTTTTTTATAGCAGCAGTTTCGAGTGGAAACTCGAAGGCTTTGCTATTGTTTGCGGGGCAAATATGAAGTATAGTTTCGCGCTCAACCGCAGGTACGGTACTGGGGATCACGGGTTTGGGCGCCCGGAGCTTTCGCGGCAAAATCAACAGGGTGCAAAAGACTAACGGCGATTCTCGTATCCACGATTCATTGAGTCCCTCCCCCGAAAGAATCAATGAAAGTGTTTAGAGAATCGCCGCTTGAAAAGAGAATACCGGGTCTGCGGAAAAGCGCCATCATTCTTGGGTAACAGAACAGTGAATTCTGGTAACCGTGACTGGTAATAACCGCCACGGGGCGCTTCGTTTTGCGAATGTGCGCGACATTTTCGGACCGCGCCCGTCTGGATTCCGGCGCTCAGCCTCGGGAAAGATGCTGTAATGGCCAAAGAGGCCGGCATGCACGTCGTCGATCTGATCCGCAAAAAGCGCGATGGCGGTGCGTTGACCGACGCTGAGATTGCCTACCTGGTCGCGGGCGCGGCCGCCCATTCCATTCCCGACTACCAGCTCTCGGCGTGGCTCATGGCAGTGTTCTGCAGGGGCCTCACCCCGCAGGAATTGCATAGCCTGACTCTCCACATGCGCGACTCCGGCCGGCAGCTCGAGTTCCGCTTTCCGGGGCGCAAGGTCGATAAGCATTCCACTGGCGGCGTAGGGGACAAGACTTCCTTCCTGATAGCGCCCATCGCCGCCGCCGCCGGCCTGTATGTACCCATGATTTCCGGCCGCGCCCTGGGCCACACGGGCGGCACACTCGACAAGCTCGAGAGCATCCCCGGCTATCGCACCCACCTGGAACAGGACGAACTCTTTGCCGTGCTCAGCTCCTGCGGTCTCACCATCGTCGGCCAAACACAATGGCTGGTGCCGGCCGACCGCACACTCTACTCGTTGCGTGACCGCTCCGGCACGGTCGAAAGTCCCTTCCTGATTTGCGCCTCCATCATGAGCAAGAAGCTGGCTGAGGGGCTCGACGCGCTGGTGCTCGACGTGAAGACCGGCTCGGGCGCTTTCCTCAAGCAGAAGACAGAGGCGATCCAGCTTGCAGAGCTGATGGTCGCTACCGGCAACCAGGCCGGCACCCGCACCGCTGCGGTGCTTACCGATATGAGCCAGCCGCTCGGGCGCATGGCAGGCAACGCCGTCGAAATCGTGGAGGCGGTGGCTCTCTTACGCAACGAACGGGATCCGCTGACGGAAGACGTACGCACGCTCTCGCTGTATCTTGCCGGATGGATGCTGTACCTGGGCGGTAAGGCGCCGAACGCCGAGGATGGCACACAGCTGGCTGAGGATCTGCTGGCCGGTGGGCGCCCCCTCGCCCTGCTGCGGCGGATGATGGCTGCCCAGGGAGGCGACCTGGCCTGGTTCGAGGGCGCAGAGGCTCTGCACCAACCAGCTGCGCATTACGCGGTCAAATCCCCGGAGGCAGGCTTTTTGGGGGCGATTGATTGCGACCGGGTTGGCTGGGCCGTTCAACGGTCTGGGGCCGGCAGGATGGTGCCGGGAGAGGCTGTCTCGCCCCACGCCGGGGTCGAAACCCACAAAAAGGTGGGCGAGCCGGTCACGGCAGGTGAAACCATCTTCACGGTTTATGTGGAGCAGGAATCAAGGCTTGAGGGAGTCGCTACTATGCTGAGCCAGTGTTTTACGGTCTCGGCGAAACCACCGCCACCGGCTCCGCTCATCCTGCAGGTGATCGCCTAAGGTGCACGCCGAGTGCGTCTATCGACCATACTCCACACCGTTGTTGAGGCCAGACCCGCGAACGGGCTCGTAGGGCTCCACCCGCAAGATGTTGCTCAGGATGCCACGCTCCTGGGGCGTGAATTCCTGGCCAAACTGGCCGGATCGCATGATCGCCGAACGCTGTTCCGGCGGATAGTCGCGGAGATCGCGAAAGGCCTTTTTTACCAGCCGCTGACGATCGTCTGGCAGGGCGTGGAACTGTTGCACGGAAAAGCGTACCTGCTGCCGCATCTGCGGGCTCAGGTGCTCCATAGCCTCGATGCGGTCCACGGTGCGCTGGCGCTGGTTGGGCGGCATGCGATTGATCTGGCGCAGGCGGTTCAGCAGTTTCTGCTGCAAGTCCGGGGTCAGGCGGTTAAAGCCCGGTTCGCTTTGCAAAGCCCGCTCCTGTTGCTCCGGGGTAAGGCTGTTGTGCTGTTGCAGCCACGTGCCGAGGTGCTCATTATCGTTCAGGCGCGCCCTGCCCATCTGCACGCCGGCCGGGCGAGCAAACACCAGGGCAGGGGCGAACAGGGAACCGGCAAGCAGGCAGCCGAACACAGCTCGACCCACCTTCTGGCGAAGGCATGTGAACCCGAGCTGCTTACGGCTGGTCAATGCGATCTTCCAAGAGTCAGTTAGAAGCGCCGCCGCCGGCGCTGTCTTCGTCTGCGTCCAGGGCATTCAGCTGTTGAAACAGCTGGGCGTTGCCATCATACGACTGCAAATCACGCACAGTTGCAGAAGCTTGCATGGCCGGTGCGGGCTGGTGGTCGAGCAGGGCAAACGTTCCCCCGCCGGCCACTAATAAGGTTGCCAGCGCTCCCGCAGCCCAGGGACGAAGCTGCACATCGCTGCGATAAAGCATCCATGACCTGGCACGCTCAAACCAGGTGGCAGGCGCCTTGACCTGTTCCTCACGCAACCGCGCATAGAGCCTGGCGTCGAAAAAAGCGCTCGGTTCCGGAGCTTCCCACTCATCGAGCAGCTTCCAGGTCTTTTCCATGGAGGCCAGTTCCTCCGCGCACCCTGCACATTCTGCGATGTGCTTGCGGGCGTGCTCGGGGAGCGGCTCAAAGAGCCAATCGGCCATATTCTTCTTCATCTCAGGGCAGGTCATCATCTTCCTCAATTCCACTTAAGCAAAATCCTTCAGGTTTTCCCGCAGAGTCTGGTAAGCCCGAAACAACAGGGACTTGGTTGCAGACTCGCTCAGTTTAAGTACCGCGCCTATTTCCTTGTAATCCATATCCTGATACTTGTGCATCAACACCGCCGTCCGCTGTCGTTCAGGCAACGCCATTACGTGCTGACGGATGGCGCGCATGCGCTCTTCTCTGACTAGGTCCTGCTCCACGCTCGGCGTGCTATCCGGCACATCCGGGCTGGTACCGGTTTCCGGGTCGGGCTGGTCCAGGTAAACCGTTGGCGCCGTGCGTTCGTGCTTTGTATCACGAGCATGGTTCACACCCAGGTTGGTGGCGATGCGGTAGAGCCAGGTGCTGAACTTGGCCTCTGCCCGGTAAGTTTGCCGCGAGCGGTAAACCCGCAGGAAGACTTCCTGCGCGAGCTCTTCGGCCACCGCTTGGTTCCGCGTCATGCGGAACATGAAGTGAACCATCTGCTTGCGATACTTCTCGATCAGCAGGCTGAACCCTGAATCATCGCCTTCGCGCACGCGCAACATAATTTCCGCGTCCGAAAGCTGCGTCCAGTCGACGTTGGCAGCCGCGATTGGCCTGCCCGCCTGCGTGCCCTGGAACCCATTCTGCGCAACGGCTGCGGTACCCATACCGTCTGTAACCCCATCCGTGGGACTAGGTTGCGCGGTATTTGCAGAGTCTTCTGGCTTTTCTGGCTGACCTGCGGTGCTTTCGGGGGTGCCTCGCGGATCGAGGGAGCCGGACGGTCTGGGAGGGGCAGGGGCCATAGAATGAATGGATTGTACTTGCTGGTGAAGGCCACAGTCTCGCCCAGTTTCGTGGGATGCGCGCTCCCGGATTTGAGGGCTGCGGGCAGGATATGCAGACCCGAGTTCGTGTAAACTACGGCTTGCGCCCGGGGGCGCTTAACTCAGCATGACGCCGAATTTAAACATGGCGGACGTTGATTCTAAA
>CAZZVD010000025.1:15099-31467 GCA_964657465.1 uncultured Acetobacteraceae bacterium | reverse complement strand
TACAGCGGTGGAATCCCACATCTCGCCAAAAACGAGCGAGATGTGGGGCACCCGTCATCCCTTAGAAAGAGAGATCTCGCTATCCTGTGGGGCGGTGAAAAATGCGAGCTGGTTAGGGCTTCGTGGTTTACCCGTGTACAACTTCATCGCACACACAGTGCACTAAGAAAGTCACAACCTCTCGGGATGACAATTTGGGGCCTAGCTAACCCGCAAAACATGTCTTCGACTACCAAAAATTAACCTAACGCACAAGGCCACAAGCCAAAACACAGCAACAGGCTCACCGCTCTCTTCGACCTGTCGCACCAATCAGTGATGGTGAGAAATCCGGGCTGGTTCCTCTTCGGTAAGCGTACGAAGCTCCCCTCTTGATGGGAACCGTAGGGTGTGTCAACAAGTGTCCACTTGTTTTTTAGTGGACACCTGTTGCGTGTGTCTAAGCGGCTTCGGACGTGTGGGTGTGAAGCGAGGGTGCCAGGTTCCAGGGCAGGAGATCCTCGATCTTGCTGATGGGATGATCAGCGATGCGTGCCAGCACCGTTCGGAGATAGAGTTCCGGATCCAATCCGTTGAGCTTGGCCGAACCGATGAGCGAGTACATGGTGGCGGCGCGCTGACCGCCGCAATCAGATCCGGCGAAGAGGAAGTTTTTTCGTCCGAGGGCAATTGCCCGCAGCGCCCGCTCAGCGGCACTGTTGTCGATCTCCAACAGACCGTCTTCGGATAACGGGTGAGAGCACGCCATCGTGAGAGCGCGTACCGGATGGCGCCGGCAGTCTCGCTCTTGGCGGACATGCTTTTGCGTACTTTTTCCATCCAGTCTCGCAGACCATCGAGTAAGGGCCTGGCGCGCGACTGGCGAACGCTTAGCCTGAAATCGACAGGCTTGCCGCGTATCTCCTCTTCGATCGCATAAAGGGCTCCGATCCTGGCTAGCGCTTCGGTTGTGGTGGGGGAAGCATGGACGACATGGATTTCGTGGAACTTGCGTCGTGCGTGCGCCCAACACGCCGCTTCGTAGATGTCATTGCCATAGAGATGATGGAAGCCGGCATAGGCGTCAGCCTGCAAAGCCCCTTTGAAGTTCTCCAGATGCTTCCTTGGATGTTCTCCCCTGCGGTCCTCCGAATAAGCAAACCAGACGGCTGGAGGCGTGGCTTCACCGCCCGGCCTGTCGTCGCGCACGTATGTCCAGAGACGTCCGGTTTTGGTCTTGCCGCTACCAGGGGCGAGCACCGGGATGGGCGTATCGTCAGCATGCACCTTGCGTCCGCTCAGCACATGCTTTTGAAGCGCACTCACCAGTGGGTCGAGCAGATCGCTCGCTGCACCCACCCATCCGGCCAGCGTGGAGCGGGATATCTCAACTCCCTGCCGGGCGTAAATCTCTGATTGCCGGTAAAGAGGCAGATGGTCGCTGTATTTCGAGATGAGGACATGAGCCAGCAAGCCAGGACCGGCAAGACCGCGTTCGATCGGCCGCGAGGATGCAGGCGCTTCTACGACACGATCACAACCTGTGCAGGAGAACTTAGGCCGAACGTGTCGAATGACCCGGAAGCTGTCCGGGATGTACTCCAGCTGCTCGGAAATATCTTCGCCAAACTTGCGCAGCTGCGAGCCGCAATCCGCGCAGCAAGTACCTTCGTGAACGTGCGTGATCACTTCTCGCTGGAGATGTGCCGGCAGCGGCTTCCGTCCAGACCTGGCCTTGCTCTTTTTAGCAGGCGCCACTCGCTCAGCTGCTGCTTCAGCTTCTGCCTGTGTTGTCTCTTGCTCTTCCAGTTGAAACTCAAGCTGCTCAAGCTTGAGGATGATCTTTTCGCTCTTCGTGCCGAAGATCATGTGCCGCAGCTTCTCAATCATGAGCTTCATATGCTCGATACGCTCACTGCGCGAGCTCAGCTCATTGAGTTGTTGGGAAAGGGTCTGCCGGTGCGCATCGACTTCAGCTTCCAGGCGCTGAATGTGCTCATCACGAGCAGCGGCCAACGATGCGAGTGCTTCTCGATGCGCATGAACCAACGCCACCAATGCGTCACGATCGAGCAGGTTAAGATCCGTCTGCGGCGCGCGATCCATGAACGCAGTATGCCATCAGCGCAGAACGAATTTAACGGACAAACACCAGCATCCGCACAAGGGAATCGCAATCGTTATCAGCGAGCTTAGACCGCTACTTCCGGCGTCCATGTTCGCTCGACGCGCCGCCAATCAATGCCTTCTAAAAGCATCGACAACTGTGCGCGACTGAGCTGCACTGTGCCGCTCTCGACCTTCGGCCAGATGAATCGGCCGCGCTCCAGTCTCTTGGCAAAAAGGCAGAGACCATCGCCATCCCACCACAACAGCTTGACGATGTCGCCTCTTCGTCCACGAAACAGAAAGATGTGTCCGGAGAACGGTTGTAGTTGAAGCGTGTTCTGTACCTGCGCGCTCAGCCCGTCGAAACCGCGACGGAGATCCGTGACGCCGGCTGCAATCCAGATCTTCGTCCCGGCTGGTGGCTCGATCACTTGCGCAGGCTCTCGAGGATCAACCGCACCAGCGAAGGATCAGCTCCGCTCTCCACGCTGATCACTGCTCGGCCTTCCAGCTCGATGTGAATCGCGCCTTGACACGACACCGGCGGCGCTTGTTCCGCGTCGTTCGTTGACTTACTCGAACCTGTGACCGTTACCGGGATCAACGCTGCGCATGTATCGGCAAGTTCTCCTCGCTCGAACTCTCTTCGCCACTTAAATACCTGGTTCGCGTTCACGCCGTGCGCTCGAGCCACTTCGGCCACGCTGGCGCCTGGCTCGAGGGTTAACTGCACAATCTGTCGCTTCTCCGATACTGACCGCCACCGCCGAACACGGTGACCTGAACTCAACTCCGACGCAACCATGCGCTGATCTTCTCTCCAACTGCGCAGACCCGCCAGAGGGGAACTTCGTACGCTTACCCTCTTCGCGGTAAACCGGTTAGCGGTCTTCTGCCAGAACATCGGAGAGGGGCAACCCGGATTCGGCGCACACTTGGCGCAACGTGATACCGCTTCTGAAAAGACTGGGCTACATTCACTGCGTGCCGTGCCCCATATCTCACGGCGCTTTCCAGCCGGGAGATGTGGGAATTCACAGATCTCCATTGGAAAGTTTGTCTCCCTGGGAGTTTTGGTGAGGGCATAAAAGGGTAGAAACCCGCCCACATCTCCCGGCTGAAAAGCGCCGTGAGATATGGGTCACCCGGTTTAGTGGTGGAGTTTGACACCTCAGGGTCTCTCACTTTCAGTGACCATCTGGCAATCCTGCCGCAAATTACTTCGCTACTTCACCCACAAGATTGACCTCGACTTCGACGTTGTCCTCGGCCTTCCAGATCAGGAAGCTGGGGTTTTTGAGCCCCCACTGCACGTAAGGAACCACGAATTGTCCCTTCGCTGTGGCCTTCGGACCGTCGATATGTATCCGCATCGGTATCGTTAAATTGTGCGGCGTACCCAGCAGAGTGAAGAGGCCTGTCACCTGAATAGTTGAGTCGCCTGAGGCAGCAATGCTTCCCGTGTACGCTTTGGGCGCAAAAGAAATAGCTGCAAACTGCTCTACCTTCAGAATGTCCTTATTCATCTTCTTGTCGCGGCTACCGTTTCCCGTTTTGCCGCTGCCCGCCGCGACAATGATCATCCCCGCGATTTCCGAGGCGGTTCGGTCGAAGTCGATCGATCCGGATTTTACGTGGAACACGCCGTTGACAACCTCATGAGTCGTGTTCAGTTTAATCTTCACCTCGCTCGCTTCGGGGCTGACAGCGAAAGTCTGATGCTGGGCGAGTAGCGCCGGAGAGAATATGAGTGTGAAAACTACGACTGCGAACGATTTCATGTTTCTCCTAAGTCTCAACTGGCAGGGACCGGATGGGGGCGCTTGGTTCAGTTGGCAAAAGCGTGCGGAGCAACAGCCACTGCGGGTTGAGTGACACGCGTGAGCTTAGCTGTTACCCGCATTGCGCCGGGCCAGACCCTGAGACAAAAGGGCAAAACAGCGCGCGCCACGCGGTTGTTCAAGCCATCAGCAGCCAACTTGGCAAGGCGCATCTGGGGCAGCACTGCGGAGCGCAGCTTTGACTGGAAAACGGCTGCTGGTTCTCCAGCCAGGTAAGCAGCGGCAGCCTGACGGGCAGTATGCAGCGCGATGGATATGCCATCTCCAGTGAACGAAGGGATAACAGCTGCCTGATCGCCAATACAGTAGAGCCCGTCCTGAGTTGTGCAGCGGAGAAACCCGTACGGTATATGAGTGATGGCGATTGGTTTTTCGAGCAGCGGCTCAGCGTCAGCAAGACGCATCGCGAGGTGAGGACAGTCTTTCTGCATTTGCGCAAGAAGGCCCTGCCAGCGAAGACCTGCGCGTGCAAAGTACCGCCGTTCCACAACACAGCAGAAATTAGTGATCCCGTCTTCTACCGGTTGAATACCTCCGTAGCCCCCGGAATAGAGCGTTAGCTCGGACGCGTCCGCAAGGTCAGCAGTCTGGCCGGCATTCAAGCGGTAGTACATCTTGAAGGCGACCCATTGGTGAGGATCTGTGGGGCGGCCATGGCCTCGCAGGTCGCACTTTCCGGTGGCAAGGAAGGCAGTTGGAGCTTCGTATGTAGTGCCGTCGTCGAGCGTGGCCTGCCAGAGGTTACCGGTGGTGCGGCTGAGCGACTTCACACTCTGGCCAAGCTTGATGCAGACTCCCGCCGCGGCTGCTTCGGCCAGCAGCGCCGTGTCGAGCGCTTTGCGCGTAAGGGATGCAGCGGGAAAGGGCAGCGGGGCCTCCGCGGCGCCGCGTGCTGCAGCAAGCCGCACGTACTTCAGGGGCACGGCGCCAAGCGATGCAACGTGGATGCCGAGTGTATGCAGGTCTTCCAGGGCTTCTCCGCTGAGAAATTCTCCGCACACTTTGTGGCGCGATACTGTCTCGCGTTCAATCAGCGTTACACTACGCCCGTTGCGAGCGAGCGCTATCGAAGCAGCACAGCCTGCCACTCCGCCACCAAGAATGATCACTTCGTCTTGCAAAGCCTGGCTCCCAGCACACCGGATGTTCCATGCATCCTAGCTAGCTTCTTACTTTATCTAACCGGATAGACGTTCCAAAAAAATGATCGATAGACAATTCTGTACGAATCGTCATATTCAGGACGATCATGGAGGCCGTTCGTTTTAGCGGAGTAATGCATATCATAACGCAGCGCCAGGGTGAGGTATTGATGGACGAGCGCAGTCTCGTTAATGCCGGCAATCTGGCAGGAACCAGCTTCGGAAATAGAGTCTTTTTTCGCAGGCTCAGGCACGCCGATGAGTGAGCTCGTGCCAGTTGAGACCGATGTCAACCAGAAGGATTGAAGCCAGGGTGAAGGCTATGACGCCGACTGCCGATAACACGTCGCCAAGATGGCTCCAGTACGCGGGAACCAGGTTCAGAATGCGACTTGAGACGAAGGTGAAGGTAACCGCGTAGGAGCGAGCCATCCACTGGCGATGCGCTGCGATCTGGCGATTACGCGCGGCAATCACAGCAGCGGCAGTGCAAACGATCCACGCGGCGCCTTGCATGGCCGTCCCGGGCAACCCGGGACGGCCAGTCGCAAGGGCAACACCGGTAAAGGCGCCGACGATGACTGAGGCGAAATACAAGCGGCCCAGAACGCGGTGCAGCTTGACCTGGCGCTGCCGCAGACGCGACGAGAACTGAAGGGGGCCGGCCAGCAGTGCAAATGTACCGCATAGTGTGTGTGGGATAAGGAGGGCGCGGTCGGCGATAACCTGCAGCCGGTAGGCATGGTACATCGGGTAATCGGTGAAAAGGAGGACCTCTGACGTGATGAAAACGAAGAGAGAAGTAATTCCAAGGGAAACCCAGAGAATCGTCTTCCATCTGGACCTGGCAAGACTGGGAGCCGGCAGAGTGGACGTTGGCATCATTCTCCTTTCACGCGTTCAGACTATGGGCAAGCACATTGGGCAAGGGTCGCAAAGAGCTTAGAGTCTGTCAGCCGGTCGAGACGGGGCGGCATCCATCGACCTCATTTCCAACGCCCCACACATAGGCGTCCTGGCCGCCAACGCTCCACTACTGCCGCCTCTTGCGAGATCTCAGCAGCGGCCAACATGCGTGCCCAATCTTCCCTGCGAAAAGCCCGCCGGAACGACACCGGCCCATCATGTCGCACCATGGGATGCCACCGCACACAGCCAAACATCCGATAGCTCCATGCAGAGCGCTCCAGATCATTGATAAACCAACCTCGCTGGGCAGTCATTTCCATCCAACGAAGTAGCCTGACGATCCCTTCATCTTCCAAATGGTGGGCCGTGAGTGAACTGACGACGATGTCTATCCTCTTCTCGGGCCGATACAACATGGCATCACCGGTCACCCAGTGAATTCCGAGCTCTTTCGGCGTGGACTCCGCTGCTGCTCGCGCAGCATACGGATTCAAATCAATCCCCGTTAGCTGAACGGCAACATTCCGTCTGCGCGACCAACCTGCAATCTCACGCAAAAGATCGCCGCCCCCACTCCCCACATCAACGATGTGAAGCGGCTGAGCCGAACTGCGGGGTAGCTTCTCCAGCCAGGCCAACGTGGGGCGATAGCCCAGGAGCCAACGATTCACCTTCTCCAGGCTGTGCAGGCAGTCACGGAAATCGTCGTAGCTACAATCACCATCCATCAGCTCCGGCAATTCCCGTGGGGAAACCCGCCGGCTCAAATCGATGTTAAGGCTAGGCCACATGAAAACGCATTGTCTCCGCTGTCAGACCCGGTCCAAACGACATGGCACACCCACGCTGGCCCGTGCGCGCTTGCTGCATAATCCGCTGCAAAACGAACATCACTGTCGCTGACGACATATTGCCGAAACACGATAGCACTTCGCGCGAGGCTGCCAGCGCATCCCCGGGTAATTCAAGCCCCTTCTCCACAGCATCCAGGATCGACCTGCCGCCCGGATGCACCGCCCAAAGCTCGATGCTGTCACGCTCAGCCATAAGCTCGCTCTGGTGCAGCGAGCGGCCTAGTTCACCCGGCACCTGCCCCGAAAGCAGCATGTCGAAACCAGATCCACGAATCTTCCAGGTAATCAGTCCCCGTGTCTCAGGCACCATCACTGCTTTGAAGCTATCCAACGCCAGACCCTCCTCGCGTGCTGAGATCAGGCTTGCGGCTGCGCCATCGGCAAAGACCAGAAAGGAGAGAATCTGCTCCAGATCCTGCGTCTCTTGGAAGTGCAGCGTACACAACTCAAGGTTCAACATGAGTACACTCGCCGTGGGATCTGAGCGCACTATATGCCGAGCCAACTTGAGGGCGTTGATTGCTGCGTAGCATCCCATGAAGCCAATCATCGTGCGTTCGACATCCGGCGAAAGCCCGAGGTGTTCAATGATTTCAAAGTCCAGTCCAGGCGCATAAAGGCCGGTGCAGCAGGTGACGAGCACATGCGTAATTCCGGCGCGTTCCTCCTGGCTCGTCGCAAGCTTGTCCACAGTCTTCCGCATCAGCACGGGTGCGCTCTGCTCAAACAACTCCATACGTTGCGATGTGCCGGGGAAATCTCCCAGGCGATAGAACTCATTTGCATCCTGCGAAGGAAATCTGCCGCTAGCCTTCGAACTGAGGAATGAATACCGGTGCGCGATCGCAGCGCGCTTGGCCATGCGGCGGAAAACCGTGCGTAATCGAGGGGCGGCGAGCATCTTGTCTGCGAAGCCGACGAAAGACTCATGCACATCATGCTCTGGTACGGCCGTGGCGATGCGATTCAGGTAAGCCGTAGTCATGCACAATGGCCCCTCAGCCAGTTCCAACTCTGTATTGCTGCGCCTTGCGGAAGGCTGGACCAACTATAGAAGACCCTCGGCGAAGACAAGACCCTCGGCACAGTCGACTCCCTGGGAGAACAGCTTCCGTATCTCGATACAACGGCTATGCGTTTAGACGAGACCAGTGGTTGTTTGATAGCAGCTGGCAGGGCTGGGTTAGGATGACGATTCGTTCATGGACGAGGTAGTCACGGGCCAGGGCGGCGGAAGGCTTTTGCCAACGTGCCAGGTTACCCATCCATGCGGATCCTACCGCTTCTCGTTCACCCATGGCGGCTGCATGCTCGAGGGGTGGCATAGGATGGAATGATGCGACTGCTGCTGGTTGAGGACGAACTCGAAATTCAAACCTTCGTCAAGCAATCGTTGACGGGGGCTGGCTACGAAATCCATACGGCAGAGGACGGAAACACCGCGGCTCTCCTGGCGGCAAAGCATGTCTATCAGGGAATGATCGTCGATCTCGGATTGCCCGATCAGGACGGAATCGATCTCATCCTCCAGTTGCGGAAGTCTGGTGTGACCAGTCCCGTGCTCATCCTCTCAGCGAGGCGATCGGTGGACGACCGCGTGAAGGGTCTCGAACTCGGAGGAGACGATTACCTTACCAAGCCGTTTGCCATCGCGGAGCTACTCGCCAGAATGCGTAATCTTCTCCGGCGAAACGCCCTCCCGGCAGAAGACTCGACCCGCCTGCGTGTGCTGGATCTGGAGATAGATTTGCTCAGACGAAGAGCCACTCGTGGCGACGAGGTTCTTAACCTTAGTCCGCAGGAGTTCGTCTTACTGGAGTACCTCTGCCGCAATGCCGGCAGGGTCGTGACCCGTTCCATGCTACTGACCGAAGTTTGGGGGATGCGGTTCCAGCCCGACACAAACGTGGTCGATGTTCACATATATCGTTTGCGCGGCAAGATCGACACCGAGGGACGCGAGCCGCTGATCAAAACATTGCGAGGTATCGGATATGTCCTTAAAGGGAGCTAATCCAATCATGCGAAGTGCTGCATGGCGTATCTCGCTGTGGGCGAGTCTCGCGTTCGCCATCGGAACGATGCTGGTGTTCGTGATGCTTCACCGCTTTGTTTCAAGCGATATCCAGCGCCGAAGCGACGCATGGCTTTCGGGCGAAGTCGGCGTGCTGGGTGACGTGGCCGGACGAACGCCAAAAGACCGTCTCTATAGCCGAGTTGTCGGGGAGGTGGCAGAACTTGCCAGTCGAGAAGTTCCGAACCGCCAGCGATCCAGTGACAACGAGAACGACGCTGTCTTCTTTCTTCAAGCCGAGGATAGCGGACCAGCTAAACTTTGGGTCGGATCCGGAGATGGCGCCGCCAACCTGGCCGCCATCCGTTCTACTCGGGTATCCCGCGATCTGCCCTTTGATATACGGGTCCAGGGTTTCAGCATCCCATTCCGCGTCGCCTCAGTTCGCATCGAGGACGGCAGTAACATCTATCTTGGCTTATCGGAACGAGACGAACTGCATGTCCTCAGAAATCTCCGCGTGCGGTTTCTCACTCTCTGGATTGCCATGGTCTTACTTGGCTTCGTCATCGTCTTCTATGCCACGCGAAAAATGTTGTGCCGCGTCAGCGAGATTACCGAAGCAGCATCGCGCATCGGTCAATCTGATCTGAGTAGCCGGGTTCCTGACGCCACCGGAGAGGACGAGATCAGCCATTTAGCCAGGACGCTCAATCACATGCTCGATAGAATTGAGAGCACCGTCCATCAGCTACACACGATCACAGACTCCCTCGCACACGACCTGAGAAGCCCCCTCACGGCCATCCGTGGCAAGCTGGAAACGGCACTGGTCAACGATGTGAGAGACGACCACGCCGAATCGATGGTCTCTGCCATTGACGAACTCGACCGTCTTACTGAATTCCTTAACACTTCGCTTGACGTGGCAGAGGCTAAGGCAGACGCACTGCGGCTTTCGCGAACCGAGGTGGATCTCGATGAACTTGTCAGAAGCATGATCAATCTGTACGAGCCTTCCATGAATGACAGGGGGCTGGGGGTTCAAATTCGAAGCGCCGGCCCGGTGAAAGTTCTGGCTGACCCAGGCCTTCTCCACCGTGTCGTCGCCAACTTGCTTGATAACGAGCTAAAGCATCTGCCTACTTCCTGCATGATCTACATCTCGCTTCACGCGGAGAATCACATGGTTACGCTGACCATGGAAGATGATGGTCCCGGCTTCGATTCAGAGATCATTCGTTATCTCTTCGAACGCAGAGTGAAAGGTCGGGGATCGCGCGGGCACGGACTTGGGCTTGCTTTTGTGGAGGCCGTTCTCCGTGTCCATGGGGGCAGTGTCAAGGCCGGAAATCGCCATGAAGGGGGCGCACAACTGACGATTACCCTTCCGCTCTGCGAGTCACAGAAGCAGGAAGGGACTCACGGACTCGCACATGTCACTGCGTAGCACCAGGAGTCTGGAGAGTCTGGATGACGTCAGTGAAATCCCCTGACCGTTCAAGTCGGGTGAGGCGTTTGAGGAGTAAGGGAAGACCCCGCGCTAGCTAGCCCGCAATTCTCACCACGGTATCTCTCTTTCTAACCAATAACGCGAATGATTTGGTGAGTCTATTGCGCGTCAGATGCCTGATCCCTTTGCAACACAACCGCTCCCTGCGCATAAACGTTGTTTAGATAGGCAGCGACCGAGGCGGCCTCTGAGAGGACGGCATTATGGCCGTAGGAGAAAGTCAGGCCGAGAAATTGCCCGTCGCGTCCGTAGAACTGCACGTCGGCAGCGGGGCAGAAGTTATCCGGAGCCGGTTGGCGACAAGGCCCGCCTTTACCGGTAGCTCCAGAATCGAAACCGGAAATCTGGTTTTGTGGGGCCAGAGACACCTGGATCCTTTCGGTGGTTCCGCGCACCGTGATCGATAGATCAACTTGGCCGGTGCGGTTTTTGAAGTCCAGGATCGCATGGGCAGACAATACCCTGCCGATGGGGACGACCTGGCCGCGCATGTCCTTCTGTGAAATTACGCCAACGTCTCCCAGGAGCGTGTAGTTTGCTATCCCTTCAGCGGGGAGCGCAGTGAGGCGGCGCAGGTGGCGCGTGAAGCGGTCGACCGAAGCAACGTGGATGGAGCTGACCCCGACTATGTAGGGGATTGCCCTATCCTCCTCGACAACGTACCGCCGTCTACCGGGAACGGCTTCTACCGTACCGGCATGCCAGAGTCCCCAGTGGATGACATCGTCTTTCTGGCCGATGTGGTCGACCTTGCCATTGAAGGCGCTCGTGGCGTTTGCTGGAGGATTGTAAGCGGCAATCATCGCTCCTTCCTGGTTGAAAGCGACCACGAGATTGTCTCCGCGAATCTGGTCGGTGTAGAAGGCGGCTCCGCCGACTAGTTCGAGAGGGCATTGCATCTGTGTCGCTTGCAACGGAGCGAGGATCGAGGCGTCGATGCCGACGCACGGATAAACAGGGCCAATAGTCGTTTCCAGGATCGGCGGCCTTTTGAGCAGCATCGTTTGCTGCGCCTGCAACCAGCCTCCGCCAGCCAAAATAAAAACGATGATCCTGATGCGCGAGCTATGCTTCATGCACGCGAGATCGTCTGAAGGATCTTCCAGGCAACCCATGCGCGATTGAGTGCGAAGACACCAACCGCGACTGTGACGACTCCGGTGCCGATGACCTTCAGGTCTTTCTGTCCGTTGCTCCCGGCCCAGACGAAGAGCGAGCCGAGAAACACGCAAAGCAACCCGGCGACTCCATATTTGAGCACCTTCAACAGGCTGCCTGCGCCACCAATTACCTTGCGGGCGGCCTTATTGGGCGCATCAACTCCCAGCGGCACGTTGCCGCGAAACTTATCCGCTGCAAGCTGGACGCGGCCTTTAAAATCTTCCGGGCGGCGGCCCTCCTGAATGAGCCGGGTGACTTCATCCGAATGAGAGGGTGACTGTGGGTCGGCCATGATTACTCCTTTTGAGAGATGGCGTGCTTTGTCAAGGGACAGCGAAAGCAACAAATGCCGTAATCATAATCCAATTGGACTCGCAGGCTCTACCGCTGCGGGCGGCTGCGAGGAAGCCGGCAATCCTGCCAAGGCTGCTACCTGCGACATGCCAGGCGAGCCAGCCTGCCCGCATTTTCGCTCTAATTTGGAAGCTAGGTAGGTTAAAAAACCGGGCATTTGCCATGAGCCACTCCGAATGGGCTTCTGTTTGATGGGCTCAACATTGTCATACCAAGCGCGTAACCCGCATTTCTCACGGGCTGATCCGTAACGATCGAAGGGTGCCCCACATCTCGCTCGTTTTTCGCGAGATGTGGGATTCCACGAACCTCAAACCCCTAACCCGGATTTCTCGCCACGACCGGTCGAGGCTGGCGACTCCCACGCTCACACCTATTGCATCAGTGGTTGTCTCGAATAAGGCGGAAACCTGGTCCACTCTGCCTGATGATTTAAAGTCCATTGCATGCCGCACCCGAATTACCGGACATGAGCGCGATACATTCCAATTCGGTACAAGGGCGCAAACCAGCTTTGCAACCAGCATCCCGAAGTGTAGGGTGGATCTATGCTCGAGACATGTGCGCAGCTAACTAACTTCTTGGCGCCGGTAACAAGCCAGGAGGGGCCCATACTCGCGCGCGGCGAGGGATCTTATGTTTGGGATACGGCAGGTAAACGCTATCTCGATGTCAATGCCGGACAGTTCTGTGCGATTCTAGGACACTCACACCCTGATGTCGCTGCGTTCCTTCTTCGTCAGGCCTCCAGGATTCAGAACACCAGCACCACCACTGTGGGAGAAGAGGCGCTGCAAGCAGCCTGGAAGCTCCATCAAATTACAAGCGACATGGATGGGCGGTCGGTGTTTTTATCCACCGGAGCTGAAGCAAATGAGTGTTGTCTCCGGTACGCAAAGCATCTCACAGGACGCAAAGGCATAATCAGCTTCGAGCCCGCATGGCATGGCTTGACCTTAGGTACTGAGTGCCTCTCCATATCGCGCAAGCACGTCAAACCGCAGGTTGCTGACACCTTCTGCGTTCCTGTACCTCCTGTTCGAGCAGGCAACGAATTACTGGAAGGCGATCTCGCCCGTATGTAAATGCCTTTGCTACCGTTGTGGAGACGAATGGTGCCCAAATAGCCGCGGCCATCTTCGAACCGATTGTCTCTTCGGGTGGCATGTTGTTTCCCCCAGCGGAATATTTCCAGCGTGTACTCGAGATCTGCAGGAGCCACGGCATCCTGTTCATACTGGATGAATGTCAAACCGGCTTCGCACGCACCGGTAGCTGGTTTTACTTCCAACAATTAAAACTCATTCCAGATTTCGTGGTGTGTGCCAAGGGAATGGGTTTAGGCTACCCGGTTTCTGTTGTAGTGTTCCGGGGCGGTCTGGTGACCGCTGACGGCTTTCGCATGAAAATGTACAGCTCGCATCAAAATGATCCCTTCAACTGTGGCCTCGCGGCCTTCGCCATCGATTGGATTACTGAGCACAATCTCATGACGAGAATCAGGGAGCAAGGCGACTATTTCCTGCAGTGTCTCAACCAGCTGGCTCAGGAATTTCGCCTGATTCACAAACCACGCGGGCGGGGGCTCATGTTGGGGTTCGACTTGAGTGACGATGAGCTCCCAGAAGGTTCCCAGCTCTCCAGCCAGTTCCTGGCCAGCCTCTTGCAGCGTGGTTGCCTGGTGCAGGCCGCGAACTCCGGACGAACCATTCGCCTCTTGCCCAGCTACTTGATCGAGAAAGACGAGATAGATTTCTTTATAAGCACCGTGCGGGAGGTTGCCGCCATGAGTTCATTGCCCCGCTGAACACACTGCCTTGTGTAAGCCGCAAGGAGGCTAAGCATCTTTCACAACGATGATCTATTAAACACAGACAGGAAGATTGTCTTTTACGGAGCCGGCAAATACGCCATCGACTTCACCCGCCGGCACTGCCTGGATCATCACAACATACGGCTGCCTGACTACGTATGTGACCGAAATAGTGCGAGGTGGGGAAGCGATTTTTTCGGTGCGGAGATCTGCTCCCCAGACCGGCTCCATGCGGAACCCGCGGATAAAGTCATAGTGATTGTCACCACCTGCCCATTCTTCGTCCTCGGCGACGTTCACTTCGAGCTCTATTACTATAACTTCATGGCAGCCGCCTCGCTGGAAATGCGGTTCTGTCTGGCTCGGCAATCCATAGCCGGCTGTGCTGCGTTGCGTGCCGGCTTTGCCGACGACAAGTCTCGCTACATCTTTGATGAGATGACACAACGCCAGGCAGATGGACAAATCTGGTTCCGGCATATCTACGAACCTCAACCTTACTTCGGCAACGATGTCGTTCCCTCCCTGCCTGATGGAGAAGTCTTCGTAGATGCCGGCGCGTATAAGGGAGATCACATCGCCGCGTTTCAACGGGCCAACTCTCGTCATAGGACGGTGTATGCATTCGAACCGTACCAACCGCATTTCCAGGCGATCGTTGACCGGTTCGCGAACGATCCCAGAGTCAAGCCAATTGCCAAAGGACTGTATTGTAGAAACTCAGCCGTCACCTTTGACCACAACACCCCCGTGGGTGCTCATATTGTCACCGGTGAAGGCGAGGGCAGCCACATCGAAGCAGTGCGGCTCGATGATGTTGTGAACGAAAAAGTGACCTACATCAAGATGGATATCGAGGGGTCTGAGTTGGACGCGCTCGACGGCTGCAAAGCCACTATTCTGCGCGATCGGCCAAGGCTTGCTATTTGCGTGTACCACCGGCCATCGGATTACTTTGACATCCCTCGCCTTATTCAGAAGCTGCGCCCTGACTACAAGCTTTACCTACGGCAACACTCGCCTTTCAATGTCGATACAGTCCTATATTGTGTCTAGTGAATGCGGGGACCCGTCCCCCGAAATACGCACCAACTTTCTCCGTCGGGAGAACACAGTGCCCACGGTGATCAATCGGTCCTGGTTGATTCCTGCGTAGGTCGCGGCGGAAGGCCGGCGTGCTTCAGGAAAGCGTCGAAGCGAGGGTCAGAGTAGAGCGGCTCGAAGTTGGGGTCGATGCCCCAATAGGTCATACCCTGCATGCCGAGGTGTTCTTTATATGCTTTTTCCATGTTCGCGAAAGCGAGGTCCTTTCGGCCAAGCCCGGCGTAAATGGTAGCCAGATAAAAGGCATTCGGTGGCTCGGGCAGTGTCTTAGCCCATATCTCAAAGGCGCCAGACGTTCCCGGCCTACCGTGAACCTCATCCATGCATGCCAGGCATTGCGGCGAGGTACACCAGCCTTCTTTCTTCAGGAGCTCATGCGCTTGCGCGTAGTCCCCCAGTCTCTCGTAGATATCAGCGAGTGCGCCGAGGGCGAAGCCATAGTTCGGATCCAGCTCAAGAGCCTCCTTGCACTGACGAATCGCCTGGTCGTACCGCTTCGCAAATCCCAACATCATGCAGTAGTCGGCGTGATTGCGCAGTGATAACGGGTCGAGATCGCTGGCCCGCTGGAACTCCGGAAAGCCTTCGTCAAACCTTCCCATGTGTATCAGATACTGCCCTAGCCCTTCGTGAAAACTCGCATCGCCGGGGTTCAAGTCGATCGCGTGGCGAAAGTCTCGCGCGGCTGCCGGCATGTCCCAGTGATAGAACATCAGCATCCAGCCGCGCTCCGCGTAGGCTTCGCCGAGGTTGGGATCCAATGCGAGCGCCTTTGCGGTCGCAGCGTCTGCGGCAGCCATCGCTTCCAGCGAAGGGATGGCATCGAAGTCGGCCAGAAAGTTGTAACTGCGCGCGATGCCAACGTAGGCGCGGGCGAAGTGAGGGTCCAGCTCCACTGCCTGCTTGAAGTACTGCTGCGACTTGCGAATGGACTCTACCGTGTTGAGGTTCTCGAAGAAGTAGCCCTTCAGCAGCGCCTGATAGGCCAGTGGGTTGGTCTGCTCTTTACTGGCGAGCTCCGTCTTCTCCTGCGAGGTCATATGGATGCGGATCTCGTCGGCAACCGCGACCGCTACTTGATTTTGCAAATGGAAGGCATCGTGCAGGTCGCCCTCAAAAATGCGCGTCCACATCTGCTTGTCGGCGTGGGCGTCGGTCAATTGAGCGTCAATACGAAGCCGGTCGCCCGAGCGAGCCACGGAGCCTTCCACCACTGCATCGACGTGCAGCTCACTGGCAATCTGCGGCAGCGATTTGTGTGGGTTCTTGTATTGCATGGCCGTCGTGGGGGAGATCACCTTTAACGCTCCGATTTGGCCCAGGTCGGTAATGATCTCCTCCGTCAGTCCGTCCGCCAGGTAGTCCTGTGAGGCATCGCCCGAAAGGTTCTTCAGGGGAAGAACAGCCAGCGACCGGATCGAACCAGCCTCGGCGTTAAGGTCTCGCATACTCCTGAAAGCCACGACACCGATCACGACCAGCAAGAAACATGCCAACGCAACAACAACGCGGCGCACCCAGGGTCGCGAGGATGCAGCCGGGCCGGCGGTCAAGAAAGCGGCCTCCCGGGCAGCG
>CAZZVD010000025.1:0-15089 GCA_964657465.1 uncultured Acetobacteraceae bacterium | reverse complement strand
TCCAGATAAACCGGTGCCGTCGTCTCGAGTGCGGGCGGCGCCCCGGCCACGCCAGGCTTCTCCGCCTGCGTTCCGACTTCTGCAATAAATCGATACCCCAGCGTGGGCACAGTTTCGATGTAGCGGGGTCTTTTCGGGTCGTCCAGAAGCGCCTTGCGCAACTGGCCGATGGCGCGGTTAAGAACGTGATCGGTAACGAAGGCCTCGTTCCAGACCGCGTCGATCAATTCCTGCCTCGTCACCAGGCGACCCTGGCTTTCGACGAGGAAGATCAACACCCTCAACGACTTCGGTTCAACCTGCAAGGGCTCTCCCGCCTTCGTGAGGCGAAAGCTCTGGAGATCGATCACGACATCGTCAAAGCGCAAAAGTCTGCTCACCGCCAGCCTCAGTGTTTCATTCGAAAACCTTGCATGAAACATCAGCGTTCCCTGAGTATCTGCAGGGTCGTCCCCGCCTAAGGTTCTCCCGAACGAAGGGAGAACACAATGAAAATCACCTCTTCTACCAGCGTCACAAACAACATACTTTGCCTCGCATTGCTGGCAGCGGCCGGCTGTCCCGTCCTTCACGCAACGTCTGAGGTGCGGTTTCAACTGGTTCGCGAGGCTCTGGTCGTGATCCCGGTAATGGCTAACGATGCGGGACCCTTTTACTTCCTGCTGGACACCGGCGCGGACACGACGATCCTCGACTTCGCGCTCGCCAGACAGCTTTCCCTGGTTGCGCTGCAATCGGCCCGGCAGGCAACCGTTACGGGCAGCCAGACCGTGATGGTGAGCAGGTTGCCCACTTTAACGATGGGGACTGTCCATGCAGAGGGCCTTCCCGTGCTTGAAGAAGATCTCTCCAGCCTGCAGCGGATGGACAGCCGCATTCAAGGAATCGTCGGCCAGGACTTCCTGTCCCATTTCAACTATCTGCTCGATTACCGTGCGCGGTCCCTTCGTATCGAGCAGGGCAACGACCTCCGGGACGCGCTCGACGGTGACCCGGTGCCCCTGGAGATGGAACAGCAGCGGATGATCGTCGCCGGGGAGGCACAATTCCGGGGGCACGCCAAACTGCGCTTGTTGTTGGATTCCGGGGCAAACGCTTTGGTGCTCATCGGGCCCGTCTGGAATGCGCTTCACTGCCCGATCATGCAGCAGGGGTTGGAGACCTCCACCGCCGGAGCAGCCCTACTGCGAATGGGCCGGGTCGACCTGAAGATCGCTTCGCGCGAGTTTCATGATCTGCCCACCAGCCTGGTAGCCGAACCGCCATCGCAACGATTGCGGATGGTCTCCTGCCGACGGTGCTGTTCGAGGGACTCTATGTCAGTAACAGCGAGCGCTTCGTCATTTTGAATCCACACGCAAAGAAAATCCGAAAGTGAAAAGCGATGCAGCGGAGACGCGGGGATGGGACGGCACAACCCCCGAATCGGTACATAATGACTTCGGAGACGCGAGGGAAACGCCACGTCAAAAGGCCAGAAGAGCCTCTGTGTCGTTTGCCAATCCTTTCTTTTTAGGTCCGGGCTTTCTCGGTGCCACATCCCGTTGCAACTTCATTTCCCGCGAGCGCCTGAACTACGCTGAGCCGAGTGGCCGGCCAGTGTAGGTGTTACGACGGATCTGTTCGAGGCACGATGCCGTGTGACCGATATCCAGGAACTCCCTCTAGGAGTCACGATTCCAACGGTTCTCCCAGAACTCCTCCAATAACCAGGGATCTCGCGTCCCGCGACCGCAATGGACGCCGGCGCCGGACCAGCTCCATTTTTCGGCGCGGGTCACCAGCAAGGCCCTGACCGGATTTAGCTCCCTATAGCGCAAAGCTTCCCACACATGAATTTCATCCGGGACGCAGGAGTAATAACGGCTTTGCCACAAATGACCGGAGCGATGATTCGCCACGTTCCAATACGAAGCAAAGCGGCCATGTGTGTCTTCCAGAGCGAGTGCCAAAAAATGTCGCAGTCCGTGGCGCTGCCACGATGTGAACATGATTCGACATCAGGCAAAACCCGATCACCTGGACTCCATGAAGCTCGGCGTTCTGGAGAAGCAAGCCCGGATAAACTCCGCAGTCCGCATCGGCTTGAACAATGAAACGCTTTCCGCTTGCCCGTTGAGTGATGTGGATGCGGAACTCCCGGACCAATTACACGCGCAAAGCGGGCCATGGGGAGCTCTCTGGATTGGTGCTGAGGTTGGACGAGAAAACAGCCCTACCCGCCGTCATGTTCTTAATATTGCCCATGTGACCTTAAATCTGCTCTCGCACAATGATGAGGAAGATTTCATATCATTTGCTTCTGCGATGACGCCAGTCGGTAGTTAGTCCGTCACGTCCCCGAACTCCTAGTCTTCAGCGCGAGGTGCCAACGACGCTGCCACCGCGAAGTTCAATTCTCCGGGTGGCCGCCGTAGACTTCCCGTCATCGCGAAAGAATAGGCGATGCCGAGCAAAAACCAGATGGTGCCGACAACCTTAGCTATGATCGGCAGACTGGCCCAAATCGAAAGGCAAAAGATAAATCCGAAAACCGGAACGACGAGGTCCTGAAGGAGGCGCCTGTCACCTCTAGTCCGGCCAAAAAAGAAATGTCGTGCAGCTGCTGCATTGACGCCCATGAAGGCCAACAGAGCTCCGAAATTCAGCAACTCGGCGGCGGTCTCGAAGTTAAAGTAGAGTGCTCCCAGCACCGTAATAAGCCCGATCAGGAGCACGTTGTACGACGGAACTCCGCGCGAACCCTGCAGATACCCGAAGAAGCCTTTTGGCAGCGCTCCGTTTCGCCCCATGCCAAACAGCAGGCGCGCCGCCCCAGCCTGGCCGCTGAGGCCGCTTCCCAGGCTCGCCAGCACCAGCGTAAGCGCCATTCCCTGGAACAGGAGGTTTCCTCCAACTCTTCGGGAAACATCCATGAAGGCGGTTTCGAGGAACGGGAAGGTATGAAAATCGGGCCAGACCCTCTGGGCAAGGTAGACCTGCAGCGCACTGAATAATCCCGTGAAGAGGCAGACGTACACCGTGGCCAGCAGGATATTGCGACGTGGATTCTCAACTTCTTCCGAGAGCGTGGTCACACCATCGAATCCAATATACGTGAGCGCCGCCAGCGACGTCGCCGTGGCGAGAGCGCCGAGGGGAGTGTCACCCGAGGTGTAGAACGGCGCGAGGCTAAACACGCCGTGCAGCCCATCGTGGCGGAACAGGAAGAGCACTGCGAGCAGCAGAAAGGCCGCGATCACCGTGACCATCAAGGCAAGCAGGATGGTGTTGGCACGTGCTGTAGTCTTGATTCCTCGCAGATTGAACAACGTGATCAGCAGCGCCATCACCACTTTGACCCCGGTTGGGGGCAGTACGGGAAACATACGGCACAGCGTCAGGGCGCCATAGACAACGTTGATTACCGGGATGATGAGGTAGTCCAGCAGCATGGCCCAGCCAACCAGAAATCCGAGGTAGGGATTTAATTCATGCGTGACGTAGCTGTACGCTGAGCCGGCTGAGGGATGCACCGAGGCCAATCGGCCGTAGCTCACGGCAGTCAGCATCATGGCGACCATAGCCATAAGAATCACGGTCACTATATGGCCGTGAGATATGTTGTCAGCCAGGCCGAAGAGCGGAACCGCGGCGATGGGCTGCACCAATACGATCCCGTAGAAAACCAGATCCCGTAACTTGAGTACGCGGCGGAGTTCCCCGGCCGGCTGATTGGAAGATTGGGTCAAAGTCGCTCCAGGATGCGCCGCTAAACGGGATCGTGCACCAATCCAAACTGGTCTGGTATGGTTCGAAAGAATAGTAATTGCTTACGGTGCCTTTGTAGTGAAAATAAATTCGAGCTTGGCGCCACCCCACGCGCAAATCATTATAACTAAAAGCAATTAGGGTGCTATTCCATGGGATTAAGGCGCCGCGGGAAGAGGATCTTCGAAGCTTGCGCCGATCAGGAAATGCGTTGACGACTATTATTTGGTCTTGTATGGTCTAACCAACAGAGGAGAGCCGTGTCTTCCACTGAGCGTACGTTCACAAAATCAGCTGAGTATCTCGAACGAAGCCGTCGTTCCCTCGCAGGCGGCGTCAGCAGTCCTTTCCGCGCCAAAGCCCCCATCCCGCTCTTCATACGCGACGCGCGCGGCAGCCACTTCACAGATGTCGACGGCAACGACTTCATCGACTACGCATTGGCTTGGGGTCCGCTTATTCTTGGACACTGCCATCCCAAACTCGTCGCCACTTTAAGCAAGCACGCCGTGCAGCCGCACGTTTATGGGGCACAGCATGCCCTGGAATTTGAACTGGCCGAGTTGGTACAAGCGGTGGTTCCCTGTGCCGAGCGCGTGGCATTTACTTCGAGCGGCAGCGAAGCAGTACAGATCGTGTTGCGGCTCGCCAGGGCGGCAACCGGGCGGAACCTCATCCTCAAATTCGAGGGGCACTATCACGGCTGGATGGATTCCGTGTTGCTGAGCTACAAGCCGCGTCGTGCAGAACTCGCAGCCTCGGCTTTCTCCGCCGCAATTCTCGGCACCAGTGGCCAGGTCCGCAATGCAGCAGAAAACCTGCTGGTCATTCCCTGGAATGATGTCGCATCCCTGGAAGAAGTCTTTGCGCAACATGGGTCGGAGATTGCCGCGGTCATTTCAGAACCAGTGTTATGCAACAGTGGTTGTCTTCTTCCGAAAGATGGATTCCTGGGCCAGATGGCCGCGGTCGCTCGCCGTCACGGGGCTCTCGTCATCTTCGACGAGGTCATTACCGGGTTTCGGCGGGCGCCCGGGGGAGCGCAGAGTTACTACGGCGTGACCCCTGATATGGCTACGCTGGGCAAGGCCATCGGCGGCGGACTGGCCCTCAGCGCCATAGCCGGAAAGAAAGATCTGCTGGAGCTCATGTTTACCGGCGGGGTTTCATTTGGCGGCACGTTCAACGGCAACCCCCTCTCGCTGGCTGCCGGCGTCACCACGATCCAGGAGCTGGGGCAGGGCGAAGGCGAGGCGTTGCGCACCGCCAACCAGACAGGCGAGGCCCTGATGCAAGGCATACGCGAGCTGGGCAAGATCCACGGCCTTCCTCTTTTGGTGAGCGGTTTCGGAGCGGCCTTTGCCGTTCACTTCAACCGCCTGCCGCAGCTGAGCAGTTATCGCGACACCCTCGATGACGACCCAGGGATGTTGACTAAGTTTTTGTTGGAGAGCTGCAAGCAGGGCATCAACATCCTGCCTGACGGGCGATTTTATGTCTCGACGGTGCACACCGCGGAGGATGTGGAGCAAACCCTGGCCGCGCTGGACGGGGTTTTCGCTCGCATGGCTGCCATTCCCTCCGTCGAACCGTCGCAGTTACAAGTAGCCCCCTCCGGCGCGTAGCTCACCCTTTCACATTGTGCGCCGGACCAGAGGAGCCGCGTTCGATGAACTGAACCGGCACCACCACCGGCGCATCGTGCAGGTTACCCTGGATGCGCCGATGCAGCGCCGCAACCGCCATTCTGCCTACCTGTTCCAGGTCTGCCCGAATGGTCGAAAGCGGAGGAGATGTTGCTACCTTCAAGTCGTCGTAACCCACTACGCTGACATCATGAGGAACTTGCAGGCCGACGATGGTGAGCGCTTCGATCGCACCCAGTGCAACGAAGTCGTTTGTCGCCAGAATTGCCGTGGGACGCCGGCCGCGCGACAGAATCGTCTGCATGCGCCGCAGACCCGAAAGTACGCCCGGTTCGAGATCAAGTGGATGTAGAAACTCCACGCATCCCGGATCGTAGCTCATACCCAGGCGCTCCAGGCTTTGCCAATACAGCTCGTATTTGTGCGAGCCGCTAAAGCCTATAAAGCCGATACGCGTATGCCCCAGTTCATGCAGGCGATCGAGCGCGATGGCAGTACCGCTCGCGTAGTCAATGCGCACTGCTTCCGATTCCGACAATTCTTGCCGCTCCAGCAGGTCTACCAATGCAATCGGCACCTGGAGATCGCGATAGCGCTGGGCCACATCTTTGCGTACCCCGCCGACGATGATGGCGCCATCGGGCCGCACATCCTGCTGCGCGCTGATCTCAAAGGCCTCGTTGCCGATCACTCGCAAAATCAGCGTGTCGCCTGATTTGCTGCAGGCACTCTCTGCCCCGCGCAGCACCAGTCCGTACCCCGTGGTGAAATGCAGAATGTCGGCGCTGATCAGGATAACGATTTGCTGTGGTTTCGACCGTACGGTCTGATCGGCCACGAACGTTCCCCGGCCCGTGGTCCGCTGCAAAACGCCGGAATCAATCAGGATGCCAATCGTTTCCCGGACCGAGGCGCGCGATACGCCGAACCGTTCTGCCAGGCCACGCTCTGATTCGAAGCGCTCCCCCGGCTTGTATCTCTGGGCCGCGATGTCTTCCATGATCAGATCGCGCAGTTGCGCGGGTATCGAAGCGGAGCTCTTGGGATTAATTGCGTTTCTTACTTTTTCCATAAGTGTATTCGGGATGCGTCTCGGGCGGCCTTACGCGCAGGGCCCTGTTCACAAGGGCCGACAAAGCTCAGAAGCTGCGGCATGTTCACTGCGCTCGCAGTTCGGAACGGCGGACCTTTCCAATTCTTGTGGTCGCAACGTACGGGTTTCGTGACACCCTCGTATGCTAACTCAGTCTGCCGTGGTATGACCTTGCACTTACGACCAGGTCACGGAAACCACCCGCGAAGCGACCAGGGTTTCGGTTGTCACGATCAGGTTGGGGTTGTTTCAGAGATGCTTAGCGATCGGGTTTTTTGTAAGGCGTAACCTTGCGCGTGGCCCCTATATCAGCAAAAGCCCACAACCCTGGGTGCCGTGCACAACGCAAACGGACTCAGTCCAGCAGCAATCCAGCGACAGACCAGCCCCCACCGTTGAACCGCCACATTTCTCCTCGCTTCTGTCGCCCACGCGCGGTTAAACATACTGAAACACCGCTAATATCCCCACAAATGCAGGATTTCTCGACATACCCGCAGGTCTAACTGGAAATTAATACTTGACAAATTTTCCGTAAAGGTTTCAATAGAGTGGTCAGGCCACAACGTACCTAATCCCCGGGCATACCTATACAGGAGATTTATGAGGCAGAAGCAGTGTGGGTGTTTCTCGTTTATCGCTCTGGTTGTGCTCGTCACCACCTTCCTTTCAGCCTGCCCAGCCTTTGCCGACGTGACTGCCTCCGTGCGCGGCACCGTGACCGATAGCTCGGGCGCAGTGGTTCCGGGCGCTACCGTTTCCCTGTTGAATGTCGGGAACGGTTTTAACAGGCAGGCGACCACCACCAGCACCGGCACCTTCGAGTTTCTCGAAGTGCCGGTAGGTGACGGGTACGCCGTCCAATCGCAGGCAGTCGGCTTCAGCAAAGTGGAGCAGACAGGAATTCGGCTTACAGTCAACCAGAGCCTGCGTGTTGACTTCCAACTCAAGCCAGGCCAGACCACAGAAGAAGTCACAGTCAAGGCGGGTACGGTGCAGGTGGAAACCTCGGTCACGCAATTGGGCGATGTGATCGAAGACAAGAAGATCCAGGCCCTCCCCCTGAACGGTCGCAGCTACCTTGACTTACTCGGCCTGCAGACCGGGGTCGTGCCGGTGAGTTCGAATCCCGGCAATGCGGGCCCGGGGAACGTATCGGTAAACGGGGGACGCGAAAACGCGAACGGGTTCCTGGTCAACGGTGGGAGTGTTGAAAACACTTCGCAGAACAGCGCGAATATAATCCCGGTGCTCGACTCGTTACAGGAATTTCGTGTGCTGACCAGTGGCTTCGATTCCGAGTATGGGCACTTTTCCGGCGCCCTGGTAAATGTGATCACCAAGGCGGGAACCAATTCTTTCCACGGCACCGCATTCGAATTTCTACGCAACAATGCTCTCGATGCCCGCAACTACTTTGACCCGGCTGGTCCAGTAGGCGCATTCCACAGAAACCAGTTCGGCGGCGTGATCGGCGGACCTATCCTCAAGGACAGGCTGTTCTTCTTTGGGGACTATCAGGGCACGCGGGAAAGCCGGGCCTACACCACGCCTTCGGCGATGGTCCCCACCACTGCCGAGCGCACCGGCGACTTCAGCGATCGCGCGAGTGAATTAACTGGAAACGTTCCGGGCACCGGTGTTCCGGGTGACTTCGCCTCGACCCTCAGCGCGCGGGTCGGTTATGCGGTAAGGGCGGGCGAACCCTTTTACACTCCCGGCTGCACCAGCACTGCTGTTTGCGCGTTTCCCAACGCGATGATTCCCACCGCGGCCTGGTCGCCGGCTGCGATCGGTACCTTGAAATACATCCCTCTGCCCACCGCAGGATTGAACGGGTCGACGTTCATTACCAATGCCTTCGCCAGCACCAACAAGCAAGACCAGTTCGGTACGCGCGTGGACCTCACCACCCACATGACGGGCGACTGGTCTTTTTATTACAACTACGGCAACACCCAAACCGTCACCCCCGGCAACAATCCGTCCTTCAGTTACTCCACGCCTAACAAATCGCAACAAGCACTGTTCAGCAACACCCTTGTATGGGGCGCCAACCGAGTAAACGAGTTCCGTGCCAACGGTACACGCTCGCGGGCGCCAGGCAATACTCCCATTAGTGGGCTTGGCAAACTTGCCTCATTCGGCTTTGTCGAGGGTGGCCAGGGCATCATTGCGGCACGCCCAAATATCGAAGGCGTTCCTCCCATGTCGTTCAACAACGGCCTCGTGCTCGGTGTGGCCAATGAGGACGGGAATTATCAAACAGCCATTCAGATTTCCAACTCATTTTCGCTGACCGCCGGGCAGCACACCTTCAGATTTGGCGGCAGTGCTGGATACTACGAGTGGAACCGGCGCGGCGGTCCCAACCCCAACGGCGGTTTTGGATTCGACGGCGCCGCCAGCGGCATCGACTTTGCGGACTACGAATTGGGCCTGCCGGCCTCGTTCACGCAAAGCAGCGCTCAGGAACTGGATGGCCGCAGCAAGATGTTCGACCTGTACGTGCAGGATAGCTACCGCCTGAGTCCGCAACTGACCCTCAATTACGGCCTCCGCTGGGAAGTAAGTCAGCCCTGGTACGACACAACCGGCAAAATCCAGGCGTTTGTTCCCGGCCAGCAATCCACGGTGTTCGCCAACTCGCCCGAAGGATGGCTCTTCCCCGGGGACAAAGGAATCCCAAAAACCCTGGCCTACACCCGGTGGAACAATTTCGCCCCCCGGTTTGGGTTTGCCTGGGCGCCTTCCGCATCCGATGGACTCGGCCATCGCGTGGTCGGGAGCGCCGGACAGACAAGCGTCCGGGGAGCCTTCGGTCTTTTCTATACCGACTTCGATACGACCGGGCAAAGCTTTGCTACCGGCGATGCGCCTTTCGGACTCTATGTCAATGGTGCGGCCCATCCTTACTTCGAACAGCCATATACCGACTACACGACCGGCGCGAATAAACTGCAACCGTTTCCGTTCGTCTTTCCCAGCGGCGGCTCAACCAATTTCGCGTCCTATCTCCCCATCGCGTTTTCACCGGCATTTGATACTCACAACAAGCTGCCCTACTCCATGAACTTCAACTTTACGGTCCAGCGGGAGTTGGGAAAGTCGACCATCCTGACCGCTGGTTACGTTGGCTCCCTCGGGCGCCATCTATTTCAGCAAACGGCCAACAACCTCGGCGATCCACAACTTTGCCTTCAGATCGCGGCGCTCGGTGGCGGCTGCGGACCGGCCGGTGAAGATACCATTTATAAAGTCAACGGCCAGACATTCAATGGAACCCGCCAGTACTCTGTAACGTCGGGCAAATATCTCAGCCACGGGTTACTCGACTTCGGCGATAATTCCTACGAATCGACGATTGGTATCTCCAACTACAACGCATTTGAGGTTTCGCTCAATAAAACCCTCGGCGACTGGCGGTTTCTCGGTGCCTACACCTACTCGAAAGCGCTCGACGAGGGATCCGGTTTCAGCGATCTCACAAACCCCTACAATGCAAGCCTGAGTTACGGCCTGTCTCAGTTCGACGTCACTCATAACTTTGTGGTCAGTTATGAGTACGCCCTGCCCTTCGCCCGGCTTCTTTCGTCGGGCAACGGAGTGACGCGGCGTATCGCCGGCGGCTGGTCGCTCGCCGGGATTACCCGCCTCACCACTGGCTTTCCCATCACCTTTACTGATACCAGCAACGGTAACGATCGCTCGCTCTGCGGTTGCGACCTGTACGGCATTCTCGGTTCAAATGCCGTAGATTTGCCCAACTACGACGGTACGCCCATTAAGAAACTTAACCCCCGCAACCAGCAGCATCCCTATCAGTATTTTTCCAATGATTATGACGACTCCGGTCCAACGGGTCCCTTCTCCTTTGCAGCTATCGGCACTGGCGGCAACGCGCGCCGGCGCTTTCTCCATGGGCCAGGCTTGAACCAGACCGATATGGCGCTCATCAAGACTACGCAGGTGACGGAAAGGGTAGGGTTCGACTTCCGCGTTGAATTCTTTAATCTCTTCAACCATGCACAGTTCTTTAACCCGAACGGTGACATCAATGCCGGGGCACCGAGTGGCTCGAGCGGCTTTGGGGTGGTCGGTAGTGCGCGCGATCCGCGTATCGGCCAAGGCGCGATCAAAGTAAGATTCTAGTCAAAGTGTTAGGACGAGCACGTAGGCCATCTGCTGGATCGCAGCCGTGCTTATCTCGGGGTGGGTCCGTTCTACGGCGCATGGGCGATCGACGAGCAACATAGGCCGGATGGCGCCGTCACCGGGCCGATTTCGCCGGAAGCTCTGTATTCGCCCAACGGAGGACAGATTGCTCACACCAGCGGGCTTGGTTGCTGTTCGCGCGCAGGTCTGGTATGCCGCACAACACAATGGGGCGCGATTAACGCGATATATTTCCACAAGACGCATGACGGTCAGGCGCGTGAAGACGCTTTTCGCTCGCTTAAATACACTACCTACTTTAGCGATAGCGACGGAAAGATCAGCTGCTGCGGCAAGGGCGGCCTCCCCATGCCTATTGGTTTGAGGACGGCTACTCCGATGCCGGAAGAAGTTTTATGTGGGCGATGGGCGCCGTCCCGCACTTCGCTCCAATTGCCCAGGATCACATTCTGCAATCGACCACCGTGGTGCAGAAAGTTACCTACAGTCCGAAGAATGTGAATTATCGAACCTTTTCTCCAGCAAGTTCTGAAGTGCTGCGTCTAAGCTTTAGCCGGCGAAGATTTCTGCGGGTTCGGTCACTCTTGCCTTGATGCAGGATGGGAATGCAGAGGGCTATACCGTGACCGCGCTCGATCAAGGTGATTACGAAGTTCATTTGCGTCACCTGCAGTCGAACAGCGTCAGCATTTCTGGAAACTAGAGCCTGAAAGGACCATTCTGAACAGCCTGGACTTCAGCGGCAAGGTTGCCATTGTTACCGGGGCGGCATCGGGCATTGGGTTTGCCTGTGCCGCTTTGTTCGCTGCACGCGGCGCACGGGTGGCGCTGTTGGACATCAGTGTCGATCACGGAATCGCCTGTGCGGCCAGGATCGGAGCGGATGCAGCCTTCATCGAGACCGACGTCTCTTCGGAAGACAGCGTTTCTTCGTCCGTGGCCGCGGTGGTCGAGCGTTTCGGGCAGATCGACATCCTGGTGAATTGTGCTGCGATTCAAATCATGGGTACGTTGCTCGAGACATCAGGGGAGAGTTGGGATCGTCTGCACTCTGTCAATCTGAAGGGTGTCTTTCTCTGTTCGCGTCTTTCCATGCCGCACTTGCAGGCATCCGGAGCGGGCGCTATCGTGAACATCTCGTCTATCTTAGCCATCGTCGCCGATCCGGAACTTGTTGCCTATGGCGCTATGAAGGGCGGTGTCATCGCTCTCACCAAGTCGATGGCTATCGGCTACGGGCCATCCGGAGTGCGCGTGAACTGCGTTTGCCCCGGGGATGTCAACACGCCGATGGTCGCAGCGTATTTTGATAATGCGCCCAACCCGGCAGATCTCCGCGCCGAAGTGCACTCCAAGTATGCCTTGCGGCGTATCGCTGAACCGGCCGAGATTGCTGAAGTCGTTGCCTTCCTGGCATCGCCTGCCTCGTCGTTCATGACTGGCAGCATATTGATCGTGGATGGTGGGCTTACCAGCAAGTGCTACTGACGTCATGCTTGCGGCGGCATTGCCTCGCGCTGTCCATTTAGACGGCATTTGATTCGTGCGTAGCTCTTACCACCACACCACTGCTTGTGTGCAGACCCCGCATGGGCGCAACTTCGGTAGGAGTTCGAGTAACGGCGTTTTCCACCCTCTGCCTCTCACCTCACAGGTCACTTAACCTTGATTAAAGGGCTGCTTAAGCGCTTCCTCCGGAGTTCTAACTGGCGGCCGCGAGCCGCCAGGTCGGCACTATGCATCTTTGCTGGAAGCTGCCTGACATCCAATCCGTAAGACCGTCACTGAATGCGCGGGGAAGGTATACGTAAAGTCAGGGCCTGTCGCGAATGTTCCTGCCACTGGGACTACCTTCGTTGGGTGCGCGAGTGAATTTTCATCCATAGGCGCACCTGTAAGGACCGTCGATTGACCTGCGGGGTAAACGGTCGACACACCCTTAAGCGTTATGGTGACTGTTTCGGCCGTAGCCTGATTGTTCGCAACTTTCAGCAGAACGTCATGGTTCCCTGATGCAGTGTCAATGGATGCCGACCAGAAACAATAAAGCGTGTTTTGTATGAAAGGCAACACACAAGTCCCTGAGTTATCGGAAAAAAGCATCTTTTGCATGTAGTAGGAGGGTGTTGTGAAGCACGAAGTGGCGTCATTCCATACGATACAAGGCCCAAAATCGGAATGGCCGACAACGCCGGCATAATTGCCGTAGCCCGTCCACCACATTCTCGCCGAATTCTTTTCGCAACCCAGCAAGAACGCAGCGTCTCCGAGTGCGTCCCCAAAATTGCCGATTACATCGCCCCCGTTTCCAAAAATCGATGTCGCGTACTCCGCCACACAGACCTTCTTCCAGGCCGGATCAATGGTGTCGAAACGTTCGTACAGCCCCGAAAGATCTCTCTTGTAGAAATGTTGATCGACGATATCGACGGAGTCGCTCAGCGACGGCGGAAGAGCCCACCTCTGCTCAAGGCCGTTAAACAAAATCTTCAAATCAGGGTAGTGAGCCAACACGGCCTCGCGAATCATGGCATACCTCAGGCCATACTCGCGCGCTGTTGCATCACCATTTTCATTGCCGATTTCGATATATTTCAGATTGTAGGGTGCTGGATGACCGTTGGCTGCCCGCTTTGCTCCCCAAGGGGTAGAAGCAGGGCCCTTGCAGTATTGAAGTAAGTCAAGAATGTCATCGATGATCGGTTGCATTTTATCCAGAGGACAAATGCTCCACCAGGTTTTATCGTGCGGGACTTCACTGATTCCAGCTGAGCAAACATACACGGGTTCCGCGCCCAGGTCCTCGCACAGTTGTAGGTACTCGTCTAAACCGAAAAACAAGTTGTTCTTGTAATACCAGCGATTTCTTGTGCTGCCGGGCCTTTGCTCGAGTGGCCCGATGGAATTCTTCCAGTTCCAGCAGGTATTCATATCCGAAGATTCTGCCGTGCAGCCTCCGGGGAACTGTATATATTTCAGCTTGAGAGCAGCCAATTTCTCCGCCAAATCGGGCCTTAGGCCGTTGGGCCGTTGCTTCCACGTAGGAGGCATGACAGTCGTGACGTCGAAATACACATCGCCGGTGGTCGAAGCATAGATTGCGAAGCGGTTGTCTGCCGTAATTCCTGCTACCCCTTTGGTCGTCAGGTCGCAAGTGAAATGCCGCCAGTTGTCGCCTGGACTGAATTCTTCTGATTCTGCATAGATATTGCCGTCGTTGCTTTCCAGCCTCGCTCTCAACGTTCCAGCAAAGTTCTGACCTTTTCTGGCCCAGAAAGACACCTTGTAGGTGGTATCGTTCCTCAGCCCAATCCCCCAGTAGCCTCGATTAGCCAATGCCACGCTTCCTGAACTCGTCGACGTGACGGAGAGCCGGGCGCAATGCTGTTGATGGCGGTTGAGCATCTCGGTATCAGCGGAAGTTTGTGCATGCAGAGTACCGCCGGAAGAGCCCGCTTCTACCACGTACCACGCGGCCATCGGGTTCTCTAGCTCATCAAACGATGGATTGTTGATGAGCTGCGCGTATAGTCCGCCTTGAAACTGGTGATTGAACTCTTCCAGTTGTTGACCTCTGCTAATGTCGGCGACCGCCGCGCCGGGAGCGGACACATCCACAACGCAGGTGCTTTTCCGATGTTCAGACTGCTCCATCGGAGTTAACGTCGTCTCCGCCCCTAAGCTATACGTTGAGGATGCACCGGCCCTCCCGCCACCGAGAGCGACACCTCCAGCAGCCAAACGACCGAGGGAGTTCAAAAATTGTCGACGATCCTGCTTAGCATTCTTCACGCGAACCTCCTTGGTTTCGTTGAACGGCTGCATTGGGAGCAGCCGGAGCCGCTATCCATGGACTGCCGTGGTCAGACCTTAATAATACCAACTAGACTGGCCGCAATCCTGAAATATCTGAAGCGCGCTCCAGGTGAACCTAACCAGTAGCTGAAGTTAGAGCGTCAGTGGAACCGGATGGTCGGGTCAGCAAGAGATCCTGTGTCAGCGAGAAGTCCGTGATAGCTAACCGTCATGGGGAAGCGGAGATCCCCTCGGGTGGGATGCGGGACGTCCATGATAGGTAACAGTCAAGCGGAAGCGGAGATTCCCCGCGGCGTGGCGGAAGGGGTTCTCCCGACGGGTAAAGTTGGTGCGTAGCGAACTGTCTTCGATCCTCTAACAAGACCAACGCATAAGCAGCGTGGCCGCATCCATTTGCGGGAACAACGCCCGGCAGGGATTGGCCACGAATATTGAGTGAGTGCAGACCGGCCGGCCTCGAAACAGACGATAGGGCGTATAGGGAGTTTGAACTCCTGTACACAGTCCCGCATAACGCGAGGACCGGCCGGTGGATCGCTGACAGGTGGAAATCGGGGGCACATGATAACTATTCCCTTTTAGCTTCCGATCAAATCACTCAATTAGAT
>CAZZVD010000024.1:0-32207 GCA_964657465.1 uncultured Acetobacteraceae bacterium | reverse complement strand
CAACTATCTCCTGTTTTCAGAGCCGTTGCACTTGAATCTTGAATCCGCCCACCCTCAACCTGCCACAGGTCTGCCCGAAGAGGTTTCACGCATGAGTGTCGATTCCAGTTTGTCTTCGTTTCGTTACGTCCGCGCCGATGAATTCAACCCTAATAGCGCAACCGGCTGGACGTCGTTCGGCAATGTGACCGAGTGCCTGTGGGACAAGTCTGACGCAACCTTTACACTGGCTGGTACGCTTCCGGGCGGAGCTTCGCCCCCAAGCGCACGGGGGGCGGCTGTCGGCGTAGCCGTGCCTGTCTTCAACCCCGCCGCGCCCGTATTGAAGATCTACATCATTGGTCCCTCGGCCTTCCGCGTACGCTTCAACCCATCCGGCGACTACAGCATGGACGGTTCCTTCGCTGTCGTGAACAAGCAGCTCGGCAAGGTGAATGTGAATGTTCTCCAGAATGACGCGGAAAAGCTCTCGGCCGATCTCGGCGACATCCGCCTCGATGTGCTCTTCAAGCCCTTCACTGTGCAGGTCTACCGGCAGGCGACCCTCATCAGTACAGACACCGCACAAGGCCTTATCTACGTCTCCGGAAGCGGCTCGGCCGTTGCGAACTTCAAGAATTACCCAGCCAACGCCTGCTACTTCGGCGCTGGAGAAAAGGGGGGTAGCGACCTGATGTTGAACGGCAACGCGTTAACCTTCTTCAACTACGACAATTACAAGTACCTTGGCCAGAACACGGATCAGCCGCCGTTCAAATCAGTTGTTCCCTACAGCAGCTCCCCTGATCCCGCGCAGCAACCCGGCCCACTGAACTGGACCGAACCCCTTTACAACTCCATCCCGTTTGTCATCGAGGAGAACCCCAACCCACTCGACAGCACCGGGCAGCCCACCCACGCGCCCTACGCCTACGGCATCCTGCTGGATAACGGGTCGCAGACCTACATGAACTTCGGTGCGAGCTCGTCCTTCAATGGCAACATGTACAGCAAGTACTTTATCGGGGCGCTTTATGGCGAGATGGATTATTACTTCCTGGCCGGCGCCGACACCCCTGCCGTACTACAGCAATACTCGACACTTGTGGGGACGGCCGCGCTCGCGCCGATGTGGGCACTTGGCAATCACCAGGGTTGCTATGGGTACTACGACCAGGGCAAGGTCATCAATGCTATCCAGCAGTACCGTGCCGCCGCAATCCCGCTCGACGGCATGCACATCGACGTTGACTTTCAGGACAATTACCGCACCTTCACTGCCAGCGACAAGAAGTTTCCCAACGGCGGCGCCACCTGCTTCAGTCAGGCAGCGGCGCTCGGGGTCAAGTGCAGCACGAACATCACCGGTATTGTCACTATGCAGCCGCTCGATGAGAACGGCGCGGCAACTCGGTATGCTGTGCTCGATGACGGCATGAAGCTCGGAGCCTTCGTGCAGGACAATCGCGCCGAGGGACGGGGGCCAGCCTACCCCGGTCCGTTCGTCACCAACGAAAACTACGGCCAGAACTGTGGGCAAAACCCGTATCCTTCACCGGGCGGGCAATCGTGCGATTGTAGTGTCGGCCAAGGCGGCGTTACGCTCGGCACTTACGGCCACTACGCCGATCTAGGCCAGCAGAAAGTCCGCGACTGGTGGGGCACGCTCTACAAACCTCTGCTCGACGCCGGCCTCGAGATGGTGTGGCAGGACATGACCGATCCGGCCGTACAGCCAAGCACATCCGACAGCGCGCCGTATAAGACCCTCGCGCTCAACGTGCTGATGTTCGACTACACGCGGAACAAGCTGGTCCCCGCGGCGATGATCCACAACGTCTTCGCACTGAATCTAATCAGCGCCACGCACGCCGGGCTGGTCAAACTGCGCCAGGCTGCCGGCGTGGACAAGCGACCCTTCATTATCGCGCGCGGCGGCTTCAGCGGCGTGCATCGCTACGCCGCCAGTTGGACCGGCGACTCTGCATCCGACTGGAACTTTCTTGCGATCCTCATTCCCGAGGTTCTGAATTTCGGTCTCTCGGGCCAGCCGATGGCTGGTGCGGATGTCGGCGGCTTTGCTCCCAGTTCCGTGGGTGGTCCGCAGGATGGCACCATGGGCGGCATTTCAATCGATCGAAACACAAACACCGTCACCGGCGGCATCACTCAGCCCGAACTGATGGCGCGCTGGACCACCATCAGCGCTTTCATCGGGTGGTGCCGCAACCACTATGACGGCTACAGCAAGGAATACCAGGAGCCGTATCGGTACGGCGGCCTTTGCCAGTACGCCTGTCAGAAGTACATCGAAATTCGCTACAAGTTGCTGCAGGTCTTCTACGATCTTCTCTGGGAGTGCACACAGACGGGACTGCCCATCTGCCGTCCCCTCTTCCTCACCGACCGCAAGGATCCCACGGTCTACAACCACCTTAACGACCAGTTCATGCTGGGCAACGACCTGCTCATCGCTCCGGTCGTCAACCAATCCAACAATCGAAACGTCTACCTGCCCGCAGGGAGCGACTGGTTTGCCTACCAGGACGGGATCGCGCCGCTACCTGCGGCGAACGCGGGCGGCCAAAACTTCAATTGGTACGCTCCGCTCGACATCGTCCCCATGTATGTTCGTGCCGGCGCGATCCTGGTACGGCGCGAACTCGAGCAGTACGTCGGCCAGTTGCCGGTGTGCCCACTCACCTTTGAATGCTATCCCGGCCAGGAAGGCCGCTATGCGCTCTTTCTCGATGACAAGGTCGGCTTCGGCTACCAGTCAGGCAAGTATCGCCTGACCACCATTGCCAGCAAAACCGTTGGCGGCTCGCGGACAATCACGGTTGCGCGCACTCACGACCAGTTCACTCCGAAGGAGCCATACTTCTTCATCTCCCTGTTGCAGGCCACGCCGCCTTCAAGTGTGACCCAGGGCGCCGTCAACATCTCCGACGTCACCGCGAAAACGGATGAAGCCGGGGCCGCAGCGCTCGTTGCCTCAACGGTCAACGGCTTCTACTACAGCAGGTCACTGCAGACCGTCTTCATCAAGATCTTCGACACGGCCGCACTACTCGAGGTGAACGCCGCTTTCTAAGTATCTTTTTGACGGCGTCACCACATTACCGGGCACGCCGAGGCATTGCCCGCGTCGCACCAGGAGCTCTCATGCCCTACGCCACCACCCCCGGCAGTCCGCAACCACAGGGAGCCACCTTGCTTGCCGGCGGGGTCAATTTCTCTCTCTTCTCACAACACGCCACGGCAGTGCAGCTTCTCCTGTTCGCGTCACCGACCGACCCGCAACCCACGCAAAGCATCGACCTCGGCCCTCCAACGCAGTTCTATTGGCATACCCAGGTTCAGGGCCTGCCGGCGGCCACTGCGTACGCTTACCGCGTCTCCGGTCCCTCCGGCGCTGGCGTCACTGAGCAGTTCGGCCACCGATCCGATCCAACCAAGGTCCTCATCGACCCTTACAGCGTCGGCAACACCGACACGCTCTGGTAGGCCGGTTCGTCCATAGCGCCCCACGACAATGTCGCCACCTCAATGCGCAGCCTTGTCATAGACTCCACTGGTTACGACTGGCAGGGTGACACGCCGCCCAACACGCCGCTCGCCGAGACCGTGGTGTACGAACTGCACGTTCGCGGATTTACACGCTCGCCTTCCTCTGCGACTGCGAACCCCGGCACTTTCTCGGCGCTCATGCAAAAACTGCCATACATCCGATCCCTTGGTGTCACTGCCATCGAGCTCATGCCGGTCTTCGACTTCGACCAGAAGACACCCAAACACATTAACCCCGTGACCGGGACGCACCTCAACAATTTCTGGGGCTACGACCCTATCTCGTTTTTCGCCCCGCAGTCTGCTTATTGTGTTTCACCGGATGCGGCCACTCACATAAGCGAGTTTCGCGACCTCGTCAAAGCCGCCCATCGCCTTAAGCTCGAGGTCATTCTCGACGTGGTCTTTAACCACACCGGCGAGGACGGCAACGGCGGTCCCGTGATCGACTTCAAAGGCATCGACAACAGTCTCTTCTACTTCCTGCAGGCTGACCAAAGCCTATATCGTGGCGACCTCACAGGATGCCCTAACGCTTTGCGCTGTAACCACCCATTCGTCACGAAGATGCTGGGGGACTCCCTTGCCTACTGGGTGTCGGAGATGCACGTTGACGGTTTCCGCTTCGACCTCGGAGCGGTGCTCACGCTCGGCGAAGACGGGCGCAGACTGCAGTACCCGCCCATCGTGTGGGAGCTTAATCTCGATTCGCGTTTCGCCGACACGAAGATCATCGTTGAGCCATTCGGCGGCAACAGCGGCGACGTGCTCGGCTCGTTCCCTGACATCGCCGCTGCTACCTGGAACTACAGGTTTCGCGACACCATCCGCCAGTTCGTGCGCGGCGACAAAGGCATCACTGGCCAGCTCGCGACGCGCATGTGCGGCAGCTCCGACCTATTCCAGCCCAATCAGCTCGGTCCATTGAACGCTGTCAACTACATCACCTGCCACGACGGTTTCACGCTCAACGATGTCGTCAGCTACAGTATGAAGCACAATGAGGCAAACCTCGAGGACTCCGGGGAAGACAACAACAGCTCCAGCAACTACGGTGTCGAAGGCCCTACGCTTGACCCTTCGATCAACGTCTTGCGTGAGCGGCAAGTCCGCAACTTCCTCACCATGCTGTTCCTCTCTCAGGGCGTCCCGATGTTGCTGGCCGGCGATGAGTGCCGCCGCACTCAGCAGGGGAACAACAATCCTTACGTTCAAGACAATCCCGTCAGCTGGTTCGACTGGACGCTGATTCAGGCGAACGCGCATCTCGTCACATTCACGCACGAGCTCATCGCGTTCCGCAAGCGTCACCCCGCGCTAAGCCGCAGCACATTCTTCACCGGTCAGGTTGGCCCGGACGGTCTACCAGACATCGCCTTTCACGGCTGCAACCTCAATGAACCCAGCTTCGGCGACCCCAACTCCCGCGTGCTTGCTTTTACTCTCGGCGGCAGTGAGCCGATGAACGTGATCCTCAACATGGAGTTGTCGTCACTGCCTTTCGAGCTGCCCATCCTCCCAGGCAAGCAATGGTTTCGGGCGGTCGATACATCCTTCGCCTGCACGCAGAATATTGCTGTGGCAGGCCAGGAACTGCAGATCACGACTGCGTCCTACTATGCGGCATCGCGCTCAGTAGTTGTATTGATCGCAAAGTAACGGTCTCGCCTGGCGACCTCCGCTCGGATGAACAGCAACGGCACCGAGGGTAGCAGGCCAGATGCTGGAGCCTCGATTGGTGACAGAGAGCGCCGGGATAAACCGGCACATCGTAGGGGATGGAAGAACCCTGCGGAAAATGAGAAGCAACTCCATCCTGGCCTCGAGTGTTGCCTTTGACCTCGCGAGGGATTGCAGCGAGGATAGGCAGAGGGCTTTCGACGCTAGTCATCGCTGCGCTCGGGATGTCTGCTTGCAGTGCAAGTTAAGGACGGGATGAACGGGGTGCGATACGCTTCGGTCTGGCTGAACGAGCGGAGCAGGATGTCCTCCACGCAAGCCAAACGCGGCTTCCGTGGGCCACCCTCGGCTTTTCTGATGCGGACAGGGAGCAGATCCTCCTGAGTAGCGACTGATCGGACCCTAAAACTGCAGGGTGGCCCATTCAAGCCGCGTTTGGCTTGAGTGAGGGACATTGGAACCCTCGTCCAGAGCGCTTTCCAGTTTGTTCATTGGGGAGTTTGTGACTTTATTGAATTTTTAAAAATTCGACACTCGATACAAACGGGCTATATCTAGACTGTGTCTAAAGTAGCCAAAAAAGAGTCAAAACCTCCGAGCGCAGCCGAACTCACGCGCTCGCTGGCAACGAAGCTGCAACGGCATCTGGCGCCGATAAAGCCCGGGCTGAAAAAAAGCATTGGCAAACGACAAGGCGCTTCTGGCTTTTGACATGGCGTTTCCCTCGCGTCTCCGAGGTTATTATGTTCCGATGCGGGGGTTGTTCCGTCCGTTCCCGCACCCGTCCCGCATCCCGATAGCGGAGGAGCACGCGGTTTGGCATACCCAGGCAAAGAGGAGCAGTTACCTGCTCCTCTTTCTGTCGCTCACTATTGACTGAGCAGTGCGGCTAGTTGGCTGTCCCTGAGGTCCCTCCGCTGCGCTTCGCTTCGGTCGGGATGACGAGTCTGAGGGGTGATGCTTCCTTTCACAGTTGCCTGTGGTGAAGAGCCTTGCTGCTTATGGCTAATCACACTTCACGGGTAGGAAAGTTCGCGCGTAAGGCGGCGTAGGAACGGGGAGTTTTCTCTTGACACACCATCGGCCCGATGTAAACCTGACCTATCTATTGACCATTCGTACCCTGAATCGATCGATGATCGGCTTCCCTGAAGCTCCACCAGGGTCCAATCCGGCGTTACTTCAAACCACTATGAGTGAGGGCGTTTTTTGACCATGGGTACTGTCAAAATGGCAACGCAGCATTTTGCAACCTCCTTGTGCGGCTTGGTTTTGCTCGTCGTTTTTGCTTCGTCGACGATGCTGCTCGGCCAGGGCTACTTTGGAACAGTCACTGGTATGTTAACGGACCCATCCGGAGCCGCCGTACCTGGAGTGAGGCTGACCCTTGTCGATCAGCAAAAGGGTTTTGCGTTTCGCGTTGTCTCGAACAGGGAAGGCGGCTACCTGTTCGCGGCCGTTCCGCCGGGAAACTATCGGTTGGTTGCGGAGATGAATGGCTTCGCGAAGGTTGAGCGCACCGGGGTTACAGTTGATGTGAATGCCCACATGACGGCAAACCTCAAGCTAACACTTGCCACGGCAACCGAGACGGTGCAAGTGCAGTCGCAAACCAGCGCACTGCAAACGGAGGACGCCACTACCGGGCAGGTGGTGAACCGCACATTCATCGAAAATCTGCCGCTGACCGACCGCTATGTGCTCGACCTGGTGACCTTGGCGCCCGGCGTCACCGGGGTAGACGATCAGTGCACCGTCTCCTGTACCGGTACCGACTTTGTTTCCAACGGCGGGCGTCCCGCTACTGCGGATGTGCTGATGGATGGCGCCTCGATCACCAACTACGAGCCCAATGGCGGGATCACGCAGATCAGCTACTCTCCTTCGGTTGAGTCGGTACAGGAGTTCAAGCTGCAGCAATCGAACTTCAGCGCCGAATACGGGTTTTCGGGTGGCACGATCGGCAACATGATTACCCGCTCGGGCACCAACACGATTCACGGCAGCGCCTACGACTTTCTCCGCAACACGCACCTGGACGCGAACAACTGGTTCAATAATCTTAATGGCATCCCGATTCCCGCCGACCACCGCAACAACTTCGGTGGGACGATCGGCGGTCCGATCCTACGCGACAAGCTCTTCTTTTTCGGAGACTACGACGGCAACATTCAAAGCAATGCAGCCACGCATCAGGCCGGTGTTCCCACCCTGGCTGAGCGAGGCGGCGATTTTGGTGAAGTGTGCGCGGCCAACCAGGGGGTTTTCGATGCCAACGGACTTTGCTCTGTAGCCCAGGGACAGATATGGGATCCGTATTCCGGTACTTACAGTTCCGATGTGCAGGGTGCTGTTCGATCCGCCTATATCCCGTTCAACAATGTTGCTGCCTACTCCAGTCCCGGAAACCCTAACCTGAACGGAACGCCATACCAATTATCAGCAGGTCCGGGCAATCTGATCGACCCTGTAGCGCAGAAGATGATGCAACTGTTTCCCAAGCCAAACATCGCAGGAAACGCGGGGAACAGCGGCTGGATTTACGACAACTGGATCGCCGGCGGATCGTCGTTGGGTGAAAATCACCAGTACGACGTCAAGATCGACTACCGGCTCTCCCAGGCGAACCTTTTAAGTACCAAGTATTCGCAGGACTGGAACTGGGGCGTCCCGTTCAACTGTTTTGCAAGCTTTGCCGATCCCTGCTCCGGCGGGCCTAACCAGAACCACGCGCATCTGATCTCCATCGTCGATACGCACACGTTCAGCCCAACCCTGTTGCTGAATGTAATCTTCGGCTTTACCCGGGGGATGGAGAGGATCCGCAACTACCCACCGACAGGGGCCAGCAATGTAACGGATCCGTTAGGTACGCTGGGCTTCCCCTCTTACCTTGATTCCAACGGTTTCACCGGTGTTCCCGCCATGTACATCAATGGCGGCTACCTGTCTGCGGCGACCACCAGCATCGGTTCCGACCCCTACGGTAATTACAAGCAGGGGCAGGATACGGGGCAACTTACCATTGCCCTCAGCAAGCAGTTGGGTCCGCAGGAAGTGAAAGTCGGGTTCGAAGGGCGTTTGCACCAGATGAACTACCTGCAAACCAACTCGCCCAACGGATCATTCAGTTTCGACGAGAAAGGCAGTGCGCAATGCCCCAATGCCGCAGCGACCTGCGGCGGAGATGCGCTGGCCACCTTCATGATGGGCTACCCGAACGCGGGAGGCTATTACCAGATCCAAATGCAGCCGGCGACGCAGAACTATCAGTATGCCGGGTATTTTCAAGACAACTGGAAAGCTACCAGGAATCTGACGTTGAATCTGGGCATGCGCTACGACGTCTCCCTGCCCCGGACAGATCGTTTTAATCGCCAAAACTGGTTTGATCCAAATGCGGTATCTCCGCTGCAGGTGCCTGGACTGGGGCAGCTGACCGGTGGCGAGGTCTTCGCCAGTTCCAAACAGCGCACCGTAACGGATACAGACTGGAAAGATGTCCAGCCACGCTTCGGGTTGGCCTTCCAGGTGAATCAAAACACCGTAATCAGAGCGGGTTATGGTATCTACTTCGGTCAAACGCGATCGGGTGCAAACGGGGTGGGCACCTATGGAACCCAGGGATTTACTCAGAGCACAAACCTTGTCACCACTTATCAGAATGATGGCGCGACACCTTATCTGCGCCTGAGCAATCCGTATCCGAATGGATTGATTCATCCTCCCGGAAGTTCCCTGGGACTGGCGAACGATATTGGCTTTGGCGCCGTTGGGCCCATTCGCAACGAAAACCGCACGCCGTACGAACAGACGTGGACAATGGGGCTCGAGGAACAGCTACCGTGGAAAACGCTGCTCGATATGGAATACATCGGGAAGAAGGGAACGCATCTTTATTTTGGTGGCGCCAATGCACTCAATCACCTGGGACCCCAGATAGAGAATTATTCGCTTGACCAGATTTCCGCTTTGCAGAGTTACGTAGCCAACCCCTTCTACGGCTACATTACCGATTCCAACAGTGTTCTCTCCAGCCCACAGGTTCAGCAATCTCAACTGGATCTCCCTTACCCGCAATTCACTTCTGCTACTTCCGATGTTCCGCCAATCGCCAGCTCCAATTATGACGCCGCTCAGGTCAGGCTGCAAAAGGACTACTCGAACGGGTTACAGCTCCTGGCCACCTATGTCTTCTCGAGGTCGTTCGATGATTCGTCCCTCGACGACGACAACAGTTCTTTCATTGGGAGCTTCGTCAGTCTGCAGGATCCTAACAGACCATCTCTGGAAAGGAGCCTTTCCACCTTTGATGTGACGCACGTGCTGCAGGTCAGTTACGTGTACTCACTGCCGTTCGGGCGCGGCAAAGCATTTGGTGGCGGCATGCCACGAGTTCTCGATGCGGTGGTGGGTGGATGGGTGACGAATGGCATCTGGCGCTTCTCCTCGGGCCGTCCGCTGAACATGCTCACGTATGACGGAACATCGCTGCCGACCTACGGTGCGCAACGGCCTAACATCGTCGGCAAGCCGCACCGCAATCATGCCAAGGGGTGGATCAACCAATACTTCACCAACCCTGAAGTCTTTGTACTGCCGCCGCTTTATGCGCTCGGCAACGCACCCCGGAGCCTGGGAGCAGTCCGCACGCCATCTAACTTCAGCACAAACTTGTCTGTTCTGAAAGTCTTTCCCCTGGAGAGTCTGCGCAAGGGGGCGTCGATCGAGTTCCGGCTCGAAGCTTCCAATGCCTTCAACCATCCGACCTTTGGCCAGCCGAGCACTTCTGTGGACGACCCGCTTTTCGGACAGATTACTTACACTTCGAGCTTGCCGAGGCAGGGCCAGTTGGGGTTAAAGATCACCTTCTGAGTTATTTTTCGGCTGCCGGGGGGCGTGTGGCCGGCCATGAGTTGAGCATCAAGACGGACGGCGGTGCCGCCAAGTAGGCGTGCGAAACCTGCCGCTCGATAGCAGCCGCTTCGCTCTCAGGAGTGACTCCTGCCATTCCTGGTGAAAGAATGGTTTTGCGTGTGCGATGCTGGAGTGGCTGGAGAAAGGCGCACAGCAGGTCGCTCGGCTGCGCTTAGGATGACGATGTCGCTCGGGGTCCGACAGACAACATCGCAACATTCCGGGCTGCCACGTGAGCGCATCACATGATCGGGCCCACGAAGCCGGCGAACACCCTGAGACCCAGGCTGGATGCGTGCATCATGATCGGAATAGCGAATCCTATTCGTGACGCACCACACTAGCCCGGATTTCTCACCACGACTGTCCGGGAGACAACCGCAATGGGGCACCCGTCCAGGGATTAAGGCATTGTGGTCGGAAGCTGAGGGTTGTGGTGAGAAATCCACACTAGGGCGCTGTCGTAAAGCGAGCTTCCTGGGTGGCGGTCGAACTGCCACCGATATACACGGTGTACTCAGCCGGCTCAACTGTACGTACTACCTTTGCGTTGTAGAACGAGAGCTCATCGAACCCTAATGGAAAATGGACTGCCTGTGACTGGCCCGGGTCGAGCGTTACGCGGGCAAACCCCTTAAGGTTGCGCGTTGGTTGCTCGGTGCTGGCGCCCTGAATTCCCACATAGCATTCCACCACCTCAGTGGCGCGACGTTTCCCTGTATTGGTAACCGTAGCTGTGGCGATTACCGGTTGACTCTTTCGATCGCGCAGCAACGAAGCGGCGCTCACCGATTGCGTAGATAGCGAGACGCCAGAGTAGCCAAATGTTGAGTAGGTAAGGCCATGCCCGAAGGGGAAGAGCGCATCATTCGGTACGTCCAAATAGCGCGACACATACTTCATCTCAACGTAGCCAGGGTGCGCCGGGTCTGCGTGCTGCACGGGGCGGCCGGTAGGGAACTGGTTGTAGTAGAGCGGTTCCTGACCCACCGCGCGAGGAAAGCTCATCGTCAGCTTGCCGCTTGGCGCGGTGTCGCCGAACAACATGCCGGCGATGGCCGGTCCCGTCTCGACGCCTGGGAACCAAACCTCCATAATGGACGCTACATGCTCGGCTGCCCAGTCCAACACCAGCGGCCTGCCAGAGAAAACGAGCAACACGACAGGCTTGCCTGTAGCGGCGACTGCTTCCAGCAGCTTCTGCTGGTTGCCCGGCAAATCGAGGTATGCGCGCGAAGCGGCCTCACCGCTCATGGCGCTCGACTCGCCCAGCGCCAGCACGACCACATCGGCATGTTGTGCCGCGGTCACGGCCGCAGCGAACCCGGATTCAGAGGTCCCGGAGATTTCCGTACCCTTCTCATACGTAAGTACGGCGCCGGTTTGCTGAGCTCGTTCCGCCATCGTGGCCCGCAAAGTACGCACGTCGCCAAAGTTGTTCGCTCCCGACCAGGCGCCGACCATATCGCTGGAATCGTCTGCGAGCGGGCCAATGAGCGCTATTTTCTTGGTAGCCGTACTCAAGGGCAAAAGCGGTTCTTTGGCATCGGAGCCGGAAGCAGGATTGTTCTGCAGCAGCACGAAGGACTCTTCAGCCGCCCGACGCGCCAGCGGGCGGTGCTCTTCCACGGCGCCGGTCACCTCAGGGCCTTCTGTGAAAGGATGTTCGAAAAGGCCGAGAGCGTATTTCACCCGCAGAACCCGGCGCACGGCTTCATCCACCACCGCCATCGGCACGCGCCCTGACTTCACCAGGGCCGGCAGCTCGGCATCGTAGTAATGCGACATCATGTCGATATCGACACCGGCGGTCAACGCCTTCCGGGTGGCCACGGCCGCATCGAGCGCAATACCGTGATGGGTCAGCTCCATCACCGCGGTGTAGTCAGAGACCACAGGACCATCGAACCCCCACTCATCGCGCAGGACGGTTTGCATTAAGAATGGGTTCGCGCTCGCCGGCACACCGTTCAGCGAGTTGAACGCAGACATCACGGTGGCGGCGCCCGCTTCGACCGCTGCATGGTAGGGCGGTAAATAAACCTGCCGCAGTTGCAGTTCGCTCATGTCGGTCGTGTTGTATTCACGGCCGGCCTCGGCAGCTCCGTAGGCGGCGAAATGTTTGACAGAGGCGGCCACTGAGCCAGCCGCCGAAAGGCTGTCCTGCTGATAGCCCTTGATATAGGCTTTTGCGATGGCGGAGCCGAGATACGGGTCTTCGCCTGCGCCTTCAGTGCAGCGGCCCCAGCGCGCATCGCGCGCAATGTCCACCATAGGGGAATACACCCAGTCGACCCCCGCTGTCCGGGCCTCGATGGCGGCCATGTGAGCAAGGTCGGTGACCAGAGCAGGGTCCCAGCTGGATGCGGTGGCCAGCGGAACCGGGAAGATGGTGCGGAAGCCGTGGATGACGTCAGCGCCAAACATCAGCGGAATGTGCAGGCGCGTGTTATCCACGGCCGCGTGCTGAAAATGATTAGTGAGCCCCTGGCCGACAGTGTTGAGCATGGAACCGAGTTGCCCTTTTTGCGCCAGCTCATAGCTGTCGACTCCCCCGGGCGCGGGTGGGTTCACATTGAGCGCGGTGGTGGCATTGCCGGCGGCGGCCGTGGGGTGCGCTTCCGTCGCGCTGTACTGCACGAGCTGGCCAATCTTCTCGTCCAGCGTCATTTGTTTGATCAGAGCTTGAACCTTGCGCTCGATCTGCGGGGTCACCAGCTGCGGGTTAGAAGGCGCAGGGTGCGACACCTGCGCGAATGCCGGGCAGAGCGCGGCACTGAAAGAGAAAGCAGCCAGGAAGATCGATCGACGATTGGTCATACGCAGCTCAGTCAGGCTAGTCTATCGCTTCTGAAACCAGGGGGCAGGCTGAAGCTGGCACGCAACCCAGGAACCCGGTTCATCTGCCGTCCAGCGGCCTTGGGCACCCTCGCCGCATCCAAGCCCGTCTGTGCAGAGCATCGGTCTGCTCGCGCGCGTCCTCCAGTCATTTCTCGATAGCTGGCCGGCTTCACGAGCAGCCTAAGAGAGCCTCTATTTGGCTGCGCTGAGGAGCGCCATCTCCACTGGGACTCGGTCAAAGAATGTGTTGTGAACGACGACAGCGCCGATGAGCGGCTTTCGCGGCCGCAGTCCGAGCCCTACCAAATGCACGTTTAACTCATGGACGAAAAGGGAAGACACCGCAATCCAGTGGCGGTGTCGTGTAATCTGCTTGTCGAAAGTGAAGCCGTGATCGTCAGGCTCCTTAACAAACGCGGGCGCAGCCAGCTTACGGCAAATCAACCAGGTACACATGCGGAGGATGAGATGGGGGACCGGCGAGACTTTTTACGACAGGCGGGCTGGATGGGGTCAGCGGCATGGATGACCGCGATGGCCTCGATGGCGCCCGGTGAGATGGCCATTGGAGAAACGACGGGCCGTGTGATCGAAGACGCCGTACAAGCGCCGGAGCCGGAGAAGCCGAAGTATCACATACGGTTCGCGGTCTGCGGCATGAGTCATGACCACATCTATGGAATGATCGGAGCCGTTACCCGCGGCGGCGGTGAGCTGGTGGCGGCGTGGGGTGACGAGGAAGATAAGCTGGCGACCTTCACCAGGCGCTATCCCAATGTCAAAATGGCGAAAACCCAGGATGAGATTATTCACGACCCTCAGATCCAACTGGTGCTGAGCTCAGAAAAGGCGAACGAGCGCGCCGGCATCGGCATACGGGCGATGGAAGCGGGCAAGGACTTTCTTTCAGATAAGCCCGGCATCACCACCCTGGAACAACTGGCAGCCGTGCGCAAGACCATCGAGAAGACCCAAAAAATCTACGCCATCATGTACAGCGAGCGGCTTGAAGTAAAGGCCGCCGTATATGCCGGGGAGCTGGTACAGCAGGGAGCTATCGGTAAGGTGATCCAGACGATCAACATCGCTCCGCACCAGGTGAACCAGCGTGCCGGCGACAACGGCGGCGGTTTAGGTGGCCGCCCCACATGGTTTTATAACGATGTGCAATTTGGCGGCATTCTTTGCGATATTGGCTCGCACCAATTGGATCAGTTCCTGTTCTATACCGGTTCGAAATCGGCGGAAGTGGTGGCGTCGCAGGTCGCGAATGTGCGCCATCCAAAGTTTCCGCATTTTCAAGACTTCGGCGACATGATGCTGCGTGGAGACAGCGGGCTGGGTTATGTCCGGCTGGACTGGTTTACCCCCGACGGCCTGGGGACCTGGGGGGATGGGCGCTTATTCATCCTGGGTACCGAGGGCTATATCGAAATTCGAAAATACGTGGATGTGGCAGTGAAGAAGCAGGGAAACAACCTGTTCCTGGTCAATGCTAAAGAGAGCCGCTATATCGACTGCAACAACATGCTGTTACCGTTCGGGCCGCAATTTGTCGCAGATATTGTGAATCGCACGCATCTTGCGCAGGACCAGACCCAGTGTTTGCTGGCAGCGGAACTCTCCGTTAAGGCGCAGAAGAATGCGACCCTTGTCACGTTGCGGGGTTAACTGGAGCCCGAATCAGGACCAGCCGCACAGGTTGGTCGACAGAAACACATCCGTTGGAATAATGTGTTTCGCAAAGCCAGGGCGGTCATCTGGCAGCGTTTGTTTTCTTTCAGAGGAGTGCCAATGATGCGCCAACGGCTAAGTTACGTCTGTTTGTGCCTTCTGTGCCTGTGCCTGGGAGCAAATGTCCTGAACGCCCAGGCCATCGGCGGTGGTCAGATACAGGGAATTGTTACTGACGGAACGGGATCCGCTGTTCCGCAGGCGACCATAGAAGCGGTGCAAACTGAATCCGGCCTCCACCGCACAGTCATTAGCGATGCAGACGGTGGCTACAACCTGCCCAGTCTTCCGGTCGGGCCCTACACCATCACGGTGAAAGGGAACGGCTTCAGCACCTACAGCCAGTCGGGCATCGTGATCCAGGTTGGCAATGTGCTCCGCGTCGATGTGAAATTGCAGGTTGGCGGTGTTTCTCAGACCGTTCAGGTCCAGGCCGCGGCCTCGATGGTGCAAACCGAAGACCAATCGGTGTCACAGGTAATTGACCGGCAGAGAACAGTCGATCTTCCACTCAATGGGCGGCAGGCCACCCAGCTGATACTGTTAACGCCTGGTACCGCGAATGCGCCAGCCACTGACCTGGCCACGAGTAAGAATTATCCCAGTGCCGTCACGCTTTCGGTGGCCGGGGCCCAGGCCACGAATATCAATTACCTGATGGATGGCTCCGACAATAACGATGCATTCACCAACGTGAACCTGCCGTTTCCATTCCCCGACGCGATTCAGGAATTCAGCGTGCAGACTTCGGGTCTGTCGCCGCAATACGGCGTTCATCCCGGCGCGGTCGTGAACATCGTCACCAGGGCAGGCAGCAATGCGTTCCACGGGACGCTTTTTGAGTTCTTTCGCAACGGGGATATGAATGCGAAGAACCACTTCTCGACCAGGCAGGACACGCTGAAGCGCAACCAATACGGCGGCGTCGTGGGCGGGCCCATCCGTAAGGACAAGTTGTTCTTTTTCGGCGGGTACCAGGGGACACGCACCCGGCAGCAAACCAACGCCATCACTAGTTTCGTGCCCACTGCGCAGATGCTGGCTGGCGACTTCGGCACGTATGCCGGCGCTGGCTGCCAGAGCGGCGGCGTCACCAAGCAGTTGATTAATCCGAGTACCGGCACTCCGTACCCAAACAATCAGATTCCCGTGTCGCAGTTTAACGCCTCGGCGTTGGGCATTTTCAAATACATTCAGACTGCCGGGGCCAATGGCTGTGGCAAATTAGTGTACGGCCTGCCTCTGCCCCAGAATGAAGATCAGTATGTCGGGCGCATCGACTGGACCGCGAACCAGAAGCAAACCGTGTTTGGCCGCTACTTCCTCACGCACTTTACGCAGCCGGGAATCTTCGACAATAACCTGCTGAATACGCAGAATCCGTCTCTCAACGATCGGGTGCAATCCTTTACCCTGGGTCACACCTACACCATCACTTCAGGCCTGGTGAGCTCATTTCACCTGGGCTGGAGCCGCAACATTGTCAGCCGCAACGTCGCGCCCGACGTCATCAATCCCAACACTCTGGGTATTCAAACCTACGCGCCCATCAAAAACTGCTTGTACATGAACGTTTCGAACGCGTTTACCGTGGCATGCGGCACCTGCGAAAGCCTGCTGAACAGCGTGAACAGTTACAACCTGGTCGAAGACATGTTTTACAGCAAAGGCATTCATCATTTTTCATTTGGCGTGAATTATCTTCGCAACACGTTGGCTTCTGACGGCGTCAACAATGCAAATGGCCAATTCAATTTCACCGGGCAATATACGAAAGATGGCCTGGTCGACTTTCTGCTGGGACGAATTCAATCGCTGTATCAGGGAAACAATAGCGGAGTCGATTTCCGTAAGAACTATGCCGGCCTCTATTTCCAGGACAGCATTCAGTTCAGCCCCCGGTTTACTGTGAACGCAGGTTTGCGCTGGGCTACTGGCCTGCCGGCGATTGAAACGACGGGCCGCGGCGCCAGTTTCTCGCAGGCTAATTACAACGCCGGGATCCGTTCAGGCGTTTACCCGACAGCCCCCGCTGGAGTGCTTTTCTACGGCGATCCGGAAATCCCCCACGGCTACTATCACGGCAAATGGAATCGGCTGGAGCCCCGCCTGGGCTTCGCGTTCGATCCGCGTGGCCAGGGCAAAGAGAGTATCCGCGCAGCCTATAGTCTCGGATTCCAGGAGCCTCCGCTCTACTACAACTCTCGCTATGCTTCGATGGCTCCCTGGGGCGACTCCATCACCTTGACGCCGCCTCCCGGAGATCTCACGACCCCCTACGCGGGATACCCTGGCGGCAATCCCTACCCCAAGCCCTTTCCGCCAACGGCCAATAATGCTTTCTTCCCTACCTCAGGGACCTATTTTGTACTGCCCACGAATCTGCAGCAGTCTTACTCGCAAAACTGGAACCTGAGTGTGCAGAAGCAGTTCCTAAACAACTGGGCACTGACCGCTACCTATCTGGGCACCCGGGTACTACATCCTTCGTACGGCAACGAGCTCAATCCGGCGGTCTACTACCCGGGAGTATCCACAGGCACCCCGGGATCATGCGGGACACTTTCGCCAGTACCCGCAGCCGGCGTGAACTGTTCTTCCACGGGAAACACCAATGCCCGCCGCCAGTTGAGCGGCATCAATCCAGCCCAGGGGGCTTATTTCACCCAGGTCACCCAGGCCTACACGGGATTAAGTTCCAACTTCAATGGATTGCTGGTCACGGTGCAGCATCGGTTTTCCGATTACTTCACCCTGCTCAGCAACTACACCTATTCTCACTGCCTTTCCGGTCCGCCGGACAACGGAGACAATGCGGGCGATCAATTCCAGGATCCTGCCCATCCCAACCGGGACTACAGCAACTGCGGCTCTGACCTGCGTCACAACTTCGTTTCGTCGGCTATCATCCGCAGTGCTGTAGGCGGATCCTATGGCCGTCAGCTCCTGCTGGGCGGCTGGCAGCTTGCTCCCATCGTCACCTTAACTACGGGCGTTCCCTTCACGGTCACCACCGGCACCGATGCATCACTTACCGGGGTAGGCAATGACCGGCCCAGCCTGACCGGGGCTCCCCGGGCACAAAACACGAAGATCACCACCTGGCTGAACCGTGCGTCCTTCACGCCTAACCGGCCGGGGACGTATGGTTCGACCCGGCCGTTTGAATTTTACGGGCCGCACTATACCAACGTAGACACCGCTTTGAGCAAGTTCATTCCGTTGCACGAGGCATTGCAGCTGCAGGCTCGAGCCGAGTGCTTCAACTGCCTGAACCACACGAACTACGCCAACCCGGGTGCGGCCATCAACGGCAGCGGCACGGGCGTGACTAATCCCGGCACGGCACTGAGCGCAGGAACATTCGGAACCATCACCGCTGCAAATCCGCCGCGTATTCTGCAGCTCAGCCTTAAGCTGGACTTCTAAGCGGCAGGTCAGGGCCGGAGCCGACCCAATCTTATTATTTCCACAGAATGAACCGGAAGAGAGGAAGAGAATAGTCGTTCGACTTTCCAATATATTTAATTTAACAACCCATGCGGGTGCCCCATATCTCACCGCGGTTTTTACCCGGGGAGATGTGGGAGGGCTTCTATCCTCTTGTTAACTCAACAAAATCGACTGAAAGAAAGAAGTCCTTCGACGAATCGACGTGACGGTTGCGCGACAATTCAGCTGCTTATAACTTGACTATTCGGCGCGATAGCTTAATTAAGCCACTCAGCTCCGGGGTTACTTCGCTTGTCCGGCGCTGCCGTCCCAATGCGTTTGCGCTTCGTCCGCCACCTCTTGCCGTGACGTTTCAATCCCCAGCGGACAATTTCCCAATTGTTGCCACCGGGATGAGCTGCCTGATGCGGAAGCTGACAGCTTATCGCTGATTAGGTGAGCCATCTTATTTGCTCCCAGGTTGGTAAAGTGAACCCAGTCGGCGAAGTTTTCAGGGCCAGATAAAACATCAGCAGCCTCGACCAAAGGTAGCTGGCGCTGTTGCGCCTCTTGTCGGACGACTGCGTTGAATCGACGTTCGGCGTCTAAAAAACCGTCGTCGGCCAAGTTGGGGGTAAAGCGCCTCCAGGCGGTGAGCATAAAGCGCTCATCCGGCTCAACAGTTCGGCCAAAGAACGTGGCGTGTGTTATCAGCACGGGACAAACGTGACGTCGCTGCAATGCATCGAGAGTTGCATCCAAATCTGCGCGAAACTGATCGACATTCGCTTCTGGAATGGCGTCTTTCACATCTGCGGGACTGCGAACCGCCCGCCAAATGTGGAAGCGGTAGCGCATGTCTTCAGCCCACTTCGGCATTTTGTCGATCAACGGGAGTAGCTTGCCAACGATCCGGGAGTGAAAACCCTGCGGCGTTTGCACCCAGTCCCAGGAGTCTGGCTTTCTAAGCAACGCACTATCGAAGTAAACCAGGAAGCTGGGATACAAGATGGCGATGTTGGGCGAGATTGTATCGACGATTTTATCGACTCGATGCGAGAACGCATACAGTGACTGACCCGCATACGCCACGTTCACGACCTCAACATGCTCGTCAGGGTGTCGCGCATTGATGGTCCGCTCCAGTTGACGGGGGTACTCATTGCCGAGCGACTCGAACATGCCAAAGGTTTCCGACGCACCCACACAAATGATTTTCAGGGTATTGCTGTGAATGTTTGGACCTCGATAGCCCAAAGCATTCATTTTCCATTTGCCATATTGACCATTCGGTATGCCGACAACACCGACGTCATCGTGCGTCAGCATCGCCGAAATACCGTAGTTGCCAAGAATGGGAGCACCCTCTTCAAGGTAATCGTCGACACGTGCACACACTTCCCACATCGAGAAGAACAGGACACAGCAGACGAGTAAGCGTAACGGTCGGATCTTAGTCATAGTGGTTAAAACTGAAAGTAAATGAATGATTCCGGCCTTCCCCCGCGAAACAGTACGAAGTAAAGGAGGATGCTATAGGCAAGGGCACGCAACTCGGGTACAAACCATTGCCATTTGGTGAAGTTAAGGGTTTTGGTCGTGTACTGGACCATTTGAACGAGAATCAGGGGCAGGGCAAACGAGAACATTTTCCATGCGAGCGGGAAGTCAAATTCCGAAGGATGGAACAAAGATGCCAACATTGTCGTCAGCTGCCCGAAAGAATCGGCACGGAAAATCAGCCAACCGAGCGCCGTGAGCTGAAAGAAACCGGCTACCTTCACCCAATGCCACCATGCCGGGTCAGGCTTCGGTGCGAGGGCGACACCGGGAATGTGCTGATTTGGCCTACGGGTGAGCAGGCGGTGGGTAATCAGAAGAGCACCGTGATAGGCGCCCCAAATAATAAAGGTCCAATTTGCGCCATGCCATAGCCCCCCGATCACCATGGTAAGGAATAGATTGCGGCTGGTACGCCATTCGCTGTCGCGGTTGCCGCCCAATGGGATATACAGATAGTCTCGCAGCCAGGTGGACAGACTGATGTGCCAGCGGCTCCAGAATTCTCTGGGATTTGCCGCCAGGTAGGGCAGGTTGAAATTGAGCATGAACTCAAAGCCCATCAGTTTGGCAACACCGCGCGCAATATCCGTATAGCCGGAAAAGTCACAATAGATCTGAATGGCAAAGCCGTAAGCGGCGAGCACGACATGATCTGCTCGTGGGTGCCCCTCAGCAAACACCGCGTTCACGAGCGGAGCAAGGTTGTCGGCGATAAAAACTTTTTTGAAGTAGCCGGCGATGATAAGGGAGAGGCCTTCCGAAACTTGTAATCGCGTCGTTCGCCGTGGGTTCACTACCTGGGGCAGCAAATTATTCGCCCGTTGAATCGGTCCTGCCACCAGGTGCGGGAAATACAAAACAGCCAGCAGGAACTCGTGGAATTTCCGAGTGGCGTGCAACTCCCCCCGGTAAACATCGATGGTGTAACTGAGTGCCTGGAACGTATAAAAGGAAATGCCGACTGGAAGAATGACGCGGAGAGTCCACATGCCCGCGTGAAGGCCGAAGTGACCAAGCAAGGTTTGAGCGGATCCAGCGAAGAAATTGAAATACTTAAAAAACCCCAACAGTCCAAGATTTGTTACCAGGCTTAGAATTAAATAAGGCTTGCGGGCTTCGACAGGCCGTTCCTTTTCGATCAAGTCTTCCATCCGTGTCGCACACCAGTAATCGATGGATGTGGATAGAAGCAACGGTGCTAGAAATCGCCAGTCCCAGCAGGCGTAAAAAAAGCAACTCGCAACCAGCAAGAACCAATTCTGCGCGCGATGCGGCAGCAAGTAGTAGGTGACCAGCACCACAGGCAAAAAGCACAGGAACGTGAATGAATTGAACAGCATAGCTGAGAATGTCCACTCGACTTAAGAATACTTGGTCGCTACACTCATATTCTTAGCTAACTCGTGCACTGTCAATGCGTGGACGGGTATCCGGCCGCCTCAAAAGTCACATTGACGCGACCCCGGGTGGTGACTCTTCAATGGAACCTGCGGACCGAGCGCCTAATCTTCGGGGGGACCGAGGAGCATGAGGGCATCCTAAAAAACCGGTCGGCACACTGTAACAGGGTTGTAATAGACCCATGCAATGACTGTGGCAGTGCTTTGCTGCTGGAACCGACGGTTGTGGAACGAGAATGGAGTCAGAACGTTGAGGGGCTTCGCCCGGTCGTATTCAACCCACCTATGCCGGAGTCGGCGAACATGGTGCAGCCGTCCAGGGGGTTAGCACTGGGCCAGCCCGCACGTCTCACGGTCTGTCCCGTGACGAATGACGGGTGCCCCACATCTCGCTCGTTTTTCGCGAGATGTGGGATTCCACGGCTGTCCACCGGCTACTCTCCCTTAAACGACGGTCGTATACACTTTCCACTCAGGGGCAGAGGTTCGTGGAATCCCACATCTCGCGAAGTACGAGCGAGATGTGGGGCACCCATCATTTGTTACGGGATAGGCAGTGAGAATGCGGGCTAGTTCTGAGCTAGTTCAGAGACTCCGACTTCTCCCGAACCCGGTTGCTTCTCTGCCGGATAGTTGAAGAAGAGCTGATTGCCGTCGGGATCATCGACCACTAAGAGGCGGTAGCCCCATGAGCCGTCCTTGACCGAGACGCCCTTGGCCTCGAATTCCGCGCGGAGCGCGTCCAACGCGGCGGCGGCGGCCTCGTGCGTCTCCGGTTTGACGTTTAGGGAAATGAACATCAGCGCTTTCCCAACCTTTTCCGGCCATTGGTCCGACAGGATGAGCGCGCAGCCCTGTCGCTCAACCTGTGCGACACACGTTCTGCCGTTCTCGTCGTAGCGCCAGGAGCTTGTGAAGGCGAGGTGGTCAAGGTAAAAGCGCAGCGATGCATCAACGTTGGTCACATGCAGGACAGGGCGCGCGAACCAGTCAGTCATAGGTTGGATATCCCAGGCATGTTCTCGCACAAGTATCGCACCGCGCTGTCGATTATTGAGAAGATGCTGGCGCACTCAGCGGACGCCCTTCGAGCCTAACCACGAGCCCAGTAGCGCAAAACGCCGCCATGGTCCGCCCATTCCATCGCCAGGTCTGATGTGTAGTACTCGATAAAATTCGCATAGAGTGAATTTCGAGGCCGCTAAGGAGCCTAGAAGCGGGCTTTAACTATTTCAAGGTTATATCGTCTGGTCCCAGGCGCCTTAATTCGTAACCACAGAAGTCCGGTGCCTGCATCCGCAGGAACGGCGCAGCACAAGCTCGACCGGCAGGGCAATCCGCTTACCCGTCCGTGGCAACTCCTCTCGCTCAATGCGCTCGAAGAGCAGGCTGGCGGCAACCCTGCCCAACTCCTGGGCTGGTTGGCGGACCACCGTAAGCGGAGGATGCGTCAGCTCGGCCAACTCGAAATCATCGAACCCCACCAGGGCAAGATCCGACGGCACCTTGACCCCGAGATGCAGTAACGCCCAAAAGACGTCGCGCGTGACCAGGTTGTTGGACGTGAAAACAGCGGTCGGCCTGTGCTTATCCCCCATTAACCGTTCGACGGCTTGCAGCGTATCTTCGCGCGAGTTACAGCCGGCAAACACGCTTTCCGGTAGGCGCGCGTCGTGCATGGCGCGGTGATAGCCCAGGTACCGGGCATTGATGGTGTAAAGGCTTCGGCTCAGCCCCAGAAAGCTGATGCGCTCATGCCCGTGTTCAATCAGGTGCTGCAACGCGCGGCGAGCGCCGGGGGTATTATCCACCATCACAACGTCCACGGTCGGATCAGCAACGGGACGATCAAAAGCGACCACCGGGGTGCGCCCAAACAAGGCACGATTCAGGCGCGATTGGCGAAACCGTGCAGGAATCACCAACATACCATCCACGTGACGCTGCAGCATTTGTTCCACGGCCGCGTGTTCGAGGTCGGGATCTTCGTTGGAGGTAGTGGTGATGACCGAAAACCCGTGTTCACTGGCAACGCTGGTGACCGAATGCGCGCAGTTAGCAAAGAAAGAGTCGTAGAGGTACGGAATGATCAGGCCGATGGTGTGGCTGCGTTGTCCGCGAAAGGCACGCGCCAGTTGATTGGGCCTGTAGGCAAGTTGCTCAACCGCTTTGTGTACGCGGCGGGCGGTGGCTTCACTCACCGGAACCGTCCCACTCAGGACCCGGGAAACCGTCATCGTGCCCACGCCGGCCAGCCGAGCCACGTCAGCCATTGTGGGTTTCCGATGCACCGATGGTTTCTCCTGGATATGCAACCTGCGCCGGCACCCACTGGCAGCCGCAAGTGCGTCTTTATCTTAGTCGATCGAGTGCTCGTGTGGAGAGTGCAGGGTTGATTCAGGAGTGAGCAGTGGGCTCTTTGCTGGTGGGAACGGGTTTGGCTATGGGCGTACCTGTTCCCTCGCGAAGCGTGGATATCTGGTCGGCCTTGAGATTGCCGAACGTTTCGCCCAGACCGGAAGGCCAGTGCACCTCGACCGACGCCTCGGTAACCAACCCCAGGCCGAAGTGCAATCGGGGATCGTTGGAGGAAAGATAGCTGCTTTGGCTCAACCGCTCCTGAACCTGTACGCGGTTGCCATAGCGCACGACTACCCTGGCGCCGATCGCGCTGCGATTGCTCCTGGCGCCCACAAGCAGCACTTTCAACCAGTGATGAGCGCCCGGTGCGTCATTGCGGAGCAGAGAGGGCGCCTCGTTCTGGTTCATGATCAAGATATCCAGATCGCCGTCATTGTCGAAGTCACCGAAAGCGCAGCCCCGGCTAACGTGGCGCGACAGCATCGCCGGCCCCGCCTCGTCACCCATTTGCAGGAATTTGCCATTGCCAAGGTTACGGAAGAGAATTGCCGGGCCCCGGGAAGGATATTTCGCAAATGTCTGCTCCAGGCCCGGGTACACGTTCCCGGTGACACAGAACAAGTCAGGCAAACCGTCGTTGTCGAGGTCGACCATGCCGGCGCCCCAGGAAACGAACCGGCGTTCGTTGCCGATGCCGGCGGAAAGGGAAACGTCTTCAAATTCGCCTTGACCCGTGCCCCGGTACAGACCGCTGGGTTGTAATTGAAAATGAGTTCTAAAGAGGTCGGAGTGGCCGTCCAGGTTGTAGTCACCCAGCGCGGCGCCCATACCGCCCAACTCCTGCCCTTCGCCGCTCACGGCGAGTCCGCGGCTCAAGGCCTCTTCGCGAAATGTTCCGTCGTGGTTGTTCATGAACAGCAGGCTGGGCGACGAGTCGCAGGCGACAAAGATGTCGGGCCAGCCGTCTTCGTCGGCATCAAACGCAACTGTGCTCATGCCATAGGAAGAGGAAACGGCCGCGATGCCGGAAGAGACGGATACGTCTTTAAACGAGCCGTCCCCATTGTTGCGGTAGAGAGCATGACGCGGAGCCTTCAACCCCCGTGGACCGCAATATACAGGGATGCCCTCATACGAGCAGGTGCCGACGTGCACGTCTGGTTTGGGCGCATGGTCCAGGTCAAAGTCCACGTAGTTGGCAACGAATAAATCCAGGTGCCCGTCGCGATCGAAGTCAAGGAAGGTGCAACCCGTGCCAAAGCGGTAGCCGGCATGCAGCAGACCGGCACGGGCAGTTACGTCGGTGAACGTACCGTTCCCGTTGTTGCGATAGAGACGGTTATGGCCGTAGTAGGTGAGAAAGAGGTCTTCCCAGCCATTATTGTCATAGTCGCCGACGCAAACGCCGGTAGCCCAGCCCGGGTCGGCAAGGCCGGAATGTGCGGTCACATCCGTAAAGGTTCCGTCGCGGTTGTTGCGGTAGAGGCGGTTTCCCGCGCCCGCGGGCACATTCTCCAGCCGGCGTCCCCCCAGCAGGAAGATATCCATCCAGCCGTCGTTGTCGAAGTCAAAGAAGGCGCAGCCGCCGCCCATCGACTCGACTATATAGGTCACCTCGCCGGGTGTTCCGTACAGCAGCGGTTGCGTAAGGCCGGCCTGCGCGGCCACATCGGTGAATGTAGAAAATGCCGGCAGCGGGGGGGCGCCAAAGCCGCTGACCGCGCTCGCCAGGCGCGGTTCAACCAGGCAGGATGAGCCCGCAAGCATTGTTTGCAAGAAGCGCCGGCGAGAGGGGAAGCGGGCCATGGGTTGGTTCGACCGGATCGTCATCGATTTGCCAACGCGTTCCCTTAAGGAGCGGGCCGCTCTGCAGTGCTCGCAGGCAACAGCCGCAAAAGCTGCAGGGCAGATGGGTCGGAGGGATCGATCCGGGTGGCGCTCTGGGCGGCGAAGCGCGCTTCCGCAAAGCGCGCTTCGCTGGCCAACGTTGCCGCCAGGTTGGTCCATGCCGGAACGGAACGCGGGTTCGCTGACAGCGCGGCGCGAAACTGCTGTTCTGCCTCGCTGTCCTTGCCCTGCTGTCCCAGCAGGGCGCCGAGATTGATGGATGCATCGGCGAAGCCGGGAGCGATCTGCAGGGCGCGTCGAAAGTGCTGTTCTGCTGCAGCCGCCTGACCGCGCTTCGCCTCCACCATGCCGAGCTGGTTTTCCGCCTCGGGGTTCTGCGGCTGCAGCGCAATTGCTTCTTCGAGAACGGTTCGTTCCTCGTCCTGGCTCCCCGCCTGGTCGAGCGCCATGGCCAGCTTGTAGCGCAACTCGGCACTTTGCGCATCGGCGGCAATGGCTTCCCGGTAAAGACCCGCGGCCCGCACCGCGTCGCCTGACTTCAGCGCCTGCGCGGCTTCACTGGCTTTCGTTCGCGAAAGGTCGCGTTGCGACGCTGCCAGCATTTTCTGCCGGTACACAGCCAGTTGGGCCGTGGCCTCTTCGCGATGGCCGAGAGCACGCAGAACCTGGGCCAATTGAAAGTAAGCTTCCGCCTGGGTGGGGTCGAGCTGGATTGCTGTCTGCAACTGTTGCTGTGCTGCTTGCGGCTGCTGCATGTGTGCCAGCACCACGCCGAGGTTGTAACGTGCGTCGTAATGGCGCGGATCGATGGCCACTGCCTGACCCAGATGCTGGCTGGCCGTTGCATACTGCTGCGCCTCGCGTTCCAGCAGCCCGGAAAGATAGAGAGCATCGAAACTACCGGGCTCTGCCGCCAACAGCCGCTGCGCCAATGGGCGAGCGGTTTCATAGTCGCCTTTCAGCACCAGGAGGCGCAGGGAGAGCAATCCGGCGGCCTGGTTGCCGGGATTGGCTGCGATCGCTGGTTGCAACGTGGCGATCGCTTTTTCGTATTGATGCCCACGGGCCAGCACGGTCGCCAGTGCCACCGCGAGGCGCAGGGAACCGGGTTGGCGATTGAGCGCACTCTCCAGAACAGCCACTGCGTCGTCGGGCCGGCCGGCATCGTCGTAGGCGAGAGATAGATCGAGCGTGAGGTCCTCATCCGATGGAGCGGATCGCAACAGGTCGATGGCCTCGGCATCCTGGCGCCGTGCAATCCATGCTTTTGCCAGCCAGTCCAACGCGGTAACCGAGGAAGGGTCCAGCTGCAAGGCCTTCTTCCATGCGGCTTCGGCTTCGCTTTCTCGTCCCACCCGATTCAAAGCGCTGCCCAGGGCTAGTTGCGGTCGTGGGTCTCGAGGATTGAGTGCGACCGATCGCTTCAGTTCGGTAATCGCCGGTTCCGCATTTCCTGCTGCGTAATAGGTAACTCCGAGGAGGTAGCGCAGTTCCGGGGATTGCGGTTCCAAGTGAACCGCCGACCGGAAGGCAGGCAGGGCGCAGGAGAATTGTTCCCGCTCGCCGAACCAGGCTCCCAGAGCGCCCCAGGCTTTGGCCGAGGGATGGGTCGCCAGGTCCGACTCCAGTTTTTCGGGACCGCGGCAAGCCGTGGGCAAACCCCACGCGCACGGAGCGGCGAAGCCAAGAACGAGCGCGGCGATGAGTGTCTGGTTCCGCATCTGTGACCTAGACAGAGTGGCTGGGGACCGATCGGGCGAGACACTTTTGCCAATACAGCGCAGCCCCCAGCAGTGGCGCCCTCTCGAACAGGACCGATGGTACCAAGTTCATCTTCGGATTGTTCAATTCATTGCGCGCTGCAGGGAGAAATAGGTGGGACGAACGAGAAATGCCGCCGCCGAACACGATGACTTCCGGATGCAATGGTTCGACGTACTCGGAGATGGCCTGACCGAGATTGCGGCCGAACACTTCAAAGACCCGGCTGGCCGCCGCCTCGGTGGAGGCGCGCAACGCGATGGTTGCCACGGATTGACGGTCCCCGGTACGGGCCGCATACTGCCGCTCGATGGCGCGGGACGAGAGCAGATCTTCCACGATGCCGCCCTGGAATGGCAGGTTCCAGATTTCATTGTCGGGCGATATGCCATGGGAGCCGTCGTCCAGGTTCCCATCGATCGAGAAGGCGAAGCCTATACCCGTACCCAACATGACACCGGCCACTTTGGCCGCGCCGACGGCTGCTCCAGCACCGGCTTCCCCCAACAGGGCTGAGTCGGCATCGTTAATAAATGAGATTTGCTCGGGTAGCCACGCTCGTCGCTCCGCCAAAACGTTGCGCAGGTTTACGTTGTACAGATCTTTGAGCTTGTGAGTCATGCGGCTTGTCCCATCGCTGTAATCGAACGGGGCAGGAAAAGCGAAAGAAGCGCCGGCTATCCGGGTAAGTCCATTGGTAAGTTGTCCGGAAAGCTGATCGAGTAAGAGGATGAACGCTCGGCTTGTGATGTCATCGGGCAAGGGCGCAACCGCGGACTGCAACAGGGTCATCGATTCCAATTGGCAGAGCCCGGCGGTCATGTGGCTTCCGCCAACGTCATAAACCAGAAGATGAGCCGGGTTATTGTGCGCCAAGGTGCTGCCCCGAAGTTATCGATACCATTTGTAGCAGAAGCATTCCCCGGTGCCGGTACATTTCCAAAATAAAATTAGGCTTGACAGCAATGCTTTCGCGCACGTACTACTTTCACGTCTCATGATATCGCTATCATTTAATAGCCGCTTGATAGCGGTACCAGGGACGCCGTTGGGTCAGGACAGGAAGCAGCCGAGCCGAGTTCATAGGCGCTTTCATCCACCCATTGGGAAATCAAGGAGGCAGCATGCAAAAAATCCGGCGTCTCTGCTGGTTGATCGTCATTTCCTGTGTGGGCGGACTTGCACTGGCCCAGACTCCTACCGGCACCATAGCGGGGTCAACTACAGACAGCACGGGAGCTACCGTTGCGGCTGCTACCGTCACCATCACCAATAGCGCGACGAATGAGAATCACCAGCTCATTACGGATAATGAGGGCCGTTTTCAACTGCCCTTCGTTCCGCCGGGTACTTATACGGTCACGGTGGAGGCCAAAGGCTTTCGATCCGAACGACAGGAGAACATCACTGTCGACGTAGCGCAAACACGCGCTGTCCTGTTTACGTTGTCGGTCGGTAACGCTTCGGAGACTGTCCAGGTAACCGCCACCACCCAGGCGCTCGATCTGAATAGCTCGAGTGTCGGAGAAACCATCCAGGCGCGACAAATACTCGATCTTCCGGATAACGGACGAAATCCGTTCGATTTCGCGCTTTTGGTGCCCGGCGTGAACAACACCGGCAATGCTTCGACGCCGCACATCGGCGGCAGCCGCAATGGCAACAACGAGCAGCTGATTGACGGCATGACGAACATCCTGCCGGAAAACAACGTCGGTAACAATTCAAGCGCGTACCAACCTATCGTCGATTCTGTGCAGGAAGTGAATGTGCAGACGAGTGTCTTGCCTGCCGAGTACGGGCGTTTCTCGGGGGGAACCATCAGCTTGATCACCAAGGGGGGCACCAACCAGTTACACGGCACGTTCTTTGAGTTTGCCGAAGCGACACCGTTGAATGCGTTGCCTTTTGGCAGCAATAAGACTTCTGTCAAGCCAGATGCGCACCGTTACCAGACCGGGGGCACAATCGGCGGACCGATCGTATTACCCCATCTTTACAACGGTCATAACAAGAGCTTTTTCTTCTTCGACTCTGAAAATTCACGCCAATCCAACGCATCGGCGAACCACTATACCGTGCCCAACAAGCAGTGGCTGACGGGCGATTTTTCAGATATTCCGGGGAAGATCTACAATCCTTACTCCGTACATCCGGTCACCAATGCGGATGGAACGACGGGGTATGCCCGCGATCCTTTTCCAGGGAACATCATTCCCGCGAGCCTGCTGGCGACGCCCGGTTCAAAGATTGCACAGGCGGCCCTGGCCTATTACCCTGCACCCAACGTCCCTGGGGCTACGCCGCAATCGACAGGGAATTTCCTTCAGGTGGGTTCCAGCCTGAATAATTACTGGCATTACGACACGCGGGTGGACCACGACATCACGACCAAGTGGCATGCGTTCCTTCGGTTCTCGCAATTTTCGAATGACAGTGCGCCATTGAATGACTATGGCAACGCTGCATCTCCCGGCGGCTACAACGGCCCAGCTCACTCTTCCGCATTAAGTGGGTCATTCAACAACACGATAAACTTTACGCCGACACTGCTGGGCGAGTTTCGCTACGGCTATTCGAAATCCAAAGTGCTGCGCACACCCTTCCCCTCGAAGGGATTTCAACTGACGAGTCTTGGGTTTCCTCAATCCCTGGCTGACCAGGCGGAGGGCGGCCTGGGAAATGTCTTCCCGAGTTTCAGTTTCTCCAACAGCTTTTCAGATTTGGGGACAGATGGTTACGTTGCTCTGAAGGAGAACCCAGTAGCGCAGGACGTGAACGGGAGTCTGGTTAAGATTCTTGGCGGCCACAGTATCAAGGTGGGCGGCGAATATCGCGCGTTGTTGCTGGATTTCTACCAATACGCTTACCCGACGGGCACCTTCTCTTCCAATACCAGTTGGACCCAGTTAAGTCCGCAAAGCAACGATGGTACCGGCAATCCGATTGCTTCTCTGCTGCTGGGCCTACCTAACAGCGGTGATCAACCGAACGAACCCTCCGTCGTTTCAACCAGCGGCTATCTGGCGCTCTATGTGCAGGATGATTGGAAGCTTAGCTCGAGGTTGACGGTGAACGCGGGCCTTCGGTGGGACGCTGAGATCCCGCGCGTGGAGAAGGGTAACCAGTTGTCGTACTGGAACTCGAGCGCGACTTCGCCGCTGCAGGGTCAGGTTGCCGCAAGCCCCGGCTGCCCGAACTGCGCCAACCTTAAAGGACAGATGGTACTCGTGGGCCGGACCGGTGCTCAGTACGGCCGCCACCAGGCGCCCACCAATTGGATCAACTTCGGTCCGCGTCTCGGCGCCGCCTGGAACCCGATGACCCGGTTGGTCGTGCGTTCTGGCTTTGGCCTCGTCTATCAACCTTCGGCGCTGCAGGCAGCCGGCACCAGTGGCGCCCCAGGGATTGAGGGATTCACCAGCCAAACCAACCTGGCGACTAGTTTCAATAACCAGCAAACAGCGCCTGTGTTTGATCTGTCGAATCCATTTCCCAGTGGCTTTAACCTGCCGCAGGGCAAGAACCCGGCTTGCCTCGCGGTCGCCACTTGCGTGCAATCGATTGACGTCGGCGCCGGGATTGGTCAATCCTATTTTGACTCTCACCGGTCCCCATACACGATCCAGTGGAACGCCAATATGCAGTATGCGTTTCCCGGTAACCTGATTGTGGAACTGGGATATCTGGGGAACCGTGGTATTTATCTGATCAACGGGGATCCTGGAAAACCATATGACCAATTGCCCACCAGCTTTTTGAGCCAGGGCGCAGCACTGCAAAATACGCAGGTGGCGAATCCGTTCTACAACGTGATCACCACGCCCGGATCGGATCTTGCGCAGCCCAGGATTCAGGCCAGCAAACTGCTGCGTAAGTGGCCGCAGTATGACGGCGTGTCCAGCTTCCGTAAGCCCGGCTCTTCCTCTACCTTTAATGCATTTACCGCAAGGGCGAACAAGTAGATGTCCAACGGGTTGGCGGTTACCTTCGCGCTCACTGCCGGCCGGGAATACGACAACGCGGCCTCGTCCGTCAATTACCTGGGGCCGGCCAGCCAGACATACGCCGACCAATACAACCCGAAAGCAGAATGGGGCATAGGCGCGCAGAACGTTAATTTGCAGGTTGTTTCCAGTGCGATCTATGAGCTTCCATTTGGCCGGGGCAAGGCCTTTCTGAACAGCGCAGGCAAGGGTGCGAACCTGTTGATCAATGGCTGGCAGGTGGCGGGCATTGAGAATTGGTCAACAGGCAACCCGGTTGTCCTGGGCTCGTTCGATAACGGAACTACGGCGGCGACGATTTTCACGCTGGGGCAACGTCCCGCATGGAACCAGAAGCAAACTCATACTGGGAGCGGCGCCTTCAAAGCATTCGACTGGCAGGATTTCTCCAAGCCCGCGCCTTATACGATCGGAAACGCACCCCGCGCGCTCTCGTGGGTGCACAACGCCAACTCGCAAAACTTCGACTTCTCCCTTACCAAGAACACCCGGTTTGGCGATCGGTACAATGCTCAGATCCGGATGGAGATGTTCAACGCTCTCAACCATCCCAACCTTGGCTCGGTGGACGCGAATTTTGGCGACCAGAGCTTTGACTCCAGTGGCAACCGAACCGGGGGCAACTTTGGCAGAGTTCCCACGGGTTCGTTCGGAAACAGCTCCCGGCAGATCCAGTTAGCAGGGAAGTTCTACTTCTAAGTGGAGCCATGTTCAGCTAAAAGCATCGACGGAAGGGCCCGGAGCTGGTTTTCGGCGCAGGATCCTTCCGGCGGTGCATTTAGCAGCCTGCAGCCGCTTCGTGCGCGTGCAGGCGATGTGAGATCCAGTACGTTCTGCATTGCGTTGGGAATCCCTACCTAGGCCGCACAGCTAGCCCGGATTGCTCACCACAAGCCTCAGCTTCCGATCACAATGCCCTACTCCCTGGACGGGTGCCCCATTGCGGGTCCCGAGTCCGCCAGGTTAGTTCCCTTGATTTGCGGTATCCGCACCATGTTCGCCGACTCCGGCGCACGTGGGCTGAATATGACGGGCGAAGCCCTGCAAACGTTCTCACTGGACTTACTAAAAACATCGGAAAAACGTCATCTTCAACCCACGTACGCCGGAGTCG
>CAZZVD010000023.1:0-33270 GCA_964657465.1 uncultured Acetobacteraceae bacterium | reverse complement strand
GGGGTGCCCCATATCTCACGACGTTTTCCAGTCGGGAGATGTGGGAATTCACAGAGCCCAACATCCAACTCTCCCCTCACCACAAAGATGTCGCTTGCACCCGCCGTCACAGCCACCTGTCTCCACAGTTTTGCGGCTGAAACCCATCTAACGGGTTACTCTACTGATTTGGAGTTCAATCCGCCTACAGGGTCGTGATAATGCCCGTTGCCGACGCTCGTTCCATCCAAACTTACAATCGCCTTCTTCTGCTGGTAGCGGGCCTGGGCGGATTGCTCTACGGGGTGGATGTAGGCATCATCGGCGGCGCCTTACCTTACCTGGAAGCAACCTCCGGGCTGAACGCCAGCCAACTTTCCATCATTGTGGCGGCCGTCCTGCTGGGGAGTGTGATCTCCACTCTCTTCGCCGGGCTGCTGGCCGATTGGTTGGGACGAAAGCCTCTGATGGTCATCAGCGGGGCCATCTTTGTACTGAGCATCCCCGTGATCGCCCTCTCTCACGGCTTCACTCCCCTCTTTCTTGGGCGCCTGCTGCAGGGGATCAGCGGAGGCCTGGTCGGCATCGTGGTTCCGCTCTACCTGGCAGAGTGCCTTTCGGCAGGCGATCGAGGCAAAGGCACAGGCGCGTTCCAATGGCTGCTGACCCTGGGCATTTTTTCCGCGGCCGCAATCGGCATTTACTACAGCTACCGCGTGGCAGGCATGGCGGCTTCGACCTCTGCTGCAGAGTTTTTCACCGTAAAAGACCAGGCATGGCGGCGGATCTTCTGGATGTCGATGCCACCCGGAATATTGTTCGTTGTGGGCAGCCTGTTCGTGGCGGAATCGCCCCGTTGGCTATTCAAAAGCGGGAAAAAAGAATCGGCCTTTCAGGCATTGCTACGATCGCGCAGCAATGAACAGGCCACGCTCGAATTAGAGGAGATGGAGCACACCTCACTCGCCACAAAAAAAACGTCTTCTGCTACGGCGATCAAAGACTCCCTGTTGAGACGCAAGTACGTTATTCCCTTCGTGCTCGCGTGCATCATCCTGTTCTGCAACACCGCGACCGGCATCAACTCCATTGTCGGCTACAACACCGACATCCTGCTGCAAAGCGGTCTCTCCGACTTGCAGGCTCACTGGGGTTATGTACTCTTCACCTTGACAAACTTTTTGGTCACGATCGTAGGCATGACGCTGGTCGACCGCAAAGGGCGAAAGTTTCTGCTGACCCTTGGCACCTCTGGCATTATCGTGTGCCTGCTATTTGTCGGCTTCATGTTTCTACGCACAGAGAAGAATCGCGTGGACGTGGGGAGCGCGATCCAGGCAATGGTCAAACCCGATCAGACACTGTTACTGCACATGGATCCGGAGCAAGCGCAACATCTGCTTGCCAGTCCTGCGCTTGCCAATCATGGCGCTGGCAACGGCTTTGCCGGGCAGCGCCTGTCACTATCGGTGATCTACAGTTACGGCGGATTCTCAGCCACCACCCATGCCATCCGCGTGGGCGATGCGGGCGAACTGCCGGTGCCGATCGACCGCACGAGCAGCTTGCCGGCCAGCAAAGTGGAAGCTTTCTTTCGTAATCCGCTGGTCGATCTCGATGCTGCCCGCACCGCGCCGCTCACCATCGAGCACGCCTATATCGGACCGGTGCCGGATGCCACCCACGGCTGGCTGGTAGCCATCGGCCTATATGGGTTCGTCGCGTTCTACGCACTCGGCCCGGGCGTGTGCGTCTGGCTGGCGCTGTCAGAATTGATGCCAACCCGCATCCGGTCCAACGGCATGAGCATCGCGTTGGTGATCAATCAGCTGGTCTCGACCACCCTGGCCGGCATCTTTCTGCCGGTCGTGGGCAAGTATGGCTACTCCATGATGTTCTTTCTGTTCTGCGGATTCACCCTGGTTTACCTCATCACCGCTGCCTTCTTCCTCCCAGAAACAAAAGGCAAGACGCTTGAAGAGATCGAGGCTCGCTTTGAAGCTGCATAAGGCGGCCAGTCCCACATCCGCGGAGCGCAACGTAACATGAGCCTCTTCCTGGCGATTGATTCCGGCGGAACAAAGACGGACTACGTCCTTGCTGACGAAACCCGGGAGCTGGCCAGAGTGCGCACGGGCACGATTAAACGCATGCGCACGGATGCGCAGACGGCAAGCCAAAATCTCGATGCAGCCCTGGCCGAGCTCACCGCCCGCACGGGCATCACGATGCAACAGGTCACGCGCACCTGCGTGGGCACCGCTGGCGAGAGTGTCAGCCTGGTAACCGAGTGGCTGCGCGAATCGATCGGCGCCCGCGTTGGCGGCGCGTTGCTGATCCTCGGCGATGTAGAGATCGCATTGGACGCGGCGTTCCCTGGCCAGAGCGGTGTACTGGTGATGGCGGGCACTGGATCGAATGTGGTGGGCCGTAGCAAAACCGGTAAGCTGGTGCCGGCAGGCGGTTGGGGTCCCGCACTAGCCGACCAGGGATCGGGCTACAGGATCGGCCTGGAAAGCCTGCGAGCCATTTTTCTCGCTCGGGACGAAGGGCGTCCTACCAGGTTATGGGATGCCGTGCTGGACTTTTGGCAGCTTGCTTCGATCGGTGAGCTGGTAGGTTTCGCTAACGCGATCCCCCCGCCGGATTTTTCCAAACTCACCGAAGTGGTGCTGCAATGTGCCGATGACGGTGACGAGATCGCCTCGACTGTGCTGCGCCAGCAGGGAGAGGAACTCGGCTACCTGGTACGCCTGGTGATGAGACGGCTTCGCGCCGGTGCCGCTGAACAGGAGTGGACGCCACCCATCGCCTACACCGGCAGCATCCTCGAGAATGTGCCACCGGTTCGCCAGGCACTCATCGCAGCCGTGCAGAACGAATTCCCCAGGGCAAGTGCTCCGGGGCATGCGATCGATCCTCTTGCCGGAGCCTTGTGGCGCGCACGTACGGGAAGCTTCGGCTGATCAGCGACTACGTGCAACGATCGACGTGCCAGTGATCACGGCTTAGTCGCCAGGATCATCGGCGACGGTCCTGGAGCATCCAGCGTGCGGGCATCGATGAATCCTGCTTCGGTAAGCCACTTGCTGATTTCTTCCAAGGAATAGGTGTCACCGTTATCGGTATTCACCAGCATGTTCACCGCAAAGAACAGCCCGGTTATGGGTCCGGTGCGCTCTGCATTGACGAGAAATTCTGCAATCGCAATCGTGCCTCCAGGGGCAAGCGCCTGGAACGTTTTGCGCAGTAAAGCGCGGCTGCGTTCGACACCCTCGCTATGCAATATGTGTCCCAGCGTAGCGACGGTATGATTACCACCAAAACCAGCCTGCAGAAGATCGCCCTCGATGAATGTGAAGCGGCTGGTGAGACCGAAGCTTTCGACCGTCTTGCGGGTGACCGGAATCACTTCAGGCCAGTCAAACGCGGTCACGCGCACCTTCTCCGAAGCCTGCGCCATGGCGATGCCCCACACGCCTGAGCCCGCGGCAAGATCGAGCAGGGAAACCGGCGCGTCACCGGTGTGGGCGAGGATGTGCCGGCTAAGGACCTGCGCCGCAGGAAAGCTCATGGGAAGAATGTCATTCACCAGCTCCTGAAAGAAGTGGCTCCCGGGTCCCTCCTGGTTCACGGCCGCCGCCGGGCGGCCAGTGGCGACAATCTCATTCAACTCAAGCCACTTGGGAATCAGTTGTTTGCTGCAGTGACGAATAAACCCACCCTGGAAGCTGGGCTTGGTGCTGACCAGAAATGCAGAGCTTTCCGGCGTGAGCGAATAATGACCGCTGTGATCTTTATCCAGAAAGTCGAGGCCTACCAGCGCGTTCATCACGGCGGTCAAACCACGCTGCGAGGCTCCCGTGGCAGCTTTCATCTCGGTGATCGTTTTTGGTCCGCTATCCAGCACGTCGAAGATGCGGTGGCGAATCGCTGCTTCTAAAATCAGCGGAGGAACATACCCCCAGGCAAACTGCAGGATGCGTTCAGGCGTTACGGTAGCTTCGGTAGCTGGGGGCATGGCTTTCCTCACAACGTGTTTCTCACAATAAAGAGTCGCGCAATTATACCTATGCCACTTATTCCTGTTTGTCAGTCGCCGCCAACGAAGAGATGAGCTTATCTGCCTCCTGGCTGGAAGCATCGATGCTCTGAATGAGATCGGCCACGTCGCCCTGCAGCGTGATGCTGGTGCCTTTCAGCGAGCCGATGGCGCGTGCGTTCAGATTGTGTTTGAGAAAGAGTACCTGGTCGCGAAATGCTTTCAGCACAGGCGCTATCTGATCTTCCGTGCGCCGCATCGAGCGCATGTAAACGGCCTGGCGGGTCTTGGCGGTACGCAACAAGACGGTATCCTGGGCCTTCAACTTTGCGTCGCCCATGGCATTTATTTCCCCTTGCCACTCTTTGAACAGGTCGTTGCTCACCTGGTCGATGGACTGCACCTTGTCGTGCAGCTTCTCCGCCTGGGCATTCGCGCTTTCGTAATCCGAATTCAAGCGCTTGTAGGATTTCTCCAGCGAGCCACCCTGAAATCCGGTGAGCGCCTGGAACGATTCCATCGTGGTCTGCACCTGCTGCTTGGTCTGTTCCTGATCTTTGCGCGCATCCTTGACGCGCTGCACCAGGATGTCTCGCTTTTCCTTGCCCAGGGTCTGCATCGTCTTGTAATAAGCCGAAGTGCAGCCCACAAGCAGCACGGAGGTGATCAAAGTCAGCAGCAGAGAATAGCGAACCGTTCGACGCACAATATCTCCAGACAGGCCCTGGTCGCAGCCCCGAAGCGATTGTAGCTTGCCACTGCCGCGGGCATGCAGCGGGTAAGTCCGGCCCCGCATGCCACCGGGTTCTATTGGCCACCGAAGCAGAAAAGCCATATGCTCAAAAGCACCAGTTCGCTCGTTTGATCCAATTGCGCTAAGAGGATAAAGGCTACGTGACCATCCGCTGGACGCTCTTTTTGCATGTTGCTCGCCCCCTGCTCCTGCTCGCTGCCGGCGCCGCTTGCTGCCTGCCCGCACAAGCGGCCGGCAAACAAAACGCCATGGATCAGGACCTGCTTGAGGTTACGATCCCCCAGTTACAGGCGATGTACCGCAGCCACAAGTACACGGTGACCGAAGTGGTGCACTGGTACCTGGCGCGCATCGCACGATACAACGGCATCTACCGCGCGGTGCAGAACGTGGACGAAGCGGGCGCCCTGGCGACGGCGGCCCATGAGGATGCCGAACCCGCGCCCCACAGCTCGCTTTGGGGTATACCGATCCTTCTCAAGGCGAACACCTCGGTGCAGGGACTAGTGACTACCGACGGCTGGCAAGGCTACAAGATCCCGGGGCATGAACTGATCGCCCCCAGCGACGCGACGATTGTGGCAAAACTGCGTGCTGCCGGCGCCGTGATCCTGGGGCAAACCAACATGCCCGACTTCGCGGCCAGCGATACCAACCGCAGCACCGCCTTTGGCCGCACCGGGAATGCCTACGACGTGCGCTTCAGCCCCGGCGGATCATCGGGAGGTACGGTGACCGCCGTCACCGCAAATTTCGCGGTGCTGGGGAACGGCACAGACACCGGCAACTCCATCCGTATGCCCGCGGCTACCAGCTCGGTAGTGGGCGTATTCCCCACCCGCGGCCTGGTGAGCATCACGGGCATTGCACCGCTCGACTGGCTGCTCGACAACACGGGTCCGATAGCGCGCAACGTTTCTGATGCAGCCACTGCGCTCGATGTGATGGCCGGGGAAGACGCACAGGATTTCCGCACCGCCGGCGCAAATGCCAAAGCACAGCCAGGGCCCTACACCCGGTATCTGAAGGCCGACGCGCTTAAAGGAAAACGCCTGGGCGTACCGGCATTCATTCTCGATGGCGCGGGTACGCCTTTCCATGGCATGCCGGCAAACTTATCGCCCGAACTGGCGGCAGCGGCTAAGCAGAAGGCGCAGTTGCCGCTGCGGCCAGAGACAAGAGCCGCGTTCATGAAAGCGCTGGAAGGCCTGCGCGCAGCGGGAGCAGAGGTCGTCTTCGATCCATCAATCCTTCCGGACAGTTTTCAGGACACGGCCTCACGCGTCTGCACGCTTGCCTATATTCGTGAAGGAACAGAAAAGTTTCTGGCGGCGTTCGGCCCTTCACAATACCACTCAGCGGAGGAGTACCAGCAGGTGACAGGCTCCCCGTTGCCGGATGTAATTCTCAACGGCAATGACAGTGATGCTGTGGAAGGTATGCCCGCCGTCAGCCAGGCGACACTCGAAACCGATGCGCACGCGGAAGAGAACTACCTGGGCCCGCGGCGCCAGATGCTTGCTGCCTATACCGGTACGCTCGATCGCCTGCATCTGGACGGATATGTTTACCCCGCAATCCAGATGCCTCCTCCCGACGAGACGATGCCGCAGGATGGAAAGATCAGTGGTGGTCCGCACAGCGACACCGCGTGGGTAAATATGATCGGCGTGCCAGCCGTTGTACTGCCAGGAGGCTTCTATCCAGACGGATTGCCATTCGGCCTGGAGATCTCAGCACGCCCCTGGAAGGATGGCGATTTGCTGGGTTGGGCGTATGCCTACGAGCAGGTTACACACCACCGCCACCCGCCGGTCCTGGTCGAACAGGGACTGTTGCCGAATGCGCGGTAGAGATCGCAAACAAAAACCCCACGCAACCATTTGGCCTGCATGGGGTTTTGCATGCCGGGCTTGGCCAGCTATGCGCTGTTCTTAGGCGGCCAGGAAATTTGTCCCGTGTGCTTGTAAGCCAGGTTGGCGATATGCCCTGCACGAGCGGCGGCGATCCCAGTCTCCACCGGTGCGTTCGGCTGCTTGCGACTCTTCACGCAATCGAAGAAGTTTTGCATGTGCGTGGTGGTCCCGTCGACAAAACTCACTTCCTTCAGCACCGGATTCTGTGTACCCTTCAACCCCTCGCGATAGATCTCAAAGCCCGATCGGGTGATCTTGAGCGTAGCCTCCGTTCCACGGAATTCCAGGCCGCCATCGTCAATCGAGGAACTCATGTTGCCCTCATACACAACATCCCAGCCAGGATAGCGAAGCGCTGCCTGGATGGTGTCCGGACATTCCCAATCCATAAACACATACTTGTCTGCCAGCATCTGCGCCTCTTTGGGTTCGTCCGACTTCATGGCCCAGTGGGCGACATCGATCCAATGTGCGAACAGGTCAGTCATGGCGCCGCCTCCGAAGCTCCAGAACCACCGCCAGCGATAAAACTTCTCCAGGCTGAACGGCTGCTCAGGCGCGCCGCCCAGCCACATCTTCCAATCCAGCAATTGCACATCCACGGGCTTGGGCACCCAACTGCCTCTGGAGTAGTTCTGCCACCAGTAAGTCCTTACCTGGGTTACGCGGCCGAGGCTGCCGCCCTGGATTAAATCAACCGCATTGCGGAAGTGAGTCCAACTGCGCTGCTGCATACCGCATTGCAAGACCTGTTTGCTGCCATGCACGGCCTTCGCCAGCGTCGCGCCTTCTTCAATCGTGTGCGTTACCGGCTTTTCCAGGTAGACGTCTTTGCCCGCCGCCAGGGCGTCGCAGGCCATCCGGACGTGCCAGTGATCGGGAGCAGCAATCAACACCGCATCGATATCCTTCGCCAGCACTTCGTGGTAGTCCAGGTGGGTGGTGGCCAGGCCTTTCGAGCGTTCCTTCACTTCGTCGCGGCGCGGCCCATACACGTCGCTGACTGCGACGATTTCAAACGGGGTGCCCGAAGCGTCCGCAGCATCCAGCAGGTTTCTCATGCGGCCGCCGGCGCCGATCACGCCGATGCGCAGCGTGTCGCTTGCGCCAAACGCCCTGGTGGAAGCCAGCGCGGTCAGCCCGCTGGCAATAATAAAACTGCGTCGATTCGGTGAATAAGACATGGTGCCCCCGTCCGTTTTTATTCCCGACGATCTTAACAGCGACACGCACTCTTTGCTTGTCGACCCGCGCTCACACGTCTTGCCTTCGACGGGAAGAAAGGGCTATAACAACGCTGTCGGCGGCGATCGGTAGCAGGCGCCTGCGGCAAAGAAGAAGAGGGCATTGCATGAACGCACCATGGGCGACCCGGCGGTCGCTTCTGCAGACAGTCACCCTGCTGACCGCATCCAGGGCTTTCGCAGCCGACGGTTCGGGACTTGCTTCGTTCATCAAGCCGTACAGTGAGCTTCCCGTAAAGCAAAATGGACAAAACGAAACGCGGCCGATCCTCGATGGAACCACCCACTCCCATGATCACTTCGAGGTACACGAAACCACGTTAGGCCCGGGTGGTGAGCCACATCCGCCCCACCAGCACGAGCACGAAGAGCTTTTCCTCATGATGAAAGGTTCGCTCGCGGTCACCATCGCGGGCAAAACAACGGTGATCGGGCCAGGCGGCGCCGCTTTTGTGCACTCGGGTGAGTTGCATGGCGTTCACAATCCCGGAACAGAACATGCGCAGTACTTCGTGGTGGCGGTGGGTTCCTAATGGCGTGGGTACAAGAGAAAGTGAAGGCCTGGTATGCAGAGCTTGAGTAGAGCGATCGTAACCGTCGCAGGCGCGCTGGCGTGCAGCACCCTGGCGCCGGCCACTGAGTTGACGCTCCATCTGGACGGATCGCAACCCATCACCCGGCAGACCATTCAATATCGATGCGACGCGCAAGCAGCGGCCATGGGGCTGCCCGCCGGCCCGTTCGGCGTACAGTACCTGAATGGCGCCGGCAACAGCCTGGCTGTTGTTCCCGTGCATGGCGTCTCCATGATCTTCGCCAATGTAAGTTCCGGCTCTGGCGCACGGTATGCGGCTGCCGAGTACATCTGGTGGGACGCGGCCGGCCGCTCCACCACCTTCTCTTCTGATTCGATTGCCGGTAAGAAGAATTCCGTCTGCCACCGGATAAACAAAAAATAGCGGGCCGTTGAGAGACGTTTGCTTGAAAACACTGGGGAACCTGACAGATCAGCGGGAACTTCTGGATCGCCTGGCGCAGTTCACCGAAGCAGACAAGGCGCTGTGGGGTTCCATGTCCGTGCAGCAGGCGATCTGCCATCTTAACGATGCCTACCAGGTTGCGTTGGGACGAAAATCAACCGGCCCGGGTCGTAGCGTACCGCTCCCCAAAGTGATGAAGTGGTTCGCGTTGCAAACCCCGATGAAGTGGCCCAAAGGAGTTCCCACACTGCCTGAGGTGGAGCAAGGCAAAGGGGGCACGCCGCCCGGTGACTTTGGTCTCGACCACGCAGCCCTGCTCCTGACGGTGGAACGATTCAAACGCGACTTACCGTTCCCCTGTTTGCCCCACGGAATATTCGGAAAGATGAGCGCGGCCGATTGGCTGCGCTGGGGATACCTGCACGCCGACCATCACCTTCGTCAGTTCGGTCACTAGCCCGGATTTCTCACCAGAACTGATTGGTGCGACAGGTCGAAGGGAGCGGTGAGCCTGTTGCTGTGTTTTGCCTTGTGGACTTGCGCGTTAGGTTATTTTTGGTGTGCGACGACATGTTTTGCGGGTTAGCTAGGCCCCAACTTGTTATCCCGAGCGCAGTCGAGGGATGACAAGTTGGGGCCTAGTGACATTGGCCGGCAGTGCCTGCGGCGCGAAGCAAACACCGGCGGGAAGCCGGCATACGCTGTAACTCAAACGCCACATGCGGCTGTCGGCCAACGCCACTAGCTAGCCCTGTCCGTTACTGAACTCACGCGCCAAAACCAAACCCCAAGTACCCTCAACGGACTGGGGTTGCCCATATCTCACGACAGCTTTCTGTCGGGAGATGTTCGAATACGCTGCACTCGACCGGTAACTCTCACCCCAACCCGGGCCTACAGAACGAAAGCGCCACCCTGGTTGGAGTGACGCTTCCCGCGTGAACGATGGCGCTGTGCGTTACGGCTCACAAGGGCGATCTTGCAAAGTCATCGGCCGTTTTGCTGGATAGTTCACCGGCTGCAGTTGGCTTTCCCGGTTCCTTTCTTCCGCGCCGGCCGTTGCCCAGGCGCGTGTCAGCCCACGACGCTACATGGCGGGTGGAGGAGGCGCATTCGGGCCTGGCCGAGGGCCACCGGGCGCTTTATCCACCAGTTCTACGTCCAGCTGTATTGGGATCGATTCGCCGATCATGCCCGCATCCGCGGTAATACCAAAATCGGCGCGATTGACAGTGGTGGTCGCCGAAAGGCCACGACGCGGGCTGCCCCGCATGTCCTTGATGGGTGCACTGGGACCGTCGACATCAAGAACCACTTCTTTGGTCACCCCATGCATCGTAAGATCGCCCGTGACCTTCAACTTGCCCGCACCGGCGGACTCCACCTTTTTGGACTGAAACGTGATGGTCGGATATTTCGCGACATCGAAGAAGTGATCGCTGCGGAGATCCTTGTCGCGCATTTCTACCCGGGTATCGATGGATGCGGCGTCGATCGTCACATTCACGGAAGCCTTGCTGAGATCCGGCGAATCCTGAACCACGCCATTTACCTTGGTAAACGCTCCGCGTACGGTCGAGATGCCCATGTGGCGCACCGAAAACTGCGCCGCCGAGTGCGGCGGATCGAGATACCAGGTTTGCGTTTGCGCCGCTGCCTGCAGCCCAACCAAACACATCATCCCGCCCAACACCCGGCTTGCCACCAATCGTTTCGCGTCCATTCGTTAGCCTTCCACTTTCCTGAGAGTTTGTCGACGGTTTTCGGGTCAGCGAATTAAGCAGCCCCGCTTTTCACTTTGTTGGAGGCCTTCAGTCTATTTCCAGAGTACAGACCGGTCAATCACGGTGTGCCCGGCAAAATGGGCCGGCTGACCTCTCTGAACCTTTCTCTCTATGTCCTGATTCGGGGTAGACCTGTCGTCGCTGCCGGCATGCTGTTTTGAGGAGTGATTCTCTTCATTACCAGCAGCCATTACCACAAACCGGCGCTGCATTACGCAAGAACTCTGGCAAATTCTGCGAGACCCGCTATGCTCACAATCAAGCGGCGATTCTTCAGACTCTGAAATCGATTCTTTCGGGGGAGGGATTCGGTAGTGGACCGGGAGAGTCGCCGTCTTTTTGTTCAATGACCCTGTACTTCTATCCGCCAATCGAGCCTTCCATGATCGAGCAAACCAAGAGATCTCATAAAGTCCTGCCGTTTGTACCCGCAAAGCCGTCCCAGGAAGAGGGCAAGCTGGAGAAATGGTTTCGCGGTGTGATCCAAAGCAATCACGATCTCATCACCGCGCTTGAACGACTAAGCGACTCCTACAAGGGTCTGCTAGGCGGTGAGCCCATGACGGAGCGCGACCAGGCCATTCTGCTGGCCGTGCAGGTCACGCTCAACAATGCGAGAAACGCGCAGAATCTTTCGTCGTGACTTCATCCTTCTTACAAAAGAAAGCTAAGCAATGAACATTGACATCGATGTCTATTGCTCCACCTGTTTCGCCCTGCCCGGGGAACTGTGTCGCAGCAAGTTTCTGGTGTACGGAGCGGACCAGGTCATGCCGATCGTCTGCCCAACGCACAAATTCCGGCTCATGGCAGCACAGCGGAAAATAATGCGCCACTCACTCGCACGGCAGTTGCTCACCATCGCGCTCTCGACTCTCCGCGACAGATAAGCCGGCGGCCCTGCGCCGAACTCACGCCAGCAAATAAGCCAGCAGCGCATCCAGCCCAATGGGCGCATCTGACCGTGTGCCCCGTGGCATGGCAGGCCCAATCGCGACGGCCTGATTCTGACCCTCAAACCAGGCCAGAAATGCGGATTGCTCCGACCCTGGAAGGCGTTGCTGATTCAGCCAGTGATAATACGCAGCCATGTCCGCGTCCACCATGGATCCGGCCAAATCCAGCTCCGCGGATTCTTCCTTACCCGACAGCAATTCATTCATCGGCCTTTGCCGCTGGCGCGGCGCGAAACGAACCAGCAAGCTCAGCGGCTGCGACCGGCGCAGGGCTTCGCGCGCGGTCCACTGGGCAAAGGTAGTGGCGAAGATCTGCGTGCCAGAGCCCTCGGTCAGCAACTTGAGTTGGAAGCGGTCCAGCACCGGGTCGCCCGCCTTATCCATCCCCAGGTCTGCCGGCAGCAACCGGGCCAGGTGCGTGCGAAGCTCCTCTGGTCCCATGCCCGGCCGGCTGATCTCGGCCTGCATGTTGCTGAGCAAAGCGCGACGTGTGGGCTCAAGCGCCTGGTACGAGACGCTGGTCAGCGCGGCGCTGTGCTCCATGGCTTCTCCACCGTCGATATACCAATGGCTGTAAGGGTCCGGGTGCATGCTGGCCCGTTCCGCCATGGCCTTTAGCAACAATGGCAATCCGTTCCCGGGCTTTATTTGGGAAAAGTACACCCCGTGCGGCCGAAGGTTGCGAAAGAGAGGCGCGTCGTAGGTAGCAACCCCCTGGCCGATGATCGCAATCCCCAGCCGGCGCACGGGCAGCGGCTGGGGCGGAACGGCCGCTCGCAGCCTGTCGCCATAATCCGTTGCCGCCTGGCGGAAACCATCCTGCTGATGGGTGGTCCATAAGTAAGCGGATAGTTGCTCGACGAACTGAGACGGTTGCTGAATCCAATCCAATCCTTCTAAATGCGACGACACGGAGACACGCGTAAAAGCAGCGAACCATTCCCCCAATTGTGCCGGAGTGAGCGAACTCAGATTGCCGAGTTCCCGCTCGATGGCCGTTTGCTCCGCCGGAAATTTGTAATCGTAATCGATCGCTTCGCGCAGCAGACTAGGCAAAAAGCTGAGCGGCAATTGGCGCAGCGCGGGCAAGTGGGTCACGACCAGTGCCCGGGCCCGGGGTGGATAGCCGGCGAACTGTTCGACCTTGAGATCGCGTGGAAGCATACGAACGAGAAGCGCCCCTTAAACTAATGCCTTGATCAGACTGCCCTGAGCCCGCGCAGGAGAAAAGCCCATCATGGCCCCCAGCGTTGGAACCAGGTCGATGGACTGCATGGGGTGGTCGTAGACCACGCCCTGGCGCACGCCGGCTCCAAGGGCCATCATCCAGGTGGTACGCGAGGCAGCGTCTCCTGTGCGATGGTGCTGAAAGCCGTTGCCACCGGAGTCCTCGTCTGCATCGCGCCCAAAATCAGGCAGGATGAACAGAGTCGTATTTCCTGCATACTCTGGTGCCGTCTGCACCGTTTTCCAAAGCTCTGCGCACAGCCGGTCAGTGCGCCGAATGGCGTCCACATACAGCGAGTAGGCGCCGGAGTGGGCCACATCTATATCGTGCATGGTGATCCACAGCAGGCTGGGTGACTCCTGCTGCATGAGCCGGCGCGCGATGTACATCGACAACTCATCCGGGCTGGAAACCGTCAGTGCATGCGTGCGGAAGTCGTCGACCGAAAGCTTAAGAATGGTCTCCAGTTGCTGCAGTTCAAACTCACCGCCCGCCAGCCGCGGCGTATAGAGCGGGTTTTCGTAATTGTCACGCAACAGGTGCGCGTAGTCGGCCGTGTTGCCAGACATGGCCGCGGCAAGCAGATGCTTGGGCAAGACCACGCGGGCGCCCATTCCTGGGCCAAACGAGCGATCATTGCTTTCTCCGATGCGGTTGAATCCGTTGCTGGGGGCAACCACCCAGGCATCCGAAGACGGCCGCTTCAGCTCTTTGCGAAAGTATTCGAACACCGTCGGATGATCCGGCGGCAAGGCGGAAAAGTTGTTGAGGGTTTCGTAGACGCCGGTAGCCAGGCTCGCAGTCGCCACATAGTGGCCCAGTATGCCCTGATTCATGACCTGGGTAAAAAAGCTGGCCTGCGGTGCGAGTTCGTTCAGCAGTTGCGGAATGTTCCCCTGTCCGCCGGGGGCGAACGTTTCCTGATCGCGAGCGCCGCCACCGAAGGTAATCACGATCACCTTGCGTTTGGCGGCAGCAGCCGCGCCCCGCACGAAAGGGCTACCGCTCACCAGGGATGCGCCCAGCGCAACCCCCGCAGCTCCACGTAAAAAGTCGCGGCGGCTGCTGCTGAGACTCGCCGCGATGGACCTGCTGTATGTCGACGAATGGCTCACAAGCCGAATGTGTCTCCTGCTACTGACTTACGGTTTATCGGTCGGCGGCGTTTTGGGCGCATAGACGAACTGCTGTACCTCGGCGCGCTCTTTGTCCACCTCGGCCAGGTGCTGCGCACGTAGTTTCTGATAGACCGCAAACTCCTGCTGCGCTTTTTCTTTCTCTCCAGCGTGCACATAGTCCTGGCCCAGACGATAATGCGCATCGGGAAGATTGGCGTTTAACTCCAGGGCACGCTGATATTCCGGGATAGACTTCGCGTATTCGTGCTGATCGGCGAGCAAGTTGCCCAACTGCACATGCGCCTGCGCTAGGGTAGGATCCAGCGCAACGGCTTTCTGCAGCAGCGCAATCACCTGCTGCTGGTCAGAGTCCGCACCTTGCGCCCGTTTTCCCTTCCACAGGCTCATCGCGTAATAATAAACGGCGAGCCCATTCCTTGGCTGCAGTTCGGCGAACCGGCGAAAACGCTCGATCACCTCGTCCGCCTGCTGCGGCGAGCTGTCGTAAGCCTTCGATAGGTAGAGGTAACAGCGCGGGTCTGCTGGATTAAGATCCGCCGCGGCGATGAGAGCTTTGACAGCTTCGTCGTACTTACCGCGCGAGTAAAGGGCCATTCCAAGCCCGATCCTCAGTCGGGGAGCATCGGGATAGCGCTGGATGGCTTTTTCAAAAATCTCTATGGCTGGCTCGTACGTGCGGTGGAGCAAATATTCGCTACCCCAATTGAAGAGGTTCTCCTCGGTTGGATCCATATGGGCAGCGACTTCAAATTCATTCGCTGCCGGCACGAACTTACCATCCTTCTCTTCGATCTGACCCAGCAGAGTGTGTAACTCCCCCACATCCTTTTGCTGCAGAAGGTGCTGAGCAAGCTCCCTCGCCTGCCCCAACTGTCCAGTAACCGAATACGCGAGCGCTAAGTCGTAACTGTTGCCGTATGAAGAAGGATTGATACGTCGGGCCTCCTCCAGGAGAGGCGTGGCTTCTGCAATCCTCCCCGTCTGGATGTAGAACTCCCCCAGATTGTGATTGGCCTCGAAGTCATTCGGCTCCAGGGAGAGTGCTTTGCGAAATTGATCACCGGCGAGCGGTGCCTTTCCTGCACGCATCAGGGCGGCCGCCAGATTTGTACGAGCCGGGGCTGACTCTGGCTTCAGGTGAACAGCGATCTCCAATTGTTCAACGGCTTTGGCGTTCTGCGACTGGGCAGCATAAACCAGACCGAGCAGTTCATGGACCTCGAAGCTTTTCGGCACCTGAGGCAACAGTGCTTCCAACTGGGAGGCCGCAGGGGCTAGCTGGCCCGCATGATACTGCGCAACGGCAGATTGAAACTGCTGCTCGAGTTTTTGGCTGGGAGCATCGACAGCCGAAGACACGCCTGCGACGAAGACGAGAGAACAAAGCGCAGCCATCCGCATGCAAACTTTGTCGCTCATGTTTTTTCCTCCGCCCGGCCCTTTTACAGTTTAGTGCTATTACAGCGTGACCTGCCGCTCACCCAATCCCACCAACCCTGGGTGGCCCATTCAAGCCAGCGTTTCGGCTTGAGTGGGACGTTACGCAGCGTGGATATGCCCGGTATACAGATCAACTTCTGCACCCATCTTTCCAAACTATTTTGTGCAAAAAGGACGCCAAAATAAGAAATGCCCCGAGCGGCTCGTTTGCCGCTCGGGGCGCTTCCGTTCCTGACTAGTAGTACAGCTTGAGCGCGAACTGAATCTGTCTCGCGTCGTAAGGAGCGAAGCGAGTGGATCCGATTTCGCCGAAAGCCGCGTTGGTGAAGTTGTTGGAACCCGAGATCGAACTCACTCCATTGCCGCCAAAGTTAGGAGCGTTGAACGTTGGGTGGTTCAGGATGTTGAAGATCTCAGCGCGAAACTGCATTGAAAAGCGCTCGGTGATTGGAATGTTCTTGAATGCGGAGAAGTCAAACCGCGCAATCCCCGGTCCTCGTGTCGTTGTCGGGTAGCCGCCAAGCAGGCCGGCGCCGGTGAGAGGAACACATCCCTGAACACTGGTAGTGTCCGGTTGTCCGTTCGCTCCCAGGACGCATGGCTGATTGAATGCTGCCGGATTGCCAAACCAGTTGAGGTGCCCTTTCGAGTCCTTATGAAGGCCCAACTTCTGGCTCTGCCCCGGAACGTTAAGGTCAGTGCAATTTGTACCCGCCGTAGTCGACGTGGGGCAACTGAGACTAATCGGCTGGCCACCCTGAAGCGATGCGATGACGTTGGCTGCCCAACCACCCACCACAGCGTTTGTCAGCGTGCCGGCGTTGGCAAGGAACTTTTTGTCCTTACCGATGGGCAGTTCGTAATAACCACTGGTGTGGAAGACGTTGCGAATGTCGAAGTCGGCTAGGCCGCGATCAAAACTCGGCCCGAGTCCGGGTACATCCGGCGCCCGATAGCCGTTGGTGCTGCCGCCATTCAACAAGTCGCCGGCATCGGAGATTGTCTTAGACCAGGTGTAAGCCACCAGGAACTGCAGACCATCTGAGAACTGCTGCGACAAGGTGGTTTGCAAGCCGTTGTAGTTACTCCGGCCAATGGTTCGGTGATAGCTTGAGCCGTGGCCGAAGTCGGGAAACGGTACAAAGTCACTTGTCTTCGCACCGGCGGGCAGGATTGCGGTCACATTGTTAGTGCCGGTACCTGTCTGCAAATGCTGCCCTTCTGTACCTACGTAGGAAACCACAGCGGACATAGTGCGCGTAATCGCACGCTGCACAGTAGCGTTCACGCTCAACGTAAGCGGCGTGTCATACGCAAATTGCAAGCCCTGAAGGTTCAACCCGGAGGCGTTCACCTTGAGTGGTGTGAATTGAACGCAGGAAAGACCCGAGTTCAGAGTTGCCGTTCCACCCGCACTGGCTGAAGCGCAACCTGCCCAGGGAGATCCTGCACCAATGGGGGTCACGTACGGGATGCCGAGGTTCTGCTGTTGAAAGTTGAAGTTATAGACGAACGGATAATTTTCGCCGATGTTAGGGCCGTAGCCCTGGTTCTCAAACGAGTTGTAGAACATGCCAAAACCACCGCGAAGCACGGTTTTGGCATCAAGTTCATAGGCAACGCCGACCCGGGGAGCGAAATTACTCTTGACCGTTTGCACCAGCCCTTGTCCGTACTTATTGGTCGAGACGAGCGCGATTCCATCTTTCTGCAACAGGCTTAAGAAGCTGGGAGAAAGGTCCCTTACGTCCTTACCGCTGGCAGGAATCAGGTACTCCGGCTTTCCATCAGGAGCACCATTGGGAACGAAATTAGCCTGGCCACCGTTGGTTTCGTTAATCGGTCCGAAGTAGTCGTACCGAATACCGAGGTTCAGGGTAAGGCGAGGAGTGACCTTCCAGTCATCCTGGAAGTAGGCCGCAAAGTACTTCTTTGCGTCATAAGTCTTGCTGATATTGGAAGCCTGCACCTGGCTCGGACCGCCAACGTAGTCGACGCCCCCTACCGTGCTGGGGATTGGGTCTAACAAATACTGCGCGCGACCGGTGTTGCCGCCGCCCACATTGACGACGTCGGTGAATTCATCACTATTGAATTCGAAATCACCACGTGAGTACGCGGGCTGCAGGGTAGAAAATTTCACGTTCTGGAACTCGATACCCATCTTGAAGCTATGCGTTCCGTAAATCTTGGTGAAGTCATCAGTAATTTGGAGCGTGTCGCTGACCTCATCCGAAGGTAGGAAAGCGTTGCTGCCCAATGTGTTTAAGCCACTGATCGCCATGGAAGGCAGACCGCCGTTTTCAGACTGCTGAGGAATGCCGGCTATCCCAAACTGCTCAGGAATACCAGCCGTCGTTCCCTCAGGTCCGAAACGCGTGGTGTGCAGATGGTTGAAACCTCCGCGAGCCACGTTGACCAGGCTCGGATTGAAAACATGGGTGTACGCCAGCGCTGACTGATCTGACTTCGCGGTCTGCAGTCCCTGCTGGAAACCTCCGCCATCGGCGACTCCGCCGAAGGGTCCAGGGATCATCTGCGGATCATCGACATAACTGAAGCGGAAGAAGACCTGGTCTTTCTGGGTAATGTCGAAATCTTCGCGCGTATCGAACGCATTGCGGTGCTCGAACAAGTTCGGATTGGACGCGAAATTAGACGTAAACGAACCGTTTGTCGGCTCAGGATATAGATTCAATAGCTTGATAGAGTTGGGATCGAGCCTGCCGGCAGGCAGGATGTTGATGTCTGGGCAACTAGCGATGCTAAAGTCTGGGCTCCCAGGGCCGCAAGCAGTGGTAAACGGGTCTCGCACGTAGCCCGAACTGTTCGAGACTAGACCTGAACGATTGTCAAGCTGGTTCTTGGTCACCGCGCGCGTAGTAGCAGGATCGAGAATTGTTCCAACCGGGACGATTCTGCCCAGGGCGTCTTTTCTCGTGGACGGGGAGGCTGATGCCTGGCCAGTCTGCACATCCTGAAGATTGGTGTAGCCACTGTTGCGTTCCGCCAGAGTAGGTACGCCAATACCGGACTGCGTATTACCCGCAACGCGACGTAGTCCTTCGTAATCCCCGAAGAAGAAAATCTTGTTCTTGATCACCGGGCCGCCGATGGTGGCACCGAACTGGTTCTGAACTAACTTGCCCTTCTTGATGCCCTGAAAGTTCTCGAACCAGTCCGCCGCATCGAGTTTGTCATTGCGCAAAAACTCCCAGGCTGCGCCGTGGAAGCTGTTGGTGCCGGACTTGATGGTGGCGTTCATGACCGCCCCCGCTGCGCGACCGAGCTGCGCGCTAAAGTCGGCCGTCTGCACCTTGAACTCTGCAATCGCATCTACCGGCGGCAGAACCACAAAGTTGGTTCCGTTCAAAAAGTCAACGGCGTTCGAGTTGTTGTCGATGCCATCAAGCAGGTAGTTGTTCTGCGAAGGACGCAGGCCATTTGCCGTGAATGCGCCAGAAGCCGCGTTGCCGCGGGTGTCTGCCTGTGGCGTATTCACACCGGCCCCGAGCTGGGCCAGGAATGTGAAGTTGCGCCCGTTCAGGGGAAGGTTATTCACCGATTGCCCGGTGACCGTCTGACCAACTGAGGCCTCTTCTGTCTGCAACTGAGGCGGCGCTGTCGTGACCTGAACCGTTTCCGTCGTGGCGCCGGTCTTCAACGCTACGTTTACCTGCAGATGTGAGTCTGCGTTCACAGATAGGTTTTGCTGCTCTGTCTTGGAGAATCCGGCGGCCGTGACAGACACCGTGTAGTGACCAATACGCACTGGCGAAAAGGTGTACTCGCCCCCACTGTTCGTCGTTGTCGACAAGGTAATGCCCTGGTCGGTGTTGAGCAGGGTCACCTGCGCTCCAGGAACGACGGCACCGCTGGGATCCTGCACTAGACCGGTGATCGAACCTTCATCCACCTGCGCGAACGACCGCCCTGTCACGGCGACCAGGCCAAGAATCATCAGGGTTAGGAATCCAAACGACTTAAACCAGCTAGCAGCGCTGCGGTCACGGCTCATCCGAAGTACCTCCACGTCCAAATCATGCCCATTCGTCAGTGCGCTTCGTAGCGCTGACTCAGTTGGTGTAACCTTTTTCCGATTGCGGAGTAACCGGTTACATCACCGCGAGAAAACTTATTCCTGTCAGGCAACCCTTGTCAACCAAAAGTTGGAGATGAAACCCGTTTGTTACTACTACGCTCTTATGGCTAACCCGAAAGCTGAGGAAGACCTCGCACTGGCGGCTGCCACCAACGCAAATCAACCCGGCATGTGATCGCTTGATGGACCGCAGCCCGCAGGTCCGCCGCCCCTGGCTCGGTGGGGTGTCCCACAGCTACCGTCAGCCTCGCTTTGCTATTCCAAGGTCCCCTAAGTGGTCACCCCGAGCGCAGCCGAGGTACCTGCAGTCCGCCTCTCCCCCCACGCCTCTTGACACCGCTCCAGGGTCCGACAAGCGGACGAGCCTGCCTTGCGGCCGACATCCAATCCGAACTACAGACAGAAGAATGAATTTAGACTGCGCATCTTTCCCGGCTTAACTTCTTTGTCCAAAGCACGTTGGCGATTACCGATTTGGGGCCCATCTCGGCTTGGTGCTAGCATGCAGTCACCTTGCCGAGACTGCGGATCACCTAAGGATGTCGCGTTACCAAAGCAGAGTTTTCTCCCGGCGATTCCTGCTAAAGACCATGGGCCTGGCGCCCTATTGTCTGCGGCCCGCGCCTTTCTATGGATCCTCCCTGCTCGTCTCATTCTGGGAGGGTTTACCCCTTTCTCTGCATGCTCTCCCTTTGGCCGAAAGCCGTTTGGTGCCGCATTATCCAGCAAAATCCCCGCTGGAAGATGTTCTGCGCCTCGTGCCCGCGGGCTCGGACGAATACGCAACCGAGAAGTACGCGGCCGATATCGAGACCCTGCTGCATCGCTGGAGCAATGCCTTGCGTTCGTCGCTGCGCGATGACTCGGTCCTGGCAAAGTTTGTAGACCCATCGATCGCCGCCGCCTCGCTGCAGCACGCCCAGGAAGCGACCCTCCGTTCGGGTGGTCCCATAGCCTGCAGTCAGCGGCAATTCTCCGGCCAGGCTGTCACCGGAGAGAAGGCTTTTCTCAGCGAGATAAGCGCCTGGCTGGACCCGTGGTCCAAACTGGAAACCGCTGAGTTCGCACTCACCGCTATTGATCAAGTCGCCACTAACCCACTCACAGTGAGCGCGGATATTCGCTACAACCTGGTTGGCTCGCGCAAGGATGCCAGGCGGGAAGAACGAGTCGGCACCTGGACCACAGAATGGTGGCAAGACGCAGCAGGCGCCTGGAAGCTGCGGCGCTGCCAGGCAATCGAAGAACGAACGGGTGCGGTGAGCGGGCCGGGCTTTGTCGACGTGACCGCGCAGGCCCTCCGCGGGGTCGACTCCTATACCAGGCAACTGCTGCATGGCTCGGATCATTGGCGCACAGTCCTCGATGGCGCCTGCGGCATCGACGTCTATGGGAACAGCGGCGTGGCAGCGGGAGACTACGACAACGACGGCTGGGATGATCTTTATATTTGCCAGCCCTCCGGCCTGCCCAACCGGCTCTACCGCAACCGCGGCGACGGCACCTTTGAAGACGTGACAGAAAAGGCCGGCGTGGGCGTGCTCGATGGGACGGCTTGTGCCCTCTTCGCCGATTTCGAAAATCGCGGGCGGCAAGACTTGCTGGTCGTCTGCGGCAACGGTCCGCTGCTCTTTCGTAACCAGGGCGATGGCACGTTTCTCGTTAAACGTGATGCTTTCCGGTTCGCGCAAGCGCCCGCCGGAACCTTCACGCATGCTGCCCTTGCCGACTATGACGGTGATGGACGCCTGGACGTCTACTTCTGCCTCTACAGCTACTACCTTGGCCTCGATCAGTACCATTACCCGGTGCCCTACTTCGATGCCCGAAATGGGCCAGCTAATTTCCTCTTCCATAACCACGGCGACGGTACGTTTACTGACAAGACCACGGCGGCGGGTCTGGACATGGACAACAACCGCTATAGTTTCGCCTGCGCCTGGGGACACGCCAGCACGCCCGGCGCCCCGGACCTGTACGTGGCTAATGATTTCGGCCGCGCCAACCTGTATCGCAACAACGGCGATGGCACTTTCACCGTAGCCTCGAGCGAAGCACAGGTAGAAGACGTGGGCGCAGGAATGAGCGCGAGCTGGGCTGACTTCAATCTTGACGGCAAGCAGGACATCTACGCTGCCAACATGTGGTCCGCTGCCGGGCAAAGGGTGGCAGGGCAGGCCCGCTTCCATGAGAAAGCGCCTGAAGCCGTCCGCGCCCTGTACCGCCGCCATGCCCGCGGCAACTCCCTATACCGCAATGACGGCGACGGAAAATTCAAAAACGTAAGCCAGCAGGCTGGGGCTGAGATGGGCCGTTGGTCGTGGTGTTCTGACTTTTTTGATTTCGACCACGATGGCTATCCCGACCTCTACATCGCCAATGGATACATCACGGCGCCGCAGGATACTGGGCAGTCGGCCGAAGAGCGTGCGGACCTCAGCAGCTTCTTCTGGCGCCAGGTGGTCGCCAAGTCACCCGAGGACGGCACGCCGTCGCTGGCGTATGAGCACGGATGGAATGCTCTCAACGAGTTGATCCGAACCGACGGCTCCTGGAGCGGCCGTGAACGCAACGTGTTGTTCGCCAACAACCGCGATGGCACCTTCACCGAGGTGTCGGGAGCCGTAGGCCTGGACTTTCTCGAAGATAGCCGCTCCTTTGCACTGGCTGATCTTGACCACGATGGAAGGCTCGAGGTCGTCCTTAAGAATCGGAACGCGCCCCAGTTGCGCATCCTGCACAACCAGATGACCGGGATCGGCTCCTCCATCGCATTTCGCCTTCGCGGCAAAAAGAGCAACCGCGACGCCATTGGCACTGCGGTCACCGTCGACGTGGCGGGAGTGCGGCAGACACAATACCTTCAGGCGGGGTCCGGCTTTCTCGCCCAGCATTCCAAAGAATTGTTGTTTGGGGTAGGTAAGCCCGTCGGTCCAATCAAAGCAACCGTTCTCTGGCCCAGTGGCGTTTCGCAGGATTTCACCGAAATCCCACTCGACCACCGGATCGACATCGAGGAAGGGTCCACTCACTTTTCCGCACAGCCGTTCGCTGCAACACACCCATCGTGGGCCAAAGCGGAACCATCCGCGTCGCTGCCCGCGTTGCCGCCCCAGATCGAAACCTGGTTGCTCGAACCTTTAAAAGCGCCCGAGTTTTCACTTCCAGACCTCAACGGAAGCGCGCAGGAACTGCGCAGCTTCCGCGACCAGTCGGTGCTGCTCTCGTTTTGGGCCACGACTGCACCCGCCAGCGCTGAGCAGCTGACACTGCTAAATCGTCATCGCGAAACCCTCAGCGCAAGCCAGGTGCACGCTGTGGCCGTCAATGTAGACGAAGCGGCGGCGCTGTCAGCGGCTCGTTCGTTTGTGACGCAGCAGCGATTCTCTCTCCCGGTCCTGTTTGCCACCGAGGAGATCGCGGGCGTCTACAACATCATCTATCGTTACTTATTCGATCGCCGCCGCAACCTTACGCTCCCCACCTCGTTTCTCCTTGACCGGGAGGGCCTGATTGTCAAGGTCTATCAAGGTCCTGTGGACGTGGCCAGCTTGCTGACGGACGTGAAGATCATGCCGGCAACACCCGCGGAGCGCATACAACGTGCGCTGCCCTGGGCCGGTGAGGCTTACCCTCTCTACCTGGGCTCCTTCCAACGGAACGAGTTCACGTATGGTGTGGCCATGTATCAGCATGGGTACCTCGACCAGGCAGCGGAGTCTTTCCAGCAGGTGATCGCTGCCAAACCAAACAATGCTGAGGGTTACTACAATCTGGGCACGCTGAGCCTGCGAAGAAATGATCTGGAGCATGCTCGGTCCTACCTGCAGCAGACGGTGAAACTTCGGCCAGACTATCCGGAAGCCTGGAACAACCTGGGTATGATCGCTGCCCAGCAAGGAAAGGCGGACGAAGCCGTACAGAACTTTCAGCAGTCCATACGGCTGCGGCCCGGCTATGCGACGGCGCTGCTGAACCTGGGAAATGTCTACCGGCGGCAGAAGTCGTTCGCGCAAGCAGAAGGGCTGTTGAACCAGGCGGCCGCACTGCAGCCCGATGATCCTGAAGTGCAATACAGCATAGGCATGCTCTTTGCCCAACAGGGTCAACTTGAGGTAGCGGCTAGCCACTTGCAACAAGCATTGCATTTGCGCCCCGGCTATCCTGAAGCCCTGAATAATCTCGGGGTGCTCTACGTGCGAAGAGAGGATTACACCAGGGCAGAAGACCAGTTCAAGACCTGTATCAGGCTTTCGCCCTCTTTTGACCAGTCCTATCTCAATCTGGCTCGTCTGTACGCGCTACGGAACGATAAAGCTGCAGCAAGGCAAGTGGTCGAAGACTTGCTGCGACTGCAACCGGAAAATGCTCCCGCCCGGCAGGCGCTTGGAATGCTGCAGTGAGCATCGGCCCGCGTCGCGCAAGTCATCTCCGCTCGAGAGGTAACCACAGTTGTTGCCTGCTGGCGCCCTCGATCGCCCTGCTTCTTCTCACCGCCAGCCCTCACGCATGGCCGCAGGCTGCAGGGTCCCCCAGGCAGCACGATGCTCTCGGCAATGCGTACATGGAGCAAAAGCAGTTTGCACTGGCAGAGAAGGAGTTCCGCGCGACGCTTGCAGTTGAGCCAAAAGACCGTGATGCAAATTACAAGCTGGGTGTCCTGCTTCTGGCGCGCGGTTCGGCCACAGAAGCGATCCCCTGCCTGGAAGGTGTACACCCGGCTGACCAGGCCACGCAATTCAATCTTGTACGCGCTTACCTGGAAAGCAAACGCATCAGCGATGCATTGCGCGTGGCCGCTGAGCTCTCCGCCAAAAACAAGGCCGACGTAAAAGTACATTTCTCGCTGGGCGTTTTGCTGGCCTCGGCAAAGCAGTACAAGGCAGCCGAAGCGGAAATGGAAAAGGCAGAGGCTTTGCAGCCCGGCACGTTTGAAGTTCTTTACAACCTGGGGCAAGCCTTTTTTCGTGACGGCAGTTACACCCGGGCCGAGCTGACGCTCGACCGTGCGCTCAAGCAGCAGCCGGACTCGCCTGAAACGCTTGCCCTGCAGGCGCAGGTGCTCGCCGCCCAATCACGGCCCATGGATGCGCTGGCATTGCTAGTGCGCGTCCATAAGATGACGCCCGACAATTTGGACGTCCTCCTGTTGATAGCGCAAATAAGCATGTCGCAGCATTATTACGAAGACGCCATTCCTCTGCTTGAATCGGGGGTAAGCATCGCACCCCAACGAATGGATCTTCACGCGGCCCTGGGCGAGAGCTACGTCATGTCTGATCGGAACGATAAGGCAATCGGAGAAATGCAGACGGTGCTCGCGGCCGCGCCTTCCGCGCGCTCCTACGCTATGTTAGGCATTTCGTATCAGCGGCTGGGGCGATTCGAAGAAGCGAAGCGGGCCTTTTCGAATGGGCTCAGGATCGATCCCGCAAACGCTTCCTGTCTGTACCACCTGGGCTCCATTGCTGCACGCCAGGGCGATAACGCTACCGCACAGGTCAGGCTGCAGGAAGCATTACGCGCCAATCCAGAGTATGCCGACGCCCTGCTTGAGTTAGCGAACCTGCGAATTGCAGCCAAAGACTTTCCTCGCGCGGCAGAGCTGTTGAAGCAGTACGTGCGCATCAGCCGCAACCCGGCCACGGGTTATTACAAACTGGCCATGGTGGAGCGCAGCCTGCACGACGCAGCTGCCGCAGATCGTGACCTTGCGCTGTTCCAAACGTATTCTCGCCAGGCGCAGGGTGGCTCATTCCCGAATGAACACTTGTTCGACTACCTGGATTCCCGCTCGCGCTTAGCGCCGGACGCGCGCAATCAAATGGATATCGCCGACCTTACGAATCAATTGAAAGATCATCCCGATCAGCCTCAGGGCCTTTACCTGCTGGCCGAGGCATATCTGAAGGCGGGCAAACAAGAAGACGCGTTCCGTACGCTCGCGCAACTGGACAAGGCCAGCACAGGCGATTACCGCACGTTGACCGGCGTAGGCGTTCTGCTGGCGCGTTATCGCCTGTACGATGCCGCGATCGAGCACTTCCAGGCAGCGTCACTGGCGAATCCAGCGTCCGACGAAGTGAAATTTGATCTTGCGGACGCGTACTTTCGCAAAGGCCTCTATCGCAAAGCACTCGATGTGGCAGAAGGCGTATCCGACGCCGGGCGCAAAGACGATGCCTATCTCGCACTGCTCGGCGACATCCATGCGCATCTCGGAGATTCGGCCCGCGCCAGCGAAATCTTTCGCGACGCCATTCTTCGCAATCCTGACAACGACCAGAACTATCTCTCGCTGGCGTTGCTGCAGCTTCGCAATCACGATTTAACTGCCGCGCAACAAACTCTGACGGAGGGCCAAAACCGCGTGCCGGGGTCTGGCAAAATCCTCTGGGCCCTGGGGCTCGCGTCCGCGCTTGAAGACAACCCGGCCAGCGCAGCAGCAGAGCTGGAGCGTGCGGTCGAAATGCTGCCCGAGTGGCCCGGCAGCTACTCAACGCTGGGCGTGTTTTATTTCCAAACCGGCCAGATCAGCAAGGCAAAAGAAGTGCTGAGCCGCTTCAAGAACACCAATGAGCATGGTGTCTTCGATATCAGCCGCATCGAGCAGGTGTTGCAACAGGCCCCCGAAGCATCGCCAGTACAGGTGCAGCCCATGACCCTGGCGAGTAAACAGCAACTGCTCCAACTGGCGCTCGCACTGGCCGATCGGACCCTTTGAAAAACGGGATGGGGACAGAATCAGAAAACCGGCTGTCGGGGATTGGGCGCCTTGTGGCGCTGGCACTGACCCTGGGACCCGCGATGCAGGCATGGGCATTGCCGCCGCAGGCTCCACCCAATAAAACAGAGGTGCCGATTACTGTCCGTTACACAGATGTCCGCAAGGCCGCTGGTATTACCTTCCTGCAGGATTCAACCCAGACTGAACAAAAGTACTACCTGGAAACTATGGGTACCGGGGTCGGGTGGATTGACTACGACCAGGATGGCCTCATGGACCTCTACTTCGTCCAGTCGGCGGCCACCGACATTTACAAGCCGGCAGTTCGGTTGCACTCCGCGCTCTATCACAACAATGGCGACGGCACATTCACCGACGTGACAGAGAAGGCGGGTGTTGGCGGCGAAGGACATTACGGCCAGGGAGTCGCCGTCGGCGACTTTGATAACGACGGGTACCCTGACCTGTACGTGACTGGGTACGGCAGCGCGATCTTCTATCGCAACCAGCATGACGGCACGTTTGCCAACATCACCGCGAAGGCAGGCCTGGCAGACGAAGGAAAGTGGTCGACCAGTGCCGGTTGGTTCGACTACGACAAGGATGGATGGCTTGACCTGGTGGTCACCAACTACATCGACTGGAGCCCGAAAAATAATCTCTGGTGTGGCGAGCGTGCTCCGGGCTACCGGTCATACTGCAACCCGGGCAACTACAAGGGGCAGAAAACCAAGCTCTATCACAACAACCGCGACGGCACGTTTACAGACGTGAGCGATCGTTCAGGCGTTGGTCTGCCCGAGTCGAAAGGCATGGGCGTCGTGTTGGCCGACTTCGACAATGACGGATGGACAGACATTGCCATCGCCAACGACACTTGGCCAAACTTCCTTTTCCTGAACAACCATGATGGCACCTTCAAAGATGCCTCGCTAATCTCCGGTCTCGCCGTCAGCGAAGACGGCAAGTACGAAGCCGGCATGGGCATCGACGCCGCTGATGTCGACGGTGACGGCCTGCTGGACGTGTACATCACGCACCTCGACTTTGAATTGAATCGCCTCTACCTCAACAACGGCGACAAAACATTCACTGACGACACCTACCGCTCGGGCATCGGCAGTCAGGCGCGGCTGCTCAGCGGGATCGCTGCCCGATTCCTCGACTATGACAACGACGGCTGGACAGACATCCTGCAATTGAACGGCGCCATGCTCGACAACGTCAGCCTCTATCACAGCGAAGTTTCCTATAAGGAACCGCTACTGATGTTCCGCAATCTCGGACATGGTCATTTCGAAATGTCTTCCAGTTCGCTCGGACCCGACTTCATGCGTCCCGTCGCAGGCAGAGGCCTGGGAACAGCCGACTTCGACAACGATGGCGACATTGATATCGCTGTCAACAATCGGGGAGAGTTGCCGGAGTTGCTGCGCAACGACGGAGGCAACGTCAACCACTGGCTGGAGGTGTTGTTGATCGGAACTAAGTCAAATCGTGACGGAACCGGCGCTGCGCTCCGGCTGACCTCCGAAGGTTTTGCCCAGGTCAAACAAGCGGTGGGGGGTGCGAGCTACATGTCGGCCAGCGATCCACGCCTGCATTTCGGCCTGGGCAAGCGATCGAAGATCGAGTCCCTGGTGATTACCTGGCCCAGCGGGCAAGTCGACAAGCTGACGAACCTCCCGCTCGATTCCATCATCGCGGTCAAAGAAGGCGCCGGGATCGTTGCGCATCCTTTCGCCAGGGTGCCGGCCCGGTGAGCCCACAACTCTATAATCATCCCAGTCTATGAACATTCCCCGGCGGCGCTTTCTCGGTTCTTCTCTCGTCCTGCTCGGCAGCCAGTTGACCGAGGCGTTGGCCACGCCACTTTGGAAGTGGAGAAACCCCGCGCTGCTGCAAGCCGCAGTCGGAGCCCCGGCGCACCGGCCCGTACAGTTTGTTGACGTTGCCCAGCAGGCCGGCCTGACCAGCCCCAATGTATGGGGCGGTATCGACCATAAGCACTCCATCATCGAAGCCAAAGGCAGCGGCCTCGCCTTCTTCGATTACGATCAGGACGGCTGGCTCGACATTTATCTCACCAATGGCGACAAGCTGGACACGAAGTGGCCCACTGGCAAAGCGCCCACCTCGCACCTCTATAAGAACAATCGCGATGGCACCTTCACCGACGTCACCGAGAAGTCAGGCCTGGGACGAACCGGCTGGCAAACCGGTGTGTGCGTCGGCGACTACGACAACGATGGATGGGATGATCTGTTCTGCTGCTACTGGGGACATAACATCCTGTTTCGCAACAACGGGAACGGCACCTTTACGGATGTGACCCATAAGGCGGGCCTGTATCAGCAGCAGTTTCGCTGGGGCGCTGGCTGCACCTTTCTTGACTATGACCGCGATGGCCACCTCGATCTGTTTGTCTGCAATTATCTGAAGCTTGATCCCGCAACTATTCGTCCGGCAGACGACACCAGCTACTGCCAGTGGAAAGGTGTGCCGATTTTATGCGGGCCACGCGGTCTGGCCGCCGACACCAACCTGCTTTACCACAACAATGGCGATGGCACTTTTAGCGACGTTACCGAGAAGGCCGGCATTCTCAAGCCGGGCCCGGGCTACTCCATCACCGCAGTCTCTTATGACTTCGACAACGATGGCTGGCCTGACATCTACGTCGCCGTGGATTCGGCTCCCAGCGTCCTGTTCAAAAACAACCACGATGGCACATTCACCGATGTTGCCGTAATGGCTGGTTGTGCCTACAGTGAAAACGGCCACGAGCAGGCGGGCATGGGTGTGGCTGTGGCCGATTACGATTGTGACGGTTGGTTCGATATCTTCAAAACTAACTTTGCGGATGATACCTGCAACCTCTATCACAACAATGGTGACGGCACCTTCAGCGATGTAACGTTCGCGTCAGGCATTGGCGTCAACAATCGCTACGTCGCCTGGGGCTGTGGATTCGTCGATTACGACAATGATGGCTGGTCCGACATCATGCAGATCAACGGTCACGTCTATCCGGAAATCGACCACTACAATTTCGGACAGCGCTTCAAGAATCCTCGTCTCGTCTATAAGAACCTCGGCAACGGCCACTTCAGCGACGTCTCTGCGGAGATGGGCCCAGGCATCAGCGAAGAGTTCTCCAGCCGGGGTGCTGCCTTTGGCGACTACAACAACGACGGCACCATCGGGGTCGTCATCCTCAACATGAACGACATGCCATCCCTTCTGCGCAACCAGGGCGGCAACCAGCAGAACTGGATCAAGTTCAAACTAATCGGGACCACGTGCAACCGGACTGCAATCGGCGCGCGCGTGCGCGTCATCACCGGCAAGCATACGCAGATGGATGAAGTGCACAGCGGGACCAGCGTCATGTCGCAGTCAGACTTGCGCCTGCACTTCGGCCTGGGCAAGGTGGATACGGTCGATGTTGTCGAAGTAAAGTGGCCAACCACGCAGAAAATCGAGCGGTTTACGCAGGTCAAAGCCAACCAGATCATTACTATTCGCGAAGGCGCCGGCATGGTTGCCAGCGTAAAAGTACCACGGCCTTAGCAATGGCCAGGGTGCCCCATATCTCACGACGTTTTCCAGTCGGGAGGTGTGGGGACATTCACAGCACCCAATCAGCAGCTCTAAACCCGTCCCCGAGCCTCTATACCGAAATTTCTCGTTCCAGCGAATGACGGGTGCCCCACATCTCGCTCGTTTTTCGCGAGATATGGGATTCCGCAGCTGTCTACCGGCTACTCTCTACTACCAGGAGATCTTAAACGAAGGGCCGTCTACACCTTCCACAATGAACGCTCGGCTCCCTGGCCGGAACGGTTACTGCCGGACCGGAACCGCTGATGTGGATTGGCGAATGATCAGTTCCGCACGCACAACATGGGTGACTCCTTGTGGGTCGTTGCGCTGGCTGGCGGCAAATAGCGAATTGAACGCGAACGTGGCAATATCGACCCGCGACAACCGAATCGTAGTGAGCGGCGGCGACATAAAGCTACTGAGCGCGATGTCGTCAAAACCAACCACTGAGATGTCTTCTGGAACGCGGAGGCCAGCCGCGTAAACAGCGCCCATGATGCCGATCGCAGTCAGATCGTTCGAAGCCAACACCGCAGTCGGGCGCGAACGCAGCTTCAAAATTTCCAGCATGGCCGCGTACCCACCGTCGAAACGGTGATTGCCAACGCGAATGAATTCTTCCCTGCAGTCAAGCCCTTTACGGCGAAGCGAAGCCAGAAATGCGTCTTGCCGGGTCCTGGCAGAACCCAGATTCGCCGGCCCGCTAACGAACCCAATGCTGGTGTGCCCCAGAGACGTCAGGTGATCGATCGCCTGGTCGACCCCGCTGTCGTAATCGAGCGAGATATTGCTGATGCCCTGCCCGATTGAGCCGGTGTCGAGGAAAACAATGGGGATGCCGCGCGCCCCCAGCATCTGGATCAGTTCGGGATCCATTTCTGAGGTCATGATCGCGACCCCATCGACTTTGCGCTCCAACATGCGCCGAACACACACCTCTGTCTTTTCCGCCTGGTAATCGGTGTTCGCGATCAGCACTTCATGGCCGTGCTCTACGGCCAGCCGCTCAAAGCACTTCACCAACTCCGGGAAAAAAGGATTCTCGATATCCGAAATGATCAAGCCATAAATATGGCTTTTCCCCGTGCCGAGCGTGCGCGCATGCGTATTGGGATAGTAGCCGGTACGCTGGATAGCGGCCCGCACGCGCTTCTCGGTACCCGCGTCCACGGGTGCCGTGCCATTCACCACGCGAGACACCGTGGCGGTAGAGACGCCGGCCCTCTTGGCAACTTCCCTGATATTCATAAAGGATGGATGACGTGAGTGGCCGCCGAAAAGTTCCGTACCGGAGGGAATCGTCGCCTGGACAGGCGATCTCGTTGCGATCATGATACACCGCCGTCGCTACAGGACCTTAGTCAAGCATCGCTGGACAGGCTCCAGGAATCACCTGACCCAGAGAGTGCCGTGCGGCGAGCAAACGTTACTTCTGCGAAAGAGCATCCAGACCGGCCTGTGCGATCTGCTCATCGATCTCTGATTTAGCTCCGCTCGCGGCTATCCCACCAAGCAGTTGCCCATCGACCTTCACCGGTAACCCGCCCTGGTTGGGAAAATAATTGGGAAACGCCAGCGCCTCTACATTGCCCTTCTTTACCGATTCAGCCGCATCCCGCGACGGGCTCCCGTAGGCCGCAGCATGGCGAGCCTTTTTCTCGGCAAACTGCAAGGTGTTGAGCGAGGCGCCATCTTCCTTCTCCAGAAAAAGCAGGTTGCCGCTTTCGTCTACGATGCAGATCGTTACCTGCACGTTAAGCTCTTTGGCCTTCGCTTCAGACGCTGCAACCATGGTCTTGATGGCGGCGAAGTTGAGATACTTCTTGCTCGGCAACTCGGCACTCCAAACGGACATGGCGGGTATAAGCATCACTGCCAACAGCTTCAACATGCAAACCTCTCCTGTAGCTTTCTTAGTGGGCCGCTGGCGTTACTGGCTGGCCTTGCAACACGACCAGGAATTGCTTAACTTCGCGTCGCTGGCGCTCAACCGCCGCAGCCTGGGTCCTATCGATCTCTTCATGCAACTGAAACTCCCGGCGGGCTTTCTCAGACGCACCGCTGCGATCATAGGCTACGCCTAAGCGGTAGTGCGCCTCACTGCATTGCGGGTCGGCTACGATCGCTTTCGCGTAGTACTGCATGGCCTCATCCGAACGATGCTCGGACGCGGCCAGGATCCCAAGCTGGAGATAGGCCTCCGCGTAACCAGGATCGGCCGCCACGGCCTGCTTAAGCAGCATGCGCACTTGCTCCACCTGCGCCGGATCCGCAGCATGCCCTTGCCGCTTCCAAATGGTCATGGCGTAAAAGTATTTCGCCATGGCATTGCCAGGTTGCTGTTGAGCAAACCGAGCCAGCCTCGTTTCCACGCAGGGCAGCGGTCCGGGCGCGGCGATCACCACCCGGCCCATGAAGGTGTAGGGCGCTGCCTCCTCCGGCTGCAGGTCAGAGGCAGCGCAAAGGCTGGCAGCCGCCTCCTCGAAAAGGTCGCCTGCAAACAGCGCCGATCCTAATCCGGTCAGCAGGCGTGGTGAACCGGGATGCAGCCTGTTGCCGGTTTTAAACACGTCCACGGCCTGCCATACCGCGCGATGCAACAACAGCTCTGATCCCCAGGCAAAGTAGTTCTGCTCACTCGGGTCGAGGCGTACGGCCTGTTCATACTCGTGAACGGCCGCCAGTGGATCTCCAGACTTCTCATCGAGCTCAGCTCTTTGACTATGCAGGGCGGCATTCTCGTCCTGTGCGATGAGCGTCGGTGTGGTGGCCTGGCCCCTGGCGCCGCCTGACTTGAGCGCTGCCGTTTCACGTGCGAGTTCTTCGCTGGTACGCAGCGTTGTGTCAGAACCATGACCGCCGACGGCAGTCCAGTCGGTAACACCGGCGATGCTGAAGTTAGGCTGGTCAGCGAATTCCATGGCTTGCGTCGAAGCGGGCGTGTGGCTATCCATCGTGAGACGAACTATCTGGCCGCTTCCCAGCGAAGAATCATCCACAGTGATCCAGCGGCTATGCAGTTCTGCCTTCGTGGCACTGACGCGATAGTTGCCTGCCGACTGCGGCGTTAACAAGAACGCTCCGGTGGCATCCGTCCTGGTTTCGACTGTCTGTGCCGAACCGTTTGTCTGCAACACCACGGACGCGCCCTCGACCGGCCGTCCACTCGCATCCACGACCACACCGTGAATTGAGTGGGTGCTCGACTTTTGTCCGAGGGCACAGACACAAACGAGACTGAGCAGAGCGGTCCAGACCCAGGGTCTCTGCAACATCCTGCCTGTGGCGCCGGGACCCACTTTCCAGAAACGAATCACGACGCCACTCCCAGGGTGCTTAACGGAGAAGTGTACAACCTTCCGAGACCACATAA
>CAZZVD010000022.1:0-33471 GCA_964657465.1 uncultured Acetobacteraceae bacterium | reverse complement strand
GTGGTCTCACCTTGGTGGTCAATCCGAACACGAAAAACCTGGCTCCGTAACGCTTACACCCTCTGTTGAGAATGACCAGTTACTGGCAGATCTGGATGACCACTTCGACGGCAACTACCTGAACGAAGAAACCATTCTGAGCCTGGCGAGAAGAACGGTTACAACACGGCCGCGCTCGGCAAAGTGGGTCCAGCGGCGAAATGGTAAAACTCCAACGAAATCAATCCAACCGTCTTGACCATTTCGCTACTTTGGATAGCTCTACTCCGGCAGAGCAAAGCTATAGAGAGTGTTACCCGCGGAGATAGCAACAAACTGCTTGCCATCGACGGCATAACTCATTGGCGAAGAAGCGATCGTACCCCCCGTCTGGAAATGCCACAGCGACTTTCCTGTCGTGGCATCCAGGGCAATGAGATTGCCGTCTCCCGTCGCAAGGAACACCAGGCCGCCGCCGGTGGCTAACGCGCCGGCGCCGAGTGAGAAGTGCAACGTTGGGTAATCCCACTTGACTGAGCCCGTTCGGGTATCAATCGCCATCAATCCCATCTTGCCGAAGTTGCCCGCAGGGTAGGGCGTGCCGCCTTGATATTGGCGGCCCGGTTCGTATTCCGCGGGAAGGCTTCGATAGCCCATCGAACCATTCACCGCAACCACGTATTCAGTAGACTGGCTGGCATCGTAGGAAGGGTTTTGCCAGTTCGCTCCACCAACGAGCAGCGGCGCCACCACATTGCCGGCCGCCGATGATTGCCACCCCGCAGTCAGGATTGGCCGGCCGTCCGGCCCAAAGCCGCTATTCCATGTCTGCTGCACGTAGGGCCTGGCGAAGATGAGCTTGCCATCCGTTCGGTCCAGCACTAGAACATGCCGTTGCGGTCGGCTTGCAGCATCTGCTTACGCTTTACTCCGCCCACCATCGCATCCGTCAAGACCACGTCTTCATTCGCATCCCAGTCGTGGGTATCGCCCGGCGTAAATTGGTAATGCCACTTTCGTTGTCCGGTCTCTGGATCGAGTGCGACCACTGAACAGCTGAAGAGGTTGTCGCCTGCGCGCACCTGGCCGTTGAGATTCGGTCCCGGATTGCCCACCGTCCAATACAGAACATTTGCTTCGGCATCGTAGCTGCCCGTCAGCCAGGCTGCACCACTGCCATGTTGCCAGCTCTCACCGCTCCAGCTGTCGTGGCCGAACTCTCCAGGACCCGGGATCGTGTTGAACCGCCACAAGCGCCTGCCCGTAGCGGGATCGTAGGCGTCGATCAAACCCCGGATGCCAAACTCACCGCCCGCGATACCGACAATGATTTTATTGTCGAGTGCCAGCGGCGCGCCGGTGAGGGAATTGCCGGTCATCGTATCCGCCACCTTGCTCTCCCAAAGCAGCCGCCCGCTGCGTGCGTCGAGAGCAATCAGCGAAGCATCCAGGGTGCCAAAGAAGACCCGGTTGCCCAGCACCGCCACTCCGCGATTGAAAGGATTGATCTGGTTCGGATTCACTGCTTCCTGATGCCGGTCGTATTTCCAGATGGTGAGCCCACTCCTGGCGTCGATGGCGTACACGCCACCCGAGGTGGAAGTGGTGTAGGTGGTGTACAGGGTGCCGTCCACCACCAAAGGGGTCGCTTCCAGCTGAGGGCCGGCAGGCATGGGCACTGACCACCTGGCCTGCAATCCCTTCACATTGGTAGCAGTGATTTCTCGCAGCGATGAGAAGTGGTGACCCTGGTAGTCGCCCCAATACGTCAGCCAATTCTCCGGCTCCGCATCGGCGTTGCGCAATCGAGCGAAGCTCAGGCCTCCAGGAATATCGGCCTGAACGGTCTTCATCAGATCGCGTGCCTTCAGGCTTTTCAAATAAGCGATCAGATCCTGCAACTCCGCTGGGGAAAGCAGCTGGCCGTAGTTGGAAGGCATCAGTGATTTCGCTGCTACTGTTTCCGAGAGCAGATTGTCCCGGTCGAATCTGCGCAGCTTTCCAGTCATGTCTGTCAGCAGCAGGGTGTAATTGTCCTCGGCCACTTTCATGCCGGTGGTTGCATCGCCTGCCCGTGTCTTTAAGGTTACGCCGGTAGGTCCAAAAAACCGTTGCATCGCCGGCTTGGCAGTATTCGGGTCCAGGATCACACTACGCAGGTATTCCGCGGAGTTCTTCCCAGCGTCCGAAAGGTCGGGCCCGATATTCAGGCCGCGCGCATTTACCTCGTGACAGCTGCCGCAATTTCCTTTACCCCAGAACGTTGCTTCACCCAACGCAGCCTCGCCCGTAACCACCTCATCGGCCTTGGCGCTATTGCTATTGAGGCTACGCAGATAGGTAATGAGCCGCCAGACGTCATCCGCCGGCAGGAGAGCGAAGGAAGGCATCTGGGTACCGGGAACCCCGGCCCGGATGGTGCGGAATAGATCGCTGTCTTCGCCCCCATGGAGGAAGTTGCCGGTGTTCAGAGCGGGACCACGGTCTCCCCGCGCCTCGCCTCCATGGCAGGTCTGGCAAATTTTCTCGTATAAACCCCTTCCGGCCGTGATGGCCGCTGGGTCTGCGGCAAAGGGATTCTTCTGGGTGTCGGGCGCGTTCTTTTGCTGCGCAGCGGCAGCCCCCACGGAACACATTGCGGTCAACAAAACAGCATAATAAGCACCATCACGGTAACGACTTCTCTTTACCCACCCTGGGATCAACGCGAAATACCTCCGGCCTCTTTGAGCCTTGCAATTCTGATGGTGGAATGCACAGCCAGTCTATTCCTAACAGCTTCTTCTTGAACGCAGGCCATGATGAGCCGCCATCGTCAGAGGGGCGCGGGTGGCGGCATTAGCCAACACAAGGCTTAACCCCTTGAAACAGAGCTCATCTGGAAGCGCAGACGAACAGCATTGGCTGGGGAAGTCTGCCGTGCCCCATATCTCGCTCGTTTGTCGCGAGATGTGGGATTCCACGAATCGCAACCCCAGAGTGTGAAAGGTGAATATGACCGTCATCAAGACCTGTTGCTGTTACAGAGGGGCCGGTGGACAGCCGTGGAATCCCATATCTCACCGCGTTTTTCAGCGGGGAGATGTGGGCGGGTATTTACCCTCTTGTTCCTCAACCAGACCTGGCAGGAAAGAGCTGCCCTTCGTGTTCGGATGGACCACGGGAAGGCGAGTAGATCACTCCTTCTTGCGGATGCTCAGAGAGTCAGAAGTAAAATCGCTCATCGCTCCATTGGAATGGTGCGGAGGGCCGTCGCCCACGTAGCAGGTAGACGTTCTTGTGCTCGAAGGGCATCGCCCATGGATTGTCTAAATGGCCGACCATTTCGACAGAACGATACTTTGACGCGACCGCTTCGGGTGAATCGCTGATCACTGCGATGGTGACGTCTGGGTCGCAGCCATGCGTGCCCCATAGCCAATAGTTATTTTGTCCGCTAATGGCTGGTGGCAAATGCAGTTGGTGCTCATAGAGCGGCGCCAGGAAATCGATCGCGCCGGCTTCGCCATAATTACTGGCAAAGATGCAGACGCGCTGTTGATCCTGCGCCGAGAGCGATCGATAAGCGTCGAGGACGAAGTGGACCTCCTGCTGCCAGCCAAAGCGATCGGCATAGAACTGGGGAAGGGGACCGGTCGCCATGGTTTCCATCTTGTTTCCATGCAAGTGCAGGGCGGTCGTGTATTGTACCCATGCGGCGGGGGGCAATACGGGTGAACTCATCGGCAACACCACCAGGCTTGTGACCAGAAGGAGGCACGTAAAGAGTGGGAATGCCAGGGTGCGGTTTCGCTGGACTGCAGGGGACATGGCAAAGCGGTGCTCCCAGGCCACCGCGCCCGCGGCGAAGAAAGCGGGATAGACCGGTGCCAGGTAATAATCTTTTGCGTGCAGGGCCAGCATCAGGGCAAAGAATGCCAGGTAGCTTATGCCCAGCCAGCGGCCGTCTCGTATGGATTTTGCGCGCAGCAGTGCGACTACTCCTGCGATCCAAAGCAAGGCGTTGACTGGCTGCATGTTGAGCAACTGCGCAAGGAGAAACTGGCCCGGACTGAGGACGATGTTCTTGTGCCCGCTCATACCATTGCGGAGGAACTCGAGTGTCGGCCAGTGGTTGTGCACTTGCCAAAGCAGGTTGGGCAATGTGATCAGGATCATCAAAGCGATACCAGCAATGGCCCATCGCGAGTGGAGGACGCGGCGTTGTTGGGTCAGCAGTAACCCCAGCCCGATCGCTAACAGAAAAAACGTCATGGAAGGTTTGTTCAGCAGGCCGATTTCGCCGGATACACCGAGGACCAGCCACCAGAAGCGCTGCGAATGGCCACGGAGCATGAGCAGTAAAGCGAGCACGCAGGTCATCCAGAACACCGGCTCCCAGGAGTTCATGGAAAGAAAGCCATCGATGGCGATGTACTGCGGGCATACGACCAGGCCGAACATCGCGAGGGCCTGCGCTGGGCGCTTTCCGCCGAGTGCCCAGGCGATCCATCCGGTCAGAAACACCGCGACCGCTCCTGCCAGGGCAGAGAGGATGCGAATGGCAAATACCGAGTCGCCGAACAGGAGCTCGCCCAGTCGAGCTTGCAAAGCAACGATGGGCCCGTGGTCGACGTAGCCCCAGGCGAGATGGCGTCCGCATGCGACATAGTAGAACTCGTCGCGGAAGTAGCCGTATCCCAGGTGATTTGTCCACAGCGTCAGGGCGAATTGCAGTGCCAGTTTCACCACTGCAAAGGCGAGGGCCAGGCGCCACGCCTGGTGTGACGTCGAAGCGGTTGGGCTTGGTGTCGTCGATAGCATGCGTGATCCGAATACGCAGTGAAGCAGGGATTTGTTCCTCGGCGCCATTCACAGCCTGGATTTTCTACCATTACTGATGGGTGCGACAGGTTGAAGGGAGCGGTGAGCCTGTTGCTGTGTTTTGGCTTGTGGCCGTGCGCGCTCGGGATGACAAGTTGGGGGCTAGTGACATGGGCCGGCACTGCCTGCGGCGTGAAGCAAACACCGGCGGGAAGCCGGCATACGCTTGTCGCTCAAACGCCACACGCGGCTGTCGGCCACCGCCAGTAGTTAGATCACTCAACGGGGAGCCTGCGGGGCTTGGGCGTTGTCGCGTTTGCTCTTCTGCGAAGGACTAGCATGGGGGAATGAGCCTCCCTGACTTCGGCAGCTCCGTCCCCAGCGACCCTGAAGTGCGTAATCGCGTCCTTGCCGGCTCAAACGGCGAACAACTCGAAAGGCTGCTCGAACATGCATGCGGCCGGCTAATTGCTTTGTCGCATCGATGCAAGCCGATAGAGGCCGACTATGCAGCCTGGAGTGCAGTGATCGGGGAGATCGAAGCCGAACGCAGGAAGCGCGCTAAGATGTGAGGCTCCAGCTGCGGGTTCCAGCATCCAGGCTGTTCGAAGCCGCTCAATGCGATGCCCTGCGTGCTTTGCAAGTCGACCCCGGCACTGCCTCTACCAGCCGAACATTTTGTTCAACAGGCCCGAACTTTGCTTGCCATCGTATTCCGGGTGCAGTCCTTCAGGGTCGGGCTGCGGGGGTAAGGGTTCTCCGTAGAATGCGGCGCGCGGATTGTGAATGCATAGCCGGTCTGCCGTCTCCACTCCGTACTTCTCGCTGATGAGTTGATGGGCATCGCGCAACATGGGGGGACGCGACGTCAGGTCATGCGCATCGGTTGCGATGAAATTCACCCAGTTCCGCTTCAGCAGATCGTGTGACACCTTCTGCGCGATCTTACCGAAACGGCCGGTGAGCGAAGCGGCGGTGATCTGGATATAACAACCCTGGCGCAGCCAGTCCGCCATCTTCTCCGGATTGCGCGCCAGCACCGGATTCCGTTCTGGATGGGTGATGATCGACACCAGTCCCGCCGTGCCCAGGCGAAAGAAGATCTCTTTCATGTTCTGCGAAATGCTGTGCTCGGGGAATTCAACCAGCAGGTACTGCTTGCCGTTGATCGAGTATTTCGCCGGATGGGCAATCGCGTCTTCGATGTTGTCGAACATCAAATGAAAATCGCAACCCAGGCCGAGCGTGATGCCTTTGCTCAGGCGCGCCCGCAACATGGCAAGCCGCTCTGCGTTCAACGCCGGGTCGAATTTAAATTGCTCGCTTGAATGAGGAGTACAGACGATATGGGTGACGCCGTTTTTCAGCGACATTTCAGCCATCGCCTGGGAGATCTCGATGTCGCTCGGGCCGTCGTCAAGCCCAAACAGCAAATGGTGATGTATATCGATCATTAAGTTGTGAACCTAGGCCGTCATCGCATGAACCAGTGACTCAAAAAGCACCAAGCCGTCCGCCGAGCCCAGCAGTGATTCGCTGGAGCGGTCGGGGTGAGGCATCATCCCCAGCACATTGTGCCCTTCGCTCAATATGCCGGCAATGCCACTAAGGGAGCCGTTGGGGTTGGCGGCCGAGGTAACCTCGCCTTGTGGCGTGCAATAGCGAAAGGCGATGCGCTGGTTGCGTTCCAGCTCCGCCAGCGTATCGGGTTCGCAGAAGTAATTGCCTTCCATATGGCCAATCGGGATTTTCAATACCTGGCCTGGAGAGAGCGCCTGGGTAAACGGGCTCCGCATGGTCTCGGTCCTCACCCACACCTGCTTGCAGATATAGCGCAGTCCCGCGTTCCGCAACAGTGCACCCGGCAGCATACCGCTTTCACACAGGATCTGGAAGCCGTTGCAAATGCCGAGCACCAGGCCGCCGCTGGCGGCAAACCGCTTGACCGATTGCATCACCGGCGAAAACCGGGCAATCGCGCCTGTGCGCAGATAGTCTCCATAGGCAAAGCCGCCGGGAATGACGATGGCGTCGCAGTTCTCCAGATCTTCTGACTCATGCCACAGGAAGCTAACCGGCTGCCCGGCTATGGAGTGCAGCGCATGGTAGGCGTCGTGATCGCAATTCGAGCCGGGAAACACAAGCACACCGAATTTCATATCTCTAGGCTAGCAGTTTTAGTTGTGCGGAGGAGTACCTGCACAGCTTCAGGGTGCGTGGGGGCACCAGACCTGCGGATATGAGGCATGAGGCATGAAAGTCACCGCCAGGGTGTTGTAAAACGGGACACTTGCGATTGACAGCAGGAGACAGGCGCACAGCAGATCCCTCGACTGCGCTCGGGACCACAAAAAGGGGGGCGGCGTCGCGAGATAAAGGGGCACCCAGCCGGCTTGCGGGTCCGGAAGTCTGGTGGGGGGCGAGATTGAAGCCGATTCCCAACTTGGACCAGGCTTCCTGCAGTGGAGTATCGTCATCGCATCGCGTATGGAAGAGCGTGAGGTTCCAGGTGAACCGCTCCCTTTAGATCTCGCGCCAGTCCAAAGCCGGCTTCCCGCCCGGCCGTTTCCGGAATCGGGTGCGGCTCATCTGCGCACGGCCGGGAGTGCGCTGGTTAGTTGGTGGCGCGCCGTCTCCATCCAGGGCCTTTGTGTGGGCGTGCTGTGGCTGGCGGGCCTTCTGTTGCTGCATGTGCCGCTGGCTCCGTTGTGGGCCCTGATTGCCGCGCTCATGACCCTGGTCCCGAATTTTGGCGGGGTGATTGCCTTGTTGGGGCCGGCCTTCTCCATCCTGGTAAGCCAGCCCAGCATGTACCGGTTGAGCCTGTTGCTGGGCATGTATGCGGTGATCGTCATCGTGGATCAATTGCTGCTGCAGCCGCTGATTATGAAGCGGGTGACGCGGGTCCCGATATGGGCTTCCATCCTGGCGCCCATCGTTCTCGGGATTGTGATTCCGTTCTGGGGCATTCTCCTGGCGCCTCCGTTGCTGGCAGTCATCTACGCCTTCCGCAAGCCTCGGCCTTCGGCCTGAACTGCATGCTATACTCACTTTTTCGCCGCCCGTCCTCTCCGGATGGGCCGCAAGAAGTGCCTTACTACAGGCAGTAGAGGTCAACATGTCCGGCCATTCCAAATGGGCCACAATCAAGCATAAAAAGGGCGCCACCGACGCCAAGCGCGGCAAGATCTTCACGCGTCTGATTCGGGAAATCACTATGGCCGCCCGGCAGGGTGGGGGCGACCCGAACGGCAACCCGCGGCTGCGCGGCGCCATCGCGGATGCTAAAGCAGAGAACATGCCGCAGGACAATATCAAGCGGGCCATCCAGCGCGGCACGGGCGAGCTGCCCGGTTCCATCTATGAAGAGATCTCGTTCGAGGGCTACGGCCCGGGTGGCGTTGCACTGATCGTGGATACCACGACCGACAATCGCAACCGCACGGTCAGCGAGGTACGGCACGCCTTCTCGAAGAATGGCGGCAACCTGGGCGAGCCCAACTCAGTTCGCTTCATGTTTGCCAAGAAGGGTCTTATCGCCATCCCAAAGTCGGCCGCCGACGAAGATAAGCTGATGAACATCGTGCTCGATGCGGGCGGGGAAGACCTGAACGACGAGGGCGAACACTGGGAGATCCTTACTGATCCATCTGCGTTTGACTCTGTCGCTAGCGCAGTCAAGACGGCCAAAGTAGAGACCACGCTTTCGGAGATCACCATGATCGCCTCCACCTATACCAAGTTGGAGGGCACCGTGGCTGCCCAGATGATCCGCCTGCTGGAAGCGCTCGAAGACCTGGACGACGTGCAAAACGTCTACTCGAACTTCGATATGGACGCGAACCAATACGAAGAAGTCGCCGGCTGACAGAGGCCGCGGCACGATTTCTCCTCGCCGATGACGCCTGAAACCTGTAGCGCAGGGGTTTCAGCCCATTCGCTCTGCGCGCAACGCGGGCTGTATCAGCCTCGCGAAAGAAGGGAACCATTACCATCCCACGCATACTGAACTCGATGCGCCGCTGCGGCGTGCTGGCGGCTCTGGCTGCGCTGTCGCTGTCGTTTGGGGCGCCCGCTCCGGCCACCGCACAAACCCAAAGCCAGGGCGAAGCGCTCCTGGCCACCAGGCCGTGGGAGTTCGGACCGTTCGTTAATGGCGGATTTGGCACGGGGAACCGCGATAACTACAAGTTCCTCTGGGGTGGCTTTCATGCCGGTAAGGTGCTCAGCGAACCGATTGGCAAAGGGCTGCTCCGCGGACAGTTTGAAATAGCGTCTGAAGTGATGCCCCTTTGGCAGGCCTATACGCCCAAATATCAAAGGGCGAACTGCTATCAGCAGCCCGACGGCCCACTCACGTGCAGCAATCTGTTTCCTACCGGCGGTACCTATAGCGGGTTGAGCATCACTCCTGTCATCCTGCGATGGAACCTGGCGACCCACGGCCGCTGGGCACCGTGGGTGCAGGGCGCAGGGGGGCTCATCTGGACAACCCACAAATTCCCTCCGGTAGGACCCTACCCGGCACCCAACCATCTGGGCACCAGCGTGTTCAACTACACACCGCAGTTCGGCCTGGGCGCGCACTACTTCATAAGGCCGCGGCAATCGATCTCGATCGCCGCCAACGCCGTGCACATCTCGAACGCGAGTATGGGAGACTCGAATCCCGGAGTCAATGCCAGCGTGCAACTTTCCATCGGATACACCTGGTGGAAGTAACCGATAGGTGCAGGTGGTATGACCGAAGCCATCGTCGAATGCGTTCCTAATTTTTCCGAGGGTAGCGATTACGCGAAAGTGCAGGCCATCGTCGAGGCCATGCACGTGGAAGGGGTTTTGCTTCTCGACTGGTCCCTGGATGGCGACCACAATCGTTCGGTGGTGACGGTTGCGGGTCCTCCGGCGGCCGTGGTGGAAGCGGCGGTACGCGCTGCCGGCAAAGCTGCTGCATTGATCGATCTGACGGCACAGCGAGGGGTGCACCCGAGGATTGGCGCTACCGACGTCATTCCTTTTGTGCCCATTGCGGGCATCACCCTGGCGCAATGCGCGCTGCTTGCTCGCCAGGCCGGGCTCGAGATCTGGAAGCGTCACAGTATCCCTGTTTATTTCTACGAGGCTGCGGCTTCTCGGCCTGACCGTGCCCGGCTGGAACAGGTGCGGCAGGGCCAGTTTGAAGGTCTGCGGGAGTTAGTGTTGCGTGAACCAGCGCGTCGTCCCGATTTGGGAGGGCCGGCATTGCACTCCACCGCGGGAGCTGTCGCGGTCGGGGCGCGCAAGTTCCTCATCGCGTACAACCTGTTTCTGGATCGCCCCGATATCACCGCCGCGCGGGCCATTGCCAGGGCTCTCAGGGCGTCTGGAGGCGGGCTTGAGAGCATCAAGGCGATGGGCCTGCTGGTGCGCGGACGCGCCCAGATATCGCTGAATATCACCGACTATCGCCTGACCTCGGTGGGGCAGGCGTTCGCGGAAGTAAGCCGCCTGGCGGCCGCGCATACTACCAAGGTTGTAGAGGCAGAACTTATTGGGCTACTGCCAGAAGATGCCTATGAGCGTGATAGTGAGTGGGTACGTCTAATCAGTGGGTTCGAGCCCGAGGAACGGATTATCGAGCGGCGGCTGCAGCACTCCCTGGAATGGCCAGGGGGAAGCGGGGCATAAAATAGAACCATGTCAGTGCAGAACTGATTTCATTGTGAACGCGTAGTTGTTTTAGGGAAGGAACACCCCATTGATTCAAATCACGAAGCCGTTACAAATGAGCGCGATTGCCGGCATCCTTTTTTCGCTGACGCTCCCCGCCACCGCCGCACAGCTTACCGCCGACGCGCGCGCCGCGATTCCTAAAGACGTGCAGCAGCTGATTGTGGTGGATTACCACGCGATGCAGAACTCTCCGGCCGCCATGGATCTCAAGGCGCGCGTGCTGCCGCCTGAGCTCAAGCAGCTGGAAGAGGCGCTCCGCACGTCGGGGCTCGACGAGAACCACGACATCGAGGAGCTGGCGTTCGCTTCTTTTCGTAACAGTGGCAGTACCCGCATTGTCGGATTGGCGCAGGGGCAGTTCTCGTTGGTCGACATTCTTGCCAACTTCAAAAAGCGGAAGGTCAAGCCGATCGTCTACCGGGATAACCGTGTGTATCCCATGGGCCAATCGGGCATGCAGGTGGTGTTTCTTAACCCGACGACCATGGTCTTCGGTCAAACAGATGGTCTGAAAGCGGCGCTCGATGCGCGCGATGGCATGGCGCCGAGCTTCCTGAACAATCATGCCATGTTGGACCAGATGGCTTCCGTCGATAGCGATGCGGTGTGGAGTGTGCTTGATCAGGAAGGTACGCAGACCATGATGCGGTCTGTGCTCGGCGATGCGTCTCAGCTTACCGACTTCGATACGGTAAAGAAGCGGCTGGTGAGCTCGCGCTATTCCATGAGCTTTGATAACGGGGTCAAGTTTTCGCTTTACGTGATCACGCCTGACACGATCTCAGCGGCGACCATGGCGTCCCTATTGAATGCGGCGGCTCTGTATAAGAAGGTGAGCGGTACGGCTTCAGAGAAGCAGGCGATCGATAACACCACGATCAATTCCAGCGGTGGCACGCTCGATGTTGTGTTTGCTTCCTCGGATAGCCAGTTTTCAAGCTTGTTGCAGTCGAACTTATTTCAGTCGGTTGTGCGGTAAGGTTTTTATCGTTGCCAGGGACGACTGATGAGGTAGCTCACACTTGTCGGACTGACTACCAGGGTAGGGCCCACACCACTGCACCGGGAGGGTTTTTACCCTCTTGTTCCTCAACCAGAGTTGGCAGGGAAAGAACTACCAGTGGGCGGCTGTGAATTCCCACATCTCCCCGGATTTCCTGTTGAAGGTGGTGGCCCTGGCGATCTGCATGCGGTTTTCCTCAATGAAAACCGCACACGTAGATGTGTCCGGTGCAGCGTAACAGGAAATCCGGTCCCGACTGGAAAACGTCGTGAGATATGGGGCACCCGAGGTTGTTACGGGTCCGGCTTTGTTCCCACTTTCTGTTTGATATTCGGACTGACCACCCAACGTAGGGCCCACACCACTGCGCTGGGTGGGTTTTTACCCTCTTGTTCCTTAATCAGAGTTGGCTGGGTGAGAGCTGCCGGTGGGCGGCTGTGAATTCCCACATCTCCCCGGATTTCCTGTTGAAGGTGGTGGCCCTGGCGATCTGCATGCGGTTTTCCTCAATGAAAACCGCACACGTAGATGTGTCCGGTGCAGCGTAACAGGAAATCCGGTCCCGACTGGAAAACGTCGTGAGATATGGGGCACCCAAGTTTGTTAGGGGTCCGGCTCGTTTCCACTAACTGTTGGATGTTCGGACTTACCACCAACGTAGGGTGGGAGCTGGCTTTTACTTTGGGTTGGTCAGGGTGGGGATCCACGAGACCGCGCCCGACGGATCGATGCTGACCAGCAGGGAACCCTCATCCCCCAGGTCGACCTTAGGTCCTGTTGAGGTGCGTTTGTGGCCGCTTTCATCTTCAAACTGGACCGACAGCGTGCCGGCGCCTTGCACCTTGAAGCGGTAGTGGTACTTCGCTCCTGCCGCCAGGCCGTTGGCGCCGAAACTGGCGCTGGGGTAATCGAATTCCATCAGGCGCAGGGGGGGACCCTGGTTCACGATGGTGACTTCCACAAACCGCGACTGGCAGCCGGCGAGGCCCAGGGCGCAGAAAAGGAGCAGGGAGCGCCAGGTCCCGGGGAAACGATCGCTTAGCTGTTGCAAATTGCCTCTATCTTTCCAATAACCGCGTTCCTTTGTCTGCCTGCCTTACATCAACGGCTTGCGTTCCAGGATGCGCGCCGTCAGCACAACTCCGGTCTCGTTATTATGCAGAGTCAGAGGAAACGCTAACACGTTCCACACCCATTCTTCGCCCTTGCGCGGCAGGTTCAGCAGTCCGCGGTAGGTCCGGTCTATATAAGTTTCCCGTTTTTGCGCCACCGTGCGAAGAATATCTTTCCAGTCTGCCGTCAGGTCGGGCATTTCCTTAAACATGTTTTTGCCGGGGAACCAGTCGCGCGGTCGTTCCAGCAGCCGCGCACAGGGTTCGTTCACATACATCCACTTGCCTTCACCGTCGAGGATCTCGAGCACTACGTCTTCGCCGATCGCCATGCTGATGCGCGAGTAGAAAAAGTCACGCGCGTCGACCACCACCGGCTTGCCCCGATGCTTGGCTTCAAACGAGCGCAGCGCCGTGATCAGGTCATCGACGGAGCTGAAGCCCTTGAGCAGGTGCATGTCTTCCACGCCACCGAAGCGGCGCTCCAGGGTGGCGGAGAGGATGATGATGGGTACCTCAGGCCGCCGGGTGCGCAGAATATCCGCGACGTCGGTCCCGAATTGCCCGGCCCCCAAATGGTAGTCGAGTACTGCGATATCGATTTGGTTCAGCAGCTTCTCCGCTTCGGCGACGGTGGCCGCAGTGTCTGTCAGGTAGCCGTGTTTGCGTAGGATAGCCGCCCGAAGGAGAAGGTTCTCCGGATCGTCATCGAGGAGCAGCACGCGAATAGGCGCTTCAACCAGATGCAAAATCTCCCTTTCGTTCCCCCCAGGTTAGCCCTGAGGGTTTAAGACTGAAGTAGGATGCCGTCGCCGGCGAAGTCGCTGCCGGATGGATGCAGGGGTGACCCCGTCAGGGTTTTTTGCGTACTTGCCGGGCTAATTCCGGCAGCCGCCGGAAGGCTGAGACACTGCGCATCCAGGCCCGATGGTCAAAGGCCGGCGAGCCGCTGATCATGCTTCCCGGCGCCACGTCACCCGGAACGCCCGACTGCGCGGTCACCACCACACCATCGCCGATGAAGCTATGGCCCACCACGCCCACCTGTCCGGCGAGGACGACGTTTTTGCCTACACCCGAGGAGCCCGCCAGGCCCACCTGGGCACAGAGCAAGGTGTTGTCGCCCACTCGCGACCCGTGGCCTACCTGTACCAGGTTGTCGATCTTGACGCCATCGGCGATCTCGGTGTTGCCGACGCTGGCCCGATCGATGCAGGAGTTCGCCTGGACCTCAACCTGGTTCCCCAACAGCACGGCGCCACTCTGCGGAATCTTATGCCATGCTCCATTTTCTTCCTTGGCGAAGCCAAACCCGTCGGAGCCCACGACCGCACCGTTTTGCAGCACGACTCCGTCGCCCAGCAGGCAACCTTCTCGTACCACCGCGTGAGCGTGAATGAGGCAAAGCGCTCCAATTCGGGCCTTGGGATACAAGACGGCGTGGGGCAACAGAACGCTCTGCCTGCCCACCACGCAATCTGCGCCGATGACTACATACGCGCCGACGTGTACTTCACTTCCCAGGGTCGCCGTGGGATCGATGACGGCGGTCGGGTGAATGCCGGGTGCATAGACAGGGGCCGGGTGGAACAGTTCCACTGCCCGGGCAAAAGCCAGGTAGGGATTAGGGGTGCGCAGGGTGGCAGCAGCAATGGGTTCGAAATCTTCCGTGACCAGGACCGCTGAAGCGCTGGTAGTGCGGGCGAAGGGGGTGTACTTCGGGTTGGCGACAAAGGTCAGCTGCCCGGCGCCGGCCCGTTCGATCCCTTCGACTCCGGTAATTTCCTGGTTGGGATCGCCCTGGCAGGTGGCGCCAAGGCGAACGGCAAGGTCGGCGAGCTTCATTGAGGGGATTGTACCGGAGTCATCCGGGGGAATTCCCCTGCTTGAACAGGCTCTCCTGCAGCGGTTCTGCAGCCGGCCCGCGCCGTGCGCCGGTCTTGATGACCGCCAGCACATCGAGTTCTGCGACCGCCTGCCGGGGCACGAAAATCCGTTGCGTGTTCGACCGGGTATCCGGTGGTATGAGGAAGATGCCTTCCCCCTCCAGCAGGCTGGCATCGTTCTGGGCCAGGCCTTCGATAGTGTCGTTATCGCGCAGCCGCACGCGGATCCACAATCCCTGGCTGCGGGGCCGGGTGACGAACGTTTTGCGCAGCAGCTTCTCCGGCTGGGCGGCGTCTCCCGAGGTAAAGTCCCGGACGAAACAGATCCATTTCAGTTCTGACGCGGCGAGCGTAATCTGCTTGCCGTCGAGGTCGAGCAAGAGCAGTTCCCCCTGCACGACGAAGTCAGCAGGGGGAAGATAGCCGGAGAGCCAGTCCCGGCTCAACTTTCGCACGATCACCTTCTTACGGCTAGCTGACATAGGTCGTGGCTCTGGTAGTGGTGCTCCCGGCTGGATTGTCGCAAGCGGCATCGCCGCAGGTCACTTGGGCCGGGAAGCAGCTGACCGAGCCAAAGCGGAACATGCGCACTAAAAGAGGTGCAAAGGAGCGCAACGAAAACTGTGCAGCCCTGTAGCCAAGGTCCTAGCCGGTATGCTACCTTACTTCTTTGTGCGTAGCGTGGGATCGCCGCTAACCTATTCACTTGATGGTTGTTAGCTGCATCCCAGTGTCACCTGGAGCCGAACGTAAGGCATGCCCGACTATATCTATTTGCTGAAAAACCGGCTCTCCCTGCACCAGCGAAACGCTCTCGAACACATACGTGAGGCGGCTCGCGAGGCAGGGATGACTGTATTCCTGGTGGGCGGCGCGGTGCGTGACCTGACCAGCGGATCCCCGGTATTCGATCTTGATGTAACCGTTCAAGGGAACGCACTTAAACTGAAGAAATCATTAGAGAAGGCGGGCGGGAAGGTTTGGGGTGAGCACGAACCCAGCCGCACGCTGTTCTTCCGCTTTCCCGTCGGCGTTTCGGTCGAGATTTCGAGTGCCCGCCGGGAAGAGTATCCCAAGCCGGGAAAACCGGTTTACCACTGGGACACGGTTCTCGAAGATCTGCGGCGTCGCGACTTTACTGCAAACGCGATGGCTCTTTCCCTCAATGAACATTCGTACGGCTTGTTGATGGATCCTTTGAATGGGGTAGCGGACATCGAAGCCCGGCAGTTGCGGCTGGTGAGCAACTACGGTTTCATCGAAGATCCTTCACGCCTTCTGCGGGCGACCCGGCTGATGACGCGGCTGGGGTGGCAGCTGGATGAAAAAACCCAGACCCGCTACCAGAATGCCAAAGAAGAGAACATGATCGCGGCTCTTTCGCCCTACCTTCGCGGGTATGAGCTGGAAGAGATCGGCCACGAAGAAGACGGTCTGCGGGTGCTGGCGGCGATGGAAGCAGAGGGCTGGATGCAGGCCCTGTTTCCCGCCTGGACCACCGCTTCCGCAGATGCAGGGGCGCTGGACGAAATGCGCAAGCTGATTACGCAGTTGCAGATGCAGGGCGTAAGTCCTGATGTGTCTGCAGCTTCGGTCAACTACCTTACGGCAAAGCTTTCACCAAAGGACCTGGCTGCGCTGAAGGCCATGTTCGTCCGCCCGGGCTTTGTGGAAGAGTGGAACAATCTCGATCAGTCCGCCAAAGAGTTCAGCAAGCAGCTCACGGGTAAAGAGACTGCGACGCCGTCGTCCACCTGGAAGCTATTCACGAGCGCCGACCCACAGGCCGTGCTTTGGCTCGGTTTGACGTCCAAGGCGCCGGCCGTCCAGGCGAAGTACAAGAACTTCTTTACTGTGTGGCCTGAGTCGCGCCAGAAGATTCCGTACGCCCTGTTCCAGGAGATGCGCATCACTCCCGAGATTCCGGGCTACGAGCAGATGTTGAGTGAGCTGTTCTTCGGCACAATCGACGGCAAGTTAGAGACGGAAGAGCAGTTGCGCGCCTTTCTGGAACCGTACTCGCCGCCAGCGCCGCCGCCGCCAGTCACGGTTCGCAGGACACGAGGTTCGAAGAAGGCGGAGAGCAAAGCCAAGGCTCCTGCCGAACCAGAATTCGACGGCGACCCACCAGAGCCTGAGGATGACGACGCGGCCGATGAGCCCGTGGATGCCGGAGAAGACGAGGACGATGATGAGGAGGAACCTGAGCCGCCGCCTCCGCCTCCCAGGAAAGCGCCTCCTGTAAAAACCACCACTCCTCGTGAAGAACCGCGCCAGGCAGCTGCGCCCGTTCCGCCACCCACTTCGCCCAAAGCGGAAACAGCCGCGCCCTCCACTGCGAAAACCACTGTTGGCCCGACCCTTCATGTGGTGGCTCCTGCAAAACCGGAAAAAGTTCAGGTGATGCCGAAGGCAGCTGCGCCGGCGGTCGCCGCGCGCCCGCCGGAGAAGAAGAGCGTGCCTGCCGTGAAGATGAACGGCAGTAAGGCAGCGCCGGCAAAAAGTGTTGCGAAGGCGGCGCCGGCCAAGAGCGCACCAGGGCGCGCGGGAGCAGTCAAGCCGCCAGCGAAGCTTGCCAAGCGGGTGCCGGTCAAAGCGGCTCCCCCGGCGCGGCACGCACCGAAGGCTGCTCACCCGGTGAAGAAGGCGGCTGCGAAGCCTGCTGCCCGGCCGCACAAGAAGGTGGAACCGGAGAAGAAGGGTTCGGCCAAGAAGGCGGCTCCGGCGCGCAAGCACCGTTAGTTCTCGCGAAGTTCCCGAAGTGGGCAGTACCGTTCCTGGCTCAGACGGCCGGCCACATAGCCTGCCCTGATCAGCAACACCTTTAAAGTCTGTACTTCCCGGGACGATGACGACCTCATGGACAGCGCCTCCAGCGCCGCGAGGTCGGTGAACGGCGCCCCTGCCGCTATCTCCCCCGATCGTTCGAATCAACCCAGTCAAATCAGTCCCCTGGCCACGCCCCCGTGTTCAGAGAATACGGAAGCGGAGATCTGCTGCTTGCTGGTGCAGTCTGCTGCCGAGGGCATGTATGGAGTGGACGCCGAGGGGATCACCACGTTTGTGAACCCGGCGCTGCTGCGTTTGACAGGCTGGGAGGCGGACGAGCTTCTGGGCAAGCCATGCGGTTTATTTGTGCCCGGATTTTCGCCCGCGGAAGAGAACCCGCGGCAGGGCGAGGACGCGCTGTTTTTGTGCAAGGACGGCAGCAGCTTTCCTGCCGCGTACACGCGCACGCCGATGTTACGCCAGGGCAGATTATCTGCAACCGTGGTTGTATTTCACGACATCTCGGAACAGCGTCGGGCGCAAGAGTGGGAACATACCCGGTCGGTCATTTTCGGTGCCATCCTGAGCCATCAGGACCTCCATGCAACCTTGCGCATGCTGGCTGATGCGTTTGTCGCCAGATTCCCCGAGAAGTCGATTGCGGTGTACCTGCGCCGAGCGGGCCAACTCCATTTGGAGGTTGAGACCGGGTTGCCGGACCGCGGGAGTGATGCGCCAGATCTCTTACCGCCATTTCCTGACTTACCCGCTGGCCTCTCGCTGGCCCTCGCATCACCCCTGCTTTCCGAGTTAGGAGAAGACCGGGGCCTGATCGCCATCTTCGCCAACACAGATGCAGCGATCGACGACAGCATGCGGGGCACGATCCAGCGGGTCTGTGACCTGGCCTGCGTGGCAATTGAGCATCAGCACCTTTACGAGGAGTTGGCCTATCGGACCGAAGCGGACCAGCAGTTATCACCCAGCCGGCTGTCGCTCGAGAACGGTTTGCGCGAAGCCATTGTGGGAGCTCGCCGGCGAGGAAAACGGATCGCCGTCTGCTGCCTGGATCTGGAACGTTTGAAGCAGATCGATGAGTCGTTGGGCCACGCGTACAGCGATGCGCTGATTCAGGCGGTGAGCGATCGGTTGAACGAGACCATCCGCGATGTGGATATGCCCGCGCGCTACGCCGGCGCCGGTTTCGTGCTCGCGTTGTGTGAACTGAGCCAGCCGGAAGACGCGGAGGAAGTTTGCCAGCGACTGGTGCGAGCGCTGGCAGCGCCTTTTCTGATCAAGGGCCGGCTCCTCTCGGTTTCAGCCAACGCCGGCATCAGCATTTTTCCCGAGCACGGGGAGACACCTGGCCTGCTGCTGCACGAAGCCGGGATCGCGTTGCAGGCAGTGAAGCTCGCGGGCCGGCGGGGGGGCACCCTGGTCTACTCGCCGGCACTGGGATTGCAGAGCAGGCGGGCCGCTGAAATGCCGGAGGCGTTGCTGAGCGCCCTGAAACATGGCGAGTTTCGCATGGTTTACCAGCCCATCTACGACATGAGCCAGGAGATTGTAGGCTTCGAAGCCCTGCTCCGCTGGACGCACCCGGACTGGGGATTTATCAGTCCGCTCGACTTCGTCGGTATCGCGGAAAAGACGGGGCTGATCGTACCGATCGGTGACTGGGTGATCCAGGAGGTTTGCCGCCAGGCCGTCGCCTGGGACAGGGCTCACCTGCCGCCGGTTAAACTTTTCGCCAACGTTTCGGGAGTGCAGTTGGAGTTGGCTGACTTCTCGGCTAAGATCGCGCAGGCTTTGCGGGAAAGCGGGCTTTCCCCCAGCCGGCTGGAGATTGAGATAACCGAGAGTTGGGTTATCTCTGACTTGAAAAGCGCCGCACGTAAGCTGCTGGATCTGCGCGAGCTGGGCATTGGCATTGCTATCGATGACTTTGGCACGGGGTATTCAACTTTTAATTACCTGCAGGAATTGCCTATCGATACTCTGAAGCTCGATCGTTCGTTCATCCATCGGCTCGACGGGGAAGACGCGAAACCTTCGACTGTCCGCGCGATTACACGCATGGCACAACAGCTCGGACTGAAGATCGTGGCCGAAGGTGTGGAGACGGAGGAGCAGGCGGCCGGCCTGCGCGAGATCGGCTGTGATTTTATGCAGGGCTTCTTCCTGGGACGGCCCCTCGAGCCAGCGGATGCTTCCGCACTGCTGGATCAGCAGAGGGTTTCCAAGACCCTCTATGCGGCGGATCGGGTCGCCAAAGTGATGCAGCCTCTCGGCTGAGTTCGTCTTCACGGGAGATGTGGGAATTCCCTGCACTCAACGGCTGACCGCCGGCCCAGCCGAAGCTTCCTTCTGCGATACTCACGTTCATGCCACCTACGCCGCAGGTTACCCGCGTGCGGGTCGTCCCCGTCGCCGGCACTGACAGCATGCTGCTCAACCTCAGCGGAGCGCATGCGCCATTCTTTACCCGCAACGTATTGCTGTTAAGCGATAGCGCCGGCCAGACCGGTGCAGCGGAGGTCCCCGGCGGCGGGGCCATTCGACAGGTGCTGGAACAGGCTGCACCTTTGCTTCTCGGGCAAGCAGTGGGTTCTTACAAAGAGATCGTTCAGACGATTGCGCTGCGTTTCAAGGATTGCGAGCGCGGCGGTCGTGGTACTGAGACGTTTGACCGGCGTATCACCATTCATGCGGTTACCGCGATTGAGTGCGCATTGCTGGATCTGCTGGGCCAATTCCTGAGTCTGCCGGTCGCGGCCTTGCTGGGCGAGGGCAGGCAGCGTGCCAGCGTGCCGGTTCTGGGCTATCTGTTCTTTGTCGGTGACAGAAAGAAAACTTCGCTGCCCTACGAGCGCGCAGAGCAAGCGGCCGATCCATGGTGCCGGCTGCGTCACGAAGAAGCGCTTACCACCGCGGCTGTGCTCAGGCTGGCGGAGGCCGCGCAGGCCCGGTATGGCTTTCGTGATTTCAAGCTGAAAGGGGGAGTACTGGAGGGCGCTGCAGAGATGGAAACCGTCTGTGCACTGGCGGAGATGTTTCCCCAGGCTCGGATTACACTGGACCCCAACGGAGCATGGCTGCTGGACCAGGCCATCACTCTGTGCCGTGGCAAACAAACCATCCTGGCTTACGCCGAAGACCCCTGCGGGGCGGAACAGGGGTACTCGGGCCGCGAGACCATGGCCGAGTTTCGCCGGGCTACCGGGTTACCCACGGCAACGAATATGATCGCGACGGATTGGCGTGAGCTCAAGCATGCAGTGCAGCTCCACGCTGTGGACATACCGCTTGCCGATCCGCATTTCTGGACCATGGAGGGGTCAATTCGTGTGGCGCAGTTCTGCCGCGATTGGGGACTTACCTGGGGATCGCACTCGAATAATCACTTTGATATTTCGCTGGCTATGTTTACCCAGGTAGCGGCGGCGGCTCCGGGTAAGGTAACTGCTATCGATACTCATTGGATTTGGCAGGACGGCCAGCGCCTTACCCGGGAACCATTGCGGATCATGAACGGCTCCATCGATTTGCCGGAGCTGCCGGGGCTGGGGATCGAACTTGATATGGAACGCATCGAAGCGGCGCACGCAGTATATGAGAAGCTCGGCCTGGGTGCCCGCGATGATCGTGCGGCCATGCAGTTTCTGCTGCCGGGGTGGACCTTCGACCCGAAGCGCCCCTGCCTGGTGAGGTGATGAACGGTCGCGGCGCTACAGGTCCTGCAACCAACCCACAAAAACAAGCTGTGAGCCCTGGCCGCAGGCTGTGGTGGACGCTTGGCATGTTGGGGCTCGCGATGAGTTCGATTGGATTGCTTGACTACCTTCGAACATGGGACGTGGCGCCGCTCGCGATGACGTTGCCGGCGGATGGAGCAGAACATGAGGCCTTCCGCATCCGCTTGCCAGGGTCGCTGGTACCCAGTCAGCCGGAGTTGGCAGAGTCCAATAAAGGGCTTGCCGTGCGCCTGCTTCAGGATGCGGGTGATCACCGCAGCTGGCATGGCCTGGTGCGGGCGCCGGTGACCCCGGGAACTTATCAGCAACCTCTCCTCTGGCGGCAGCGGAGACGGGTGGTCACTATTACATTCGCTCTTGACTCCGTCGATCGTTACGCTGACGGAACCCCTGACTTCCTCCGGTTGCACACTGCGCAGGATCGCCAGGCTTTTCGCTCGTGGTTTACGTCGCTTGCCGAGGCACAGGCCCAAATGTCCGATGCGCAACGTGCTGCTGAGATCGCTGACTGTGCCGCGCTGCTTCGCTATAGCTTTCGGGAAGCGTTGCATAGCCACGACGAGAGTTGGCTATCGGTTCACCCCACTCTCCCTCCGCTCAGCTCGATCCGCCAGTACACTTACCCGCTGACGCCGCTGGGACCGAACCTGTTTCGGGTGCGCGCCGGTCCCTTGGTTCCTGCGGACCTTAGCGATGGCGCCTTCGCTCAATTTGCCGATGCGCGTACGCTCATGGAGCGCAACACCTATCGTGTGAGTCGCGATGTGCGTCAGGCTCGTCCGGGTGATCTGCTTTTTTTCCGCCAGTTAGAGCAGGACTCACCGTATGATGTCCCCGGCGCTCCTAACCACGCTTCCCGGGTTAACTCCCCTTTCCACTCCATGATCGTGTGTGGAGAGAGGGGGAACTGGGTCGTGTATCACACCGGGCCCATTCATCACGGCAAGGGCGAGATGAGGCGCGTGCTGCTGAGCGATCTGTTGCACCATCCAGATGCGCGCTGGCGGCCGCTCAACGAAAACGCAAACTTCCTGGGAGTTTATCGTTGGAACATACTGCGGGAGGGCGATTGAGGAATGTTGTCAGGCTTCTGTTGACCCTGTTGCTCTTTTCCTCCGCTTCGTTCGCCGCACGGCCGGTCAGCTTCAATCTCAGCACTGATCGCACTTTCTCGCCTACGGATAAGCCGGCCATCCACCTGTACGCGCGGAATGTGGATGAGCTTGAGTTCCGGATCTATCACGTGCGAAACCCGGCCAAGTTCCTGGCGAGTCTTCGCGACCTTCATAGTTTCGACAATGGAACACCCTGGGGCCCAAAAGAACAGATTGACGAAGAAACTCCGTTGGAGAAATTCCACGACTGGAAACATCACTTGTGGTTTGTGATCCGCCGTTTCTTTCGCGGGCAGTTCACGACTGAGAACCGTGATCGTTTGCGCGTGCAGCAAGCCGGGCTGGCGCGGCGGAGCCGCATTGTGGGCGTCGCCCAGTTCGCGCAGATACCGCTTTTGAACGATCAGCAACTGGTGGCTCGCTGGCGTCAGCAACTGCCACCGACCTATATCTCCGATTCACAAACCCTGCCGATCGATCCGCTGCCTTCGGGGCTCTACCTGGTCGAAGCGACGGATGGTCACTTCAAGGCCTACACCCTGCTGATCGTCAGCCGCATGGCTATGGTCACCCGTACCGCTGGTGGCACGGTATTGGCTTATTGTGTGGATCGCGTCTCGGGCGCGGGGATGAAAGGGGTGCAGGTGACGGCCGGCCTGGCCAGGGAGCAAAAAGCTACCGGCGTCACTGACGCGGATGGATTGGCTCCGCTGCAAGTCTCGGTTCCAAAGCTGGCTCCGGATCAATTCTGGGTGGTCGCTTCTTCTGGCGACGAGGTGGCTGTGGTCACGCCTGGTGGCTATGCGCTGAATGGGTACCAGGGTGGTAGCTGGTCTTCTTACGTTTACACCGATCGGCCGGTATATCGCCCCAGTCACATTGTGCACTGGAAAGCCATTCTGCGTGCCAGGGTCGAAAACCACCTGGAGTTGCCGAAGCTGCGCACCATCCATGTGACCATTGCGGACCAGGAGAATCATCCGCTTCTCGATAAGGATGAGCCGCTTTCCGCGGCTGGTACGGCGGCCGGTGATTTGACTCTTCCGCCGGCCGCTACCCTGGGCTACTACACGATCCGCCTGCGCAGCAGTGGCCTTGTTGATGATGAAAACACCAACGCCGGCAGCGGACAGTTCCGTGTGGAGGAATATCGCAAACCGGAGTACCAGGTTCGGGTGAGCCCCGCCAAGTCACGGCTGCTGCAAGGGGAGAGTGGCCAGGTAACGATCGACGCGCGATATTTCTTTGGCGAACCAGTGGCCAACGCGCGGGTGAAGTATCGCGTGTACCACGCGCCCCACTACTGGTGGGAGGACGAGGGCGCTGATCCGGAGGGCGCTCTCGACTCGAGCGGCGACACGGACAGCTCGCTGGGCTACGATGCGGCGCAACAATCGGAACAGAGCGGCACGCTGGATGCCAATGGCAAATTAACGGTCACGGTTCCGACCCAGTATGCGCCGAATGGCCGTGCGCGGCGGCCCGACCTGATGGATCAGGACTACACGGTAGAAGCTGCGGTGACCGACCAGGCCAATCGCGAGATCACTGGCCGCGGCCACTTTCTCGCGACGCGCGGCAGCTTTCGAATCCACGTGGAACCGGTCAGCTACGCCGTGCGCACCGGAGAGGTGGCCAGCTTTCACGTAACCGCCATCGATTACGATAATCACCCCGTACAGACGAGCGTGCACCTGCAATTGCTGACACGGCATTTCGCCGATGGCAAGTCCCAGGTTCTACGCGGTCCTGCTACGGACGTGACCACGGATGCCCGCGGCGAGGCGCAGGCTTCGATCCGGGTGATGGAGGCCGGCAGTGCGGACGTGGAGGCGAGTGCGACCACCCCGGAGCAGCGCATCGTGGTAGACACCAGCTATTTGTGGGTGATGGGCGCCAACCAGGAGAGCTGGGGCGCGAACTCGCAGGCAGTGCAGATCATCGCGGATAAGAAAACCTATGCTCCGGGAGATACTGCGCACCTCAGCATCATCTCAAATGTCGAAAGCTTTCATCCGCTAGTGGTTGCTGCCGGGAACACGGTGCAATTTCGCAAGGTGCTGTTTTCCGGGGGTAAGACGCTGACGTTTGATCTGCCGATTACCGGCGATGCACAGCCCAACCTGGAGGTGAGTGCCGCATTCATCCGCAATGACCAGCTGTACCAGGCCAACCTGAGTCTCAAGGTGCCGCCTGTGCAGCAGCAGTTGCAGATTGACATCTCCCCGGATAAGCAGGTGTTTCAGCCGCAGCAGACAGCGGGGTACGACGTGTTTGCGCGTGATTTCCAAGGCAAGCCGGTGAGTGCAGACTTCAGCTTTGGCGTGGTGGATGAGGCGATTTACTCTCTTTACCCCGACAGCAGCGGTGACATGGTCAAGCGACTGTATCCCGACCGCTACGTGAACGCGGCCATCGACTCGTCATTGCAGTACTACTTCAGCGGCAATGCGGGGCTGAAGTCTCCTTTGCTGGCAGAACGCGAGTCGCGTTATCGCCCGCAACTCGCCCAGGTGAAGCCGGGGAACGACGTGACCCAGCCGCGGGTGCGTAAGGCTTTCCCCGACACGGCTTATTGGTCGCCGACAGTGCACACAGACGCTGCCGGTCATGCGCATGTGACGCTTACATTTCCTGACTCCCTCACCACCTGGCGTACGACCGTCCATGCCATCACGCTCGACTCCAGGGCAGGGTCGGCCGTCAACCGCGTGTTAGTTCGCAAGAACATCATCGTGCGCATGGGTACTCCGCGCTTTCTGCGCCAGGGAGATGAAGTGACCATCCCGGTCATCGTGCACAACTATCTTGACCAGGCAAAGCGGGTGCAGTTGTCGCTCGACATCAACGGGCTGGAGCTGGTTTCAGGCACTTCGCAAGCGGTCGATGTTCCGAGCAAAGGGGAAGGCACGGTGCTGTGGCGCTTGAAAGCCTCACGCATCGGCAATGGCCGCCTGCTGGCGAAAGCTATCACCAACGAAGAGTCGGATGCGCTCGAGTTGACTTTCCCGGTCGAGCCAATTGGGGTGCCGCGGCATATTAACCAGTCGGGCGTGATCGCCAATGATGCTGCTGCCAACTCCTCCATCAGCTATCCCGCAAACACAGACCTGGCCGCGCACACTCTGCACGTGGAGGTCAGCCCTTCGATAGCCGGTAGCCTGTTCTCTGCGCTGAGTTACCTTTCGACTTATCCCTACGGCTGCACGGAGCAGACCATGTCGAGCTTCCTGCCCAACCTGGTGGTAGCGGATACTCTGAAGAAGCTGAACCTCACCGGGCAGATGAGCCCTGCCGATTTACAAGCGAAGACACAAGCAGGTCTTGACCGATTGGCGGACCTGAGGCACGACGATGGCGGTTGGGGTTGGTGGAAGGAGGATGCGACTCGTGTCTTCATGACGGCGTACGTCGTCTCTGGACTGGCACAGGCCAAGGCGGCGGGTTATCCCGTTGCTGCCAGTGATCTTTCAGGTGGAGCGCGTTACCTGCAAAAGCAATTGGCGCAACATCCGCGTATGCTGCCGGAGCTGCGTGCCTACGTAGCGTTTGCCCTGGCCGAAAGCGGCGCGAAAAATCTGGCCCCCTCAACCGAAACCCTGTGGTCGCGGCGCGGTGACCTGTCTGGCGAAGGGCTGGCGCTTACCGGCATGGTGATGATGCGTACCGGCGACAGCCGTGCGGCGCAGATCGCGCAATTACTGGAAAAGAAAGCACAGCGGACCGGGACCCTTGTCTCCTGGCCTTCGACGTACAATCCGCTGCTTGATTTTGAGGGTGATAACAGTGCTGAGAGTACGGCGTTCGCGCTGCGTTTTCTTTCCCACGCCGATCCTAAAAGCCCATTGCTCGACGGAGCCGCGCAATGGCTGGTGCTGAACCGTAGCGGTGGCTATTGGTGGAATTCGACCGAACAAACTGCCATGGCGCTGTTTGGTTTGACGGATTACCTCGCGGCCTCACAAGAGCTGAACGCAGATTTCAACGTCGATGTTCTGCTGAACGGCGCTTCCGTAGGCAAGCGCCATTTCAGTGCGACCGACGCCATCTCAGGGACAGACCTGGCCATCGACGTGCCGGCCGGTCAACTGCAGCCGGGCGCAAACACGGTGCAGATCAGCAAGAAGGGAACTGGCCGTGCTTACTGGTCTGTCCAGGGAAACTACTATTCCACCGAGCAGAAGCTTTACCAGCAGGGCACCCTGTCGCTGAATGTCACGCGTGACTACTTCAAGCTGGTGCCTACCAGCAAGGACGGTCAGATTGTCTACCGGCTCGATCCACTCAAGGGCGCGGTCATGCCCGGGGACACGCTGGCGGTTCACCTGGCGGTGAACGGCTCACCGGCGAAATATCTGTTGATCGAAGATCCAATCCCCGCAGGGGTTGAGTTTGTGGAGCACGAGGACAGTTACAAGATCCTCGACCGTCCCGTGGATTGGGAGTACTGGTACACGCGGCGCGAGTTCCACGATGATCGCGCAGCGTTCTTTGCTACCGAGTCTTCGGGCCGTCATGAATCGTTTTACCTGCTGAAAGTGGTGAACCCGGGGAGCTTTGCGATCAGTCCGGCAAACGTGCAGCCCATGTACCAGCCGGGTATCCAGGCCACAAGCGATCTGCTGCACCTGCAGGTTGAACCGGCCGCCGCAGGGGGTGCGAAATGAATGGGGCAATGAGCGGGGCCTGGTCCCGATTAACCGGCCGCCTGTTCTGGGGCCAGTGGCTGGGCAATCTTCTGCTGATGCTTTTGGGGGCGCTGTGGCTGCAGATCCCTGACTCGCACAGCTGGCAGTTCGTTTTTTCGATGCTCGCCGGCGTGTGTCTGGTGATCGGCTTCTGCTGGATTTATGTCACTACGTTCCGCTATCTCCGCGTCTGCGCGGTTCGGCCGAGGCGTTGGCTTAGCTGGTTGCTGCTGTTGTTGTTTGTGGCGCTGTGGTGGGGATTGCTGCGGCCGATCGCTGCCGGTCGCGCGCATGAGGGGTTATTTGCCGGGTACTGGAATTCGCAATCGCCGCCCTGGCTGCGACGCCATCTCGGCTATTCGGGCCTGGTCGCATGGCAGGAACGTATCTATGACTGCATCGAATGGTTGTGGGGAGGCCTGCTCTTACCCCTGGCCGTCGAACTGTGCGCCTGCGGTTGGGGAGCGGGTTGGTTGCGTCGCGTCCTCAAGGTATACGGTCATGGACTTTATTGGCTTGCGGTGCTGGTGTTCGGGTTTGCTTCTTCGGCGCTCACCTGGGCGCTGGCCGGGTGGGTTCCCTCGTTCGGCCTGGTAGGGCAAACGATCAGTATCGCTGCTCGCTTAGGTCTGGCTTATACGCTGGATGTTGGGCTCTGGTGTTTTCTGCTTGCACTGCTGGCGCATTACTTCGATCGAACTCCGGGGGAGGCGGCGGAGAGATGAAACGGAAACCGCTCTTCTGGACAGTGCTGCTTGCCATGAGTATTGGAGTGCACGCAAGAGCACAGCAGAAGCCTGTAACCGGAGACGCTGCTGCCGTTCGCGAAGGCCAATCTTTGTTTCGCGCCAATTGCTCGCCATGCCACGGTATGAATGCGCAAGGCGGCGGCCGCGGGCCCGATCTGACTTCAGGGCGCTGGGTGCATGGCTCGAGCGACCAAGCCATCTTCAACACCATCAGCCACGGAGTTGCCGGCACGGAGATGCCGGCGAACTCGTTTGAGGATTCTGAGACCTGGGCGATTGTTGCCTACCTTCGCTCGCTGGCCCCTGCGAAGGTTTCAAATACACCCGGTGACCGTACGCGCGGCCAGCTTCTGTTCACAGAAAAGGCTGGCTGTGCCGATTGCCATATGGTGCAGGGCCACGGTGGCCTGCTTGGACCCGATCTTTCCCGTGTGGGGGAGGCACGGTCTGTGCCTTATCTGATCGAAGCTATTCGCGAGCCCAGCCGCGAACTCAGCAGCGGGATGCTTGACCCCAATAATCACTACGGATTGCCGCTGGTCTACGACACAGTCACGGTGGTCACGGCGAGCGGCCGGAAGATCGTCGGTGTGGCTAAGAACGAAGACACCTACTCGATCCAGTTGCTGGATACGCACCAGGAATTTCAGTTGTTGCAGAAGAAGGATTTGCTGTCGGTCACACATGAGCGCAGGTCGCTCATGCCGGCTTATCCGGAACAAGTGCTGCCGGCTGACAGCCTGCAGGATCTAATCGCATACCTGGTGAGTCTGCGGGGCGAGGACCAGTAGATGCTGAAGAGAGTACTGCTTTCTGCCTGGCTGGTCTGCACTGCCAGCGCTTTACCGGCGCAGGTCACCTATGAGCGATTGCTGGCCGCGGACAAAGAACCGCAAAACTGGCTTACCTACTCCGGCGCCTACGCAGGCTGGCGCTACAGCTCGCTCGATCAGATCAATACGACCAATGCGGGACGATTGGCGATGCAGTGGACCTTTCAGGTGGCTGATCTTGGTCAGTTTGAGACCACCCCGCTGGTGGTCGATGGCATCTTGTACGGCACCGGCCAGAACGATCGCGCCTTTGCCCTGGACGCGCGCACTGGCAGGACCCTGTGGCGCTACCAACGCAATCTCCCTGATAAGCTGCAGCCCTGCTGTGGCATGGTCAACCGCGGCTTCGCCATCCTGGGCAACAAATTGTTCATGGCGACACTCGATGGACATGTGATCGCGTTGGATACAAAAACGGGCAACCTGGTGTGGGACGTCAGGGTTGCTGACTCGAAGGCAGCCTACACCTTCACCGGGGCGCCCCTGGTGGTGAAGAACAAGGTCGTCGTCGGCGTGTCTGGCGGCGAATACGGCGTTCGTGGCTTTGTCGATGCGTACGACGCAGAGACTGGACAACGCCAATGGCGTTTCCACACGGTGCCCGAGCCGGGCGAGCCTGGCCATGAGACCTGGCAGGGTGAATCCTGGAAGACCGGTGGCGCCCCCGCCTGGATCACTGGATCGTTCGATCCCCACCTTAACCTGATCTATTGGCCAACCGGCAATCCTTCTCCGAGTGACTACGGGGGCGATCGAGCCGGCGACAACCTGTACAGCAACAGCATGCTTGCACTCGATGCCGACGACGGAAAACTGAAATGGTACTTCCAGTTCAGCCCGCACGATTTGTATGACTACGATGCCACCCAGGTTCCGGTGCTGTTAGACGCGGATTGGCAGGGCCAACCCCGCAAGCTGCTGGTGCAAGCCAATCGCAATGGCTTCTTGTATGTGCTCGACCGGACGACTGGCAAGTTTCTACAAGCTGTTCCTATGGGGAACGTGACCTGGGCAACGCGCATTGGAGCGGATGGGCGACCCGTTTTGAATCCGGATGCCGCGCCCAAGCCCGAAGGCGTTCGTGTCTGCCCCGGCGCGCTGGGCATGACGAATTGGTATTCGCCCTCTTACAGTCCAGGCACAAAGTTGCTGTACGTCGCGACCTCGGACGAATGTGACATTTTTACCGGCGCGCCCCAGCCTTACCGCGTGGGCCATGATTTTCTTGGCAGTGTCTATGTGCCCGACCCAGTGGTGCGGCCGACCGGCGCGTTAAAGGCGTTCGATCCGCTGACAGGGAAGACTCGATGGACGTTCAAGTATTTCAGCAACCCAAACGGCGGTGCACTCTCCACTGCCGGCGACGTGGTGTTTGCAGGCGAATCAGACGGCAACTTTATTGCCCTGGACAGTCGTAACGGCCAGGATCTTTGGCACATTCAGCTGGGCGCGGCCATCTATTCGACAGCCATTACCTACCGGCTGGATGGCAAGCAGTATGTAGTCATTCCCGCTGGTTCGGGGCTGTTCGCCTTCGCCATTGCGGAGGATGCAAACGGCTCGGGCACCCGCTCCCAGCGGTAAGAAGCAGACCTCTTCTTAATAGTAACCATAGCCATTACGATAGGTGCAAGCGTCGCCTAAAAAGCCGGGAAATGCATTTGCTTTGTTGACGTTCCTGGCAGCGAAGCGGCTGGTATTGAGACCCACGTTCCTCTGCCCATGCGATGCTGGAGCTCTGTAGAAACTTGTGGAGGGAGAAAGGCGCACAGCAGATCCCTCGGCTGCGCTCGGGATGACAAGTTGGGGGCTCGTGACATTGGCCGGCAGTGCCGGCGGCGTGAAGCAAATCAAACGATTTTTTTGCCCTCGCCGCGCTCGCCGGCACTATTCACCCGGCGCATCCCAGCAAGATGGTCCGGGCTGGGGCCGCGCATCTTTGGTATCGTCGAGAAGGGCGATCGAGACACGCCACAAAGGGTTCCCTGTATGCGGCCGATACTTCTTCTGCTGGTGCTTCTGTCCTGGTGCCCCTGGCCGGCCCTGAGCCAGGTAAGCACAGGGGAGATTCGGTTGAAGGTGACGGATCCCACAGGGGCCGGTGTGGTCGCTTCTGTCGGTGTCATCAGCCAGGGCAACCAGTACAGTCTCTCGGTTGCTACAGATGCGCATGGGGCTGCGGACCTGCACCAGGTGCCCTACGGCTTGTACCAGATCGACATTCAGAAGCCGGGATTTTCGCAGATTACCGGGACTGTTCACGTCGGCTCACCCATCCCGGTTGAATACGCAGTGAAGCTGCGGGTGGCGCCTCTCACCACCGTGGTCGATGTGCATGCCGGGAGTACGCTGCTCGATCCTGACCAGACGTCCTCGGTGATGCAGATTGGCTCACGGCAGATTGAAGACCGGTTGCAGTCGCTTCCTGGCCGGTCGGTACAAGATCTGGTGAACTCACAGCCGGGCTGGCTGTATGAGGGCAACGCTGTCCTGCACCCCCGCGGTTCGGAATACCAGACACAATTTGTGATCGATGGCATTCCGCTCACCGACAACCGGTCCCCCAGCTTTGGCCCGGAGATCGGGGCCGACGACCTGCAATCGATGACCATCTACACTGCAGGCTTTCCCGCGGAATATGGCAGAAAAGTGGGTGGCGTTGTCGAACTCAACACCAGGCGCGACCCCAGGCCTGGCCTCCATGGGCAACTGAACCTGTCTGGCGGCAGCTTCGACACGCTCGGTGGATACGGGCAGGTGCAACAGACCTGGGGTAAGAACACGGTGGGCGGGTCAGCCTCAGGTGGCCGCTCCTCGCATTACCTCAACCCTGTGGTCCCGGAGAACTTCACCAACGCCGGCACCACCGGCGATTTCTCGACCCGGTACGAACGAAATTTCACTGAGAATGACCGTCTTATTTTAAGTGTTCGGCATGAACTTTCTCGCTTTGAAATCCCGAACGAACTGGTGCAGCAGCAGGCCCATCAGCTGCAGACCGGCGACAATTTTGAGACCCTCGGCTCGGCCAACTACCAGCACATCTTTTCCCCAGACGTTCTGGGCTCAGTGATGGGGATGGTGCGCAATAATGCAAACGATCTCTATTCCAATGCTTCTTCTACCCCGATCATCGCTTTTCAGTCGAACGAATTTCGTGAGGGTTACCTGAAGGGGAGCGTCTCATGGCACCGCGGCAGTCACGAATTCAAGGCCGGTGCTGAAGTGGATAACACGTTTTTACACGAAGATTTTCACTACCTGATTACGGACCCGACCCAATTTGATCCGGAGACACCCGCCACCCTGGAATTCAAGGATCATCGCCCTGATCTCGAGCAATCTGCGTTCGTGGAAGACCTGGTGCACCTGGGGAATTGGACGGTGAGTGCGGGACTGCGCTGGGATCATTACCAGCTGCTGTTGAATGAGCATGCGTTCAGCCCGAGGGTCTCGGTGGGGCGTTATTTCCGCAGCGCCAACCTGGTTGTTCATGGTTCCTTTGACCGGATCTTTCAAACGCCCTCTTCTGAGAACATCCTGATCGCCAGCTCGCCCCAGATCGACGCACTGAGTAGTGACTTTTTGCGGCTGCCGGTGCAGCCCTCCAGGGGGAACTATTACGAAGGCGGTGTGACCAGGTCCTTCAACGACCGGTTGCGGGCGGACGTGAACCTCTACAGGCGCAACCTGAAGAACTTTGCGGATGACGACCAACTGCTCAATACCGGCGTGAGTTACCCCGTCGCCTTCAATCGGGGAGCGATCTACGGTGGAGAAGCAAAGCTGACGCTGGTTCGGCTGCAGAATCTCACCGGATTTGTGAGTTACTCCTACATGGTGGGGAATGTTTGGTTTCCGGCCACGGGGGGATTATTCCTGGGATTTGATGCCAGCGCCGCACAGGCGTTAGTGAACGGCCATTTTCCCAATAGCCAGGACCAACGCAACACTTTGCGTACGCGTTTTCAATACCGTGCGAGTTCGCGCGTTTGGATTGCCGGAGGAGCCGCCTACGGCTCGGGCTTGCCGTTTAAATACGGCGGGACGGAGGCAGATGCGCTTGCTCTCTACGGACCGGCTGTGGTGAGCCGCGTCAACTTCGACCGCGGGCGTGTTCGGCCTATGTTCTCAGTGAGCGCATCGCTGGGGGTGGCCGTGTATCAAAGTGAAAAGATGAAAGCCCATCTGCAGCTGGATGGCAATGATCTGAATGACCGTTTAAACGTTTTGGATTTCAACGGTCTCTTCTCAGGCAACGCCATCGAGGCGCCGCGCAGTTGGAGTGTTCGGCTGGTTACCAGCTTCTGAACGGGTTCGCGCCTTACGACACGCGCGTGTGCGCCATAATGTTTTGCTCACCCTGGCACAGCGGGCAATCTCTTTGGTGCGTCTGTAATTCGCTCGCGGCCTGCGCCTGTCGAGCGCGGTGCAGCCGCAGGGTGAGTGCGTGAGAAGTCTTCGTACCGTGAACGGCGAACAATCCGCCCCGTTCCACCAGGTTGGCTAGTTCGTACCGCCGCTTCCACAAACTTTCCAGTTGGGCGCTTTCGACACAAGGCATAGAACCTCCCGCATCCGAGCAATGTTTCATACTGCAAGTACGATGCTTGCGGAGTGTCCGGTTTCGCGAAAGGAACTGCTCGATACGAACTAAAGTAATGTCTGCCTGATGTCGTGCGGTTTTGACTGAGGAAAACCGCATGCAGATCGCCAGGGCCACCACCTTCAATAGGAAACCCGGGGAGATTTGGGCATTCACAGCACTCGAGGAGCAAGTTTTTCCGCTCAGATCCGGTTTAGGGTCAAGAGGGTAAAAACCCGCCCACATCTCCCCGCTTAAAAACGCGGTGAGATATGGGGCACCCGGTTCCGTGGTGAAGGGTGAGGGTCGGTCGTGGACGCCCATCCGAAAAAGAACTTTCCGCTCAGATCCGGTTTAGGGGCAAGAGGGTAAAAACCCGCCCACATCTCCCCGCTTAAAAACGCGGTGAGATATGGGGCACCCGGTTCCGTGGTGAAGGGTGAGGGTCGGTCGTGGACGCCCATCCGAAAAAGAACTTTCCG
>CAZZVD010000021.1:0-33840 GCA_964657465.1 uncultured Acetobacteraceae bacterium | reverse complement strand
GGCAATGCCGGCAAGCGCCACTAGCCCCCAACTTGTCATCCCTCGACTGCGCTCGAGATGACAAAGTGGGGGCAACTGGTGAGACATCCGGGGCTAATCCTGGACGCGCCCCCCATGTTCGCCAAGTTTGGCGTACGTGGGTCGAGTTTGATGGGCGGCGCTCCAAAAGCTCTCACTCCACCGGCTAAAACAATGGAAAATTCATATTGAACCGTACCGGAGGGTCGTGGTGGCCGCGGTTTTTGTATAAGATGCATCCTCCGTGCTCACGAGAGTCTTTGTTGCCTGGTCGCGCGTCCGCGCACCGGCTTTTCACTAATTGCCGAAGAAAACAACTTAATTGCGGAATCCAGATCGCGCGGAGGAGTTGCTTGCATCCCATCTAACATAAGACGCCAGACGCGTCAGGTGGAGGAACTACCAAATGGGACTACGTGACGTAATGATCGAAGAGTTGCGCGACCTGTACAGCGCCGAGAATCAGCTGACCAAAGCTTTACCAAAGCTGGCGAAAGCTGCGGAGGATCAGGAACTAAAACAGGCATTTACCGACCACCTGGAAGAGACAAAAGGCCAGATAGAACGGCTGAAACAGGTATTTTCGCTGCTCGAGGAGAAGCCGACGGGGAAACACTGCAATGCAATGGAAGGCTTGATCGAAGAAGGCAAAGAAGCCATCGACGAGGAAGAGGAAGGGGAAGCCTATGATGTGGGTCTAATCGGGGCCGCAGCGCGTGTCGAGCACTACGAAATCGCCGGCTACACGGCCGCCATCGCCATGGCGAAGGGGCTCGGACTCGAAGAGGTTGCCGACCACCTGACCGAGACACTGATCGAGGAGAATGCCGCGCGAGAGAAGTTAGAAGGCAAGATCGTAGGCCTCATCGCCACCGCTGCACAGGCTGAATCCGAGGGAGACGTGGAGTCCAGCGACGGCGACTCCCCTAAGAAAATCGCTGCAGTCAAGCCGGCCAAAGCATCTCGCTTGCGCAATTAATCAGTTCCGCCTGCAGTTCACGTAATTAACCTTTGCACAGGAGTACGCCTATGTATCACCACGTAAAGAAGCTCATGTATACAGTGGAAATCGGGGAGCCCGATCCACGCTTCGGCAGAATGCTGCTGGAGCAATTCGGCGGCGCCAACGGCGAACTCGCCGCTGCCATGCAGTATTCGATCCAGGGTATGAACTGCGAAGATCCTGGGCGCAAAGATCTCTTGATGGATATTGGCACAGAAGAGTTAAGCCATCTTGAAGTGGTCGGTGCCTTGATCCGAATGCACCTCAAGCCGATGAAGAATGATCGAGAGGCTGCGGAGGCAGATCCGCTGGTTGCGATCGCTGGCGGCGGCGGGGTTGCGCTGTTCGATTCCATGGGCAACGCATGGACGGCAGACTACTTGAAGATCACGGGAGACCTCGGCGTAGATCTCCGCAGCAACATTGCTGCCGAAGCGCGCGCCAAGATTGTGTATGAACGCCTGATCGGGTTTACCACGGACCAGGGATCGAAGCAGGCATTGCAGTTCCTGATGACTCGCGAGATCACGCACATGCGCGCGTTCACCGCTGCTTTGGAGAGCATGGAGAAGCCTACCTTCGCGGTTGGCATCATCGAACCGACTCCTGGGCTGGTCGATCAGTACTTTAATGGCTCAACGGGCGAAAGCCAGTATGGAGAGACCGACTACCGCGGTCCCTGGAACGAATCTCACGGATTGACGTTGGTGGAGTCTGAAATCAAGGGCGGCAAGGGCCTTGACGTGAAGCCTTACGATCCGCAGCCTGGCACGGAGAAGGTTTCTCCGGTGGATTCCACTCCCGTTGGCAGCTACACAGGCCCGGTGGGCGAGCAGATCAAGGAACGTAATGAGGCTAAAAAAGCTCGTGCTGCACGCGATGCGGAGCCCGCGGCGTAGCGCTCACCTCACCTCGTGCCTCAGTACAGCACCCGTAAGCCCACACCTGTCACCCAGTTGTGGGCTTACGGCTTTTTGGTGAGCACCTTCTCTCTTAGGTGAGGCCCTGGCGGACCAATAACTCTTCCACCGCGCGATTCGCCTCATCCATCGCCTGGTTGGTGAAGGCGGCTGCTCCGGCATCGGAGTTAGCAATTGATAACAATCCAAAGCGCCGCCTCCCCAGGATGTGGGGCCGCTCTTCAGGCGGTACTTCGGGGTCGCTCAGCGAGTCGTAGGTGTATGCATATCCGTAGGGCCAACGGTTCACGGTGATCGCGAGGATGTCATCCGCAGCGCTGAAATCGGTGCCCGCCAGCATGCGGCTCAACTGTTGCCGCACATCCAATTCGAATTTCTCGAAGCTGGCCGTCAGTAGTTCCTGCTGACCGATAAAATTCTGCTCTTTGCGCGGTAAGCCCGGTTTATTGGGGTTCGCGATCATGTGGACCAGGATCGGTTCCTCTGGTGTGGTCACTCCGGAATAGCCGCCGACTGTCGTGCCTGGATCGAGCTGCGCATGGGGATAGAACATGCCTGGCGAGCTAAACCGCGAGACGCCGAGTTTCACAAAAGGAGTCCACCGCTTGAGCAGCACGTTGGTGTAGACCATGGGCACTTTGATTGGGTACAACAAGGCTTGCTTTTGACGCTCCGGAAGCTCTGGCGCAAGGTCAGGAATCAGCCGGTTGTAGCAGGCAAGGATACAATTGCGCGCACGGACTGCGCGCAGCTGACCGTTCTGCCGGTAAGCGACGTTTACCCATGTGGCGCTCTCGGGCGGGCCCTCATGTTCGACTCGCACCACCGGGGAGTTGAGCCGTATGCGCATTGCGGAACCCTCCGCATCGAGCTTGCCGTAGTCGAGCCGCGCTTCCAGGATTGTGTTCATCGATGAGTCCGCCGGTAAAGCTCCGGGGACGAGCCGTGAGACAAGCAGGCGCGCTACGGAAGCATTGCCGTCTGGGAAGTGGAAGAAAAAAGAACCTTCGTTGTAGGTCTCCTGGATCTTCAACCCCAAGCCGTTGAAACCGATCGAGCCGTGCTCTGCCGCTTCCAGGGCCGGAAGTGTATCCACGCGCTTGTTGTTCCGTTCACCGTCTCCCAGAAACACCGGTAGCGCGCCAGGATCCATCTTCGCCACATGCAGTAGATAGTCCTGGTAGCTCATTTTGGCGAGTTTGGCTTTCTTTTCTGCCACGCTCATGCCCGGCAGGTAGTCCGGGTTTTTGCCATGCAAGCGAACCAGGTCGCGCTGTGCCGCTTCGGAGAGAGGGGCTTTGCTGAAGAAGTCCTTCCAGGGTGTACGGCCCAGCCCCGGGACGACGCAGTCTTTACCGAAGTGTTCCTTATCGAAAAACATCGCTGAGCCGAGCTTGTACTTCGCTTCCAGTTCGTGGTTGATGAACTCCGGATAGCGCGCCACTTCGATACCCAGTTCCTGGAGCAACGCCTTTGCGGCGTAGCTATAGGGATACGGCGTGGCGATGGCCATGGTGCCGCCATAGCCGAGATAGGTTTTGCCTGCGTGCTCAAACTGATTACGTTTCGCGTGGCCGCCGATGTCATCCTGGTTGTCCAGAATGAGAATGCGTTGGTCGTCGCCCAAAGCTTTGCGGTAGAAATGCGCCGCAGACAGGCCGCTGATACCAGCGCCCACAACTACCAGGTCGTATTGCTCCGAAATGTCGGGGGTGGGTACCGGAAATTTCCTGTACTTGCCGTCGCGCATATTTTCAAACTCGGCAACGGAGGCGGGATAATTGCCCCGCAGGCCGGAGCGCAGCGGCGGATAGTTCTCGGGACTCAGGCCGCTGCCAGTGGCTGCGGCAGCAGTTTGCGCCATCCATCGCCCACCCGGCACCTGTGCGGCGGCAGCCGTCGAAGCAGTGGTGACGGCCACACCGTTAAGAAAATCGCGCCGGGTGATTGCCCTGCCCATACCCAGCTTCTTAGAAATCTCATCCATGCAAATCCCCTGGTGTTCACAACCACAATAACGGGTACCGCAGATTACTCAGTTGCTTCAGGAAAGCTGCGGCATCGCACGCCGGTCGACAATCTCAGTTACAGCCCGATACGCTTCCAGGATCGCCGCGTCGGTGTGGGGGCTTGCGGCTGCATCGGCGTTGGCAATCGAAATACGCCCAAACGGCTGGCGAGCGATCACGCAGGGTCGTTCCGGGGATGAGGTGTAGACCCACTCCAACGGATCGTAGAGGCTGTTGTATGTGTAAGAGTAACCGTGTGGCCAGCGGTTCACCGTGATCGCGACAATATCTTCAGCCGGGTCAAAGCCGCCTGCCCCCAGGGTGCGCGCCAACTGGTCGCGTATGTTGCGTTCAAAGGTCTCGAGACTGGTGTTGAGCAAGTCGTAGCGACCAGCACGATGTTGGTCCTTGCCAGGCAGACCTGGTGAGCAAGGGGTACGCACCAGGTGCAGCGCGATTGGCTCATCGGGTGTTTGCGGATGGCGCAGTTCGCCCAGGCTTGCGGCTTCTGTCAACGCGATGCTGGTGTGATACATAGTCGGTGTGCTCACGCTGCGCACGCCGAGTTTTTGAAATGCCTTCCAGTTCTTTAAGGCGACGCTGGTGTATACCAATGGTGCCTTGATGTTGTGCGCCAGGGCTTTCTTTTGAGCATCGGGCAGCGACGGGACCAGATACGGGATGAACATGTTCCAGCAGGCCATGACAACCGCCGCTCCCTTTACCTGGCAGGTTTTCCCGCCAGCAGCATAAGTCACGACCACGCCCGTGGGATTTGCTTCTGGACCCTCATGCGCGACATTGACGACCGTACTGCTCAGCCGGATGCGCGCACACTGGCCCGCACGGTCAAGGCAGTCGTAACGCACCCGGGCCATGCCTACATCATCCATGGTCTTGCCAGGAACTGCATCTGGAATGAGCTTACGCACCAGCAGGCGCGCGACGGTCGCGTTGCCATCGGGAAAGTGGACAGCGGCGCCACCCTCTTTCTGCCGCCCATGCTGCCCGCCAGGCAAATCGCCGAGGACACCCTCCGGTGTGGGATCAAGCTTTAATCCAAGGAAGCCGGGTAGACCCATCTCATAGCCAAAAAGGGCTGGCGTGGCGTCTGTGCCTACGGCGAATACACCCGCGGGCACATTCTGGAAAAACCAGATCACCTGCTTATCGACCTTTGCATACTGCAGGAGGTAATCGTTGTAGCTGATCCTGGCGAGCTGCAGTTTTTTCGCTGCGGAGGTTAAACCGGGAAGGTAGTCCGGCTGTTGTGGATCAAAGAGCCGCAACATGTCTTTCTGCGCCGCTGCAGAAAGAGGCGTCTGCGCCAGAAACTGCGGCGAGAACACGCGACCCACACCCTCTTCGTAATCAAGGCCGCCAACCACCAGCTGATCCTTGCCCCAGGTTTCTTTATCGAAGAAGTAGGAGGATTTGAGCCCAAGCGAATCGTACAGCCCATGGTTCTTCGCATTTTGGGCCTGGTAGTGATCGAGGTCGATACCGATGTCGTGCAGCACTTGCAGGGCTGGCTGGTTGTAGCGTTGCGGTGATTCGATATTCAGCGTTCCGCCGTTGATGGCCAGCGTACGCCCGTTGTAAACAAATTCGTTGCGCTTGGCATGGCCGCCAAAATCGTCGTGGTTGTCGAGCAGCAGGACCCTGGTTTTGTCGCCAGTGTTCTTGAGGAAGAAGTGGGCGGCGGAGAGGCCGCTGATACCCGCTCCGACCACGATGAGGTCGTAAGGATCGTCCGTTGTGAGTGCGCCGGCCACACTCCACGAGCGTTGATCACGCATCTGGTGGGCCGCTTCAAACGATCCTGGATGATCCCCGCGCATGCCGACCCGCTGCGGAGGATAAGGATTTTGTGCGGGGGATGTTTCCGCCTCAACCCTCAATCCCTGCGCGTCGCCTGGTAACAGCGCGGCTGCCAGACCGGCGCCCGCACCATACAGAAAGTCTCGCCGGTCGATCTTGCGATGCATGCCGAGCGTGTGGTCGGAGAGGTCACTCTTCGATAGACTGTCGTCGCTCAATCAATTCTCCATACGGACGGGCGTGAAAGCACCGCCGTGGTTGCGCATTCACCGGATATCAATGCAGGCGCACCTGGGATCGTCTGTGGCCTGGCCCAAAGAGATAGAACCATCGCTACAGCGGGGAAGCCGTTGCAACGATAAAAGTCTGTGAGGAATGCTGCGTAGAAGGATCAGCCCAAGCATAGCAAGAAAATATTGTGCGCTCGAAAAAATAGTGGACACCTCATCTAAAACCCGTTAGTGTTCGATCAATCCTTAACATCCTGCGGCCGCATTGGCCGCGCTGCAAAGCGTTCATACAGCTTAGAAGTCGACTTCCGAAGTCCGTTCTCCTGCTGTAAAGCTATCGAATGTTTCGGGCAACTCTCTTCCATGGCAGCCCTGTCGCTGCTTCTCTCGCTCACCACGCATAGTGAGCGCAAGCGCCGTTTTTTCCCACAGCAGCTTTTGTGTGCAGATCCGGGCCCAGCATCAGCCAAATCTAGAAAACAATCGCAGGACACGACAATCCATGAAGCCGCTTGCCAGGTTGCTACTCTTTATCTCGCTCATAAGCTACCCCGCGCTAGCCCAGATTGCGACCACCTCACTGCGAGGTACAGTCACCGATCCCTCCGGTGCTGTTGTTGGCGGGGCCGCGGTCTCGTTGCGCAACGCCTCTACCGGGTTTCAGGCGACGCGCTTAACCAGCGCGAACGGAGAGTATTCGTTTGCACAAATTGCTCCCGGGACCTACAGCATCGCAGCTGTTTCTTCGGGCTTTGCCGACCTGGAGAAGAAAGCGGAACTGCTGGTGAATCAGCCGGCAACTATCGATTTCAAGCTCTCCGTGAGCGCCCAGCAGGAGGTAGAGGTCAATGCAGCGGCCGAGACGTTAAACACTTCGGACGCCAGCCTGGGCAACGCGCTGAACAGCGCGACCATCGAGGCGCTGCCCAGCGAAGGGCGCAACGTTCCCGACCTCCTTAGCTTGCAACCGGGCGTCGTGTATCTCGGCCGCCAGGTCAACCAGGATCAGGACAGCCGCAGCGGCGCAGTTGCCGGCGCTCGCTCTGACCAGAGCAATGTCACGCTGGACGGTGTTGATAACAACGACCAGACCAAAGGCTACGCGTTCACCGGCATCCTGCGATCCACGCTCGATTCAGTAGAAGAGTTCCGCGTGACGACCACCAGTTCTAATGCCGACAGCGGCCGGTCCTCAGGCGCACAGGTAAACGTCGTCACGAAAAGCGGCACCAATGCTTTCCATGGCAGCCTTTACGAGTACTTTCGCAATACTTACTTTGCTGCCAATGACTGGTTCAACAAGCAGGCCGAGGCGGCGTCCAGTGAGCCGAACAAGCCCGGCACCCTGAACCGCAATACGTACGGAGCCGCCGGCGGGGGACCGATCAAGACTAACCGCCTCTTCTTCTTCATGAACTATGAAGGGCAGCGCACATCAGAGAATCAACAGGAGACCATGACTGTGCCCCTCGCGAGCATGCGGGCGGGTATGTTGCAGTATGCCAACGCAGCGGGCGGTAACACCACGCTGACCCCGGGGCAACTGGCCGGCATGGATCCCCACTGCAGCGCTAGCGGCACTTGCCCCTGGGGCCCCGGCGTCGACCCGAACGTGCTCAGCGTATTCAATCAATATCCGGTGGCCAATGGCTTCAGCACGGGAGATGGTTTGAACACTGGCTCCTTTACATTTTCCGCCAAAGACCCGGCGACCCTCAACACTTACATCGCCAAGCTGGACTACACGCCAAACGACCGGCAACGGATCTTTGTGCGTGGCAACCTGCTGGGTGACCGTTCGCTGGGTGTTCCCCAGTTTCCCGGTCAGCCGGCCAGCACGCAGATTGTGAACAATTCGAAGGGTATCGCTGCGGGGCATGTATGGACCCTCAGCAACAACCTCGTAAACAACTTTCGTTACGGTTACGTTTGGCAGGGACTTTCGACGGTCGGCGCTGGAAACGCATCTTTTGTGACGTTCTCGGCGTTGAGTTCGCCGGTCTCGCAAAGTCGCACCAACCTGCAAAATGTGCCCATGCACAACTTTGTCGATGACTTCACCTGGATCAAGGATCAGCATACGATTGAATTTGGCGGCAACTATCGTTTGCTTCATAACAATTCCCTTTCTGATGCGACCTCCTATAACAGTGCATCGATGGGGATCGGCCTCATGTCGCCGGCCGCGATTGCCAATGCGAGCACGCCCAGCCGCCTCGTCGATCTTGATCCTTCCGGGTACGGCTACCCGGCGGTTGCCGACTCCTTCACCAGCAACTACAACAACACGGCGATGGATCTCGCCGGGCTCATCAGCTACGTCACCAATAACTACAATTACAAGGTAGCGTCAGACGGCAGCACCGCTGCTTCGCTGCCGACGGGCGGCCTGGTGTCACGAAATTTCAAAGCGAATGAGGTCGAGTTCTACTTACAGGACGCATGGCGCGCCCGGCCCAATCTCACCATCACGTATGGTCTGCGCTACACGCTGCTGCAAACGCCGTATGAGGTGAACGGCCAGCAGGTGCAGCCGGATATCGACATTCACCAATGGTTTATGACGCGCGGCCAGCAGGCAGCGATGGGCAACAGCGTGCAGCCGAACTTTTCGTTTGCACCTTCTGGACAATCGCGCGGCGGCAAGCCGTTCTGGCCTATAAACAAGCTGAATTTTGCCCCCCGCTTGGCCATTGCCTACTCTCCGGGTGCCGGCGCAGGATATCTGGGCAAATTGGTGGGTTCTGCCGGCAAAAGCTCGATCCGCGCCGGTTTTGGCATGTACTACGATCATTTTGGGGAAGGGATTGTCGATTCTTTCAGCCAGTACGGCGCGTTCGGGTTGACCAGTTCGGTCTCCAGCCCGCAGAACATCTATACAGTCGGTGATGCGCCCCGTTTTACCGGTCTGAATGCTATCCCTAATGTGGTAACGCCGCCTCCCTCCCAGCTCAAGTACCCAGTCACCCCATCGTCGGATGTGAACGGCTCCGGGTTCGCAATTGCATATGGCATTGACGACCATCTGAAGTCGCCCTACTCCATTGCGATGGATCTCTCGTTTCAGCGGGAAATGCCCAAAGGATTTACGTTCGAGGCGGTGTACGTTGGTCGCCTGGGCCGTCATCTTCTGCAGCAGGTCGATCTGGCTGCGCCGCTCAATCTGGTGGACAAGGGCTCAGGCATGGACTACTACACGGCAGCTACCCTGCTGGATAAGCAGGTAGATGCCGGGGCGACTACGGTGAGCCCCATTGCGTATTGGGAGAACATGTTTCCTGCGGCCGCGCAGAACGGTGTTTCGGCAACCCAGAATATCTACTCGTACATTTTTCAAAGCGAGCGCGGCAATGAGGTCGTTGTTCCGTTCCTGCTGGACGTGATCTGCTCTGTGCCGGGACTGGCTAACCCCTGTGGCAATCAGACCCAGCGCTTTTGGCCGTATCAGTACTCTTCACTCTATGCCTGGGCCAGCAATGGCACCAGCAACTACAATGCCGGGCAGTTTATGCTGCGGCATGCGCTCAGTCATGGTCTGCAGATGGATTTTAGTTATACCTACTCAAAGTCCCTTGACCTGGGTTCCGATGCCGAGCGAAACAATTCCTCCGGTAACTTCAGCACGTTCAGTCAGATTATTGATCCCTGGAATCCGCAAAAGAACTACGGACCGTCTGACTTCGATGTGCGGCATTTGATTACCAGCAATTGGGCTTACGTGCTGCCCATTGGGCGCGGTCAATCGTTTGGGGGCGGCGCTAACCGATTGGTCGATGCGGTGATTGGGGGTTGGCAGCTGTCTGGTTTGGCTCGGTGGACGAGCGGCTTGCCTTTCAGCATCCAGGATGGCGTTGGCTGGACGACGAATTGGGATTTCCGCAGCAACATGGTGCAGACAGGCCCGATCAAGATGCACCGCCACCTCAATGCGAATGGCGCGCCTACGGCATTTGCGGATCCCGCAGCGTTGCAGACTGCGATTCCCAGCGGATCTCCATGGCGTCAGCCGTACGCCGGTGAGGCCGGTAGCCGCAATAACTTCCGCGGTGATGGATTCTTCGGGATCGATGGTTCGGTGGCCAAGACATGGCATCTTTGGAGAGAAAATCAAATGCGTTTTGCGTGGGATGTCTTCAACGCCACCAACTCTGTGCGGTTTGACACCAACCCCAATACCTCGCTGGATGTGCTGTCGACCGATGCCACCATGGGCGTTTATAGCCGCACCCTTACGGCGCCCCGGGTACAACAATTCTCCCTGCGCTACTCGTTTTAGCGACCGATCTTCAAAGGTATCTACGGATGACATTGGCAAACAGGCGGTGCGAGTGGGTCCTTTCTTACCGTTGGTTGCGGACAAGGGTCTTGAGAGCGAAGGAGTTGCTACGTCGGTGCAGCGAATCCCCGCGTCTCCAGGCTGGAACAGGTCGTGAGAGATCGGGCGCCCGAAGATGTTGCGGGGCTGCAAGTCGGTGCACGCACCATTGGCTCGCGGCGGCTTCTTACCTTGTGCTCACCGCTTCCGGCGTGTGCCTGGCTGCTCCCACCGCGGCGGATGTGGTGTTGCTGCATGGGCACATCTATACAGCGAACCCACAGCAACGCTGGGTAGAGGCGCTGGCCATTCGCGGGGACAGCATTCTTGCAGTGGGCTCTACAGCAGAGATCGAAAAGCTCCGTACTCCCTCGACCAGGGTGGTGGACCTCGCAGGCCGCATGGTGATGCCTGGCATCATTGATGACCATACCCACTTTATGTGGGGATCGGCCGGCCTGGTGGGTCCACAGCTGGCTACCGCACGCACCGTGACTGAAGTGAAAGAGCGACTGAACGCTTTCGCCAAAGCTCATCCGAAGGATGCGTTTGTTTATGGCGCGGGCTGGCAATATGGGTTCTTTCCTCCCACCGGCTTGCCCACCAAAGAAATGCTGGATGAGTTTTACCCCGACCGGCCGGTTGAGATTATGTCAGGCGATGGCCACAGCCTGTGGGTCAATAGCAAAGCCCTGGCCATGGCGGGAATCACGCGCAACACGCCAGACCCAACGGGTGAGTCGCACGGCATCATCATCCATGATGCTCACGGCGAGCCGACGGGGGTGCTCGAAGAGTCTGCCAAGCAATTGATTATGGCTAAGCTTCCCTTCAGCCACGAGCAGAAAATCAGCTTTCTTAAGGTGGGCATGCGTGAGGCCAACCGTCACGGCGTCACCAGTGTGATGAACGCCACAGGTGATATCCCCGAGATGGAGCTCTATCATGAACTACACAAGCAGAACTTGCTTACGGTTCGCATGACGACTGCCTTTGCTGTAGATGTGGGGGTGAAACACACGCTCTCATCTGCCGAGTTGGCTGACTTTGAAGCGGCTCGCAAACGGTTCACTGGAGATTGGGTACGCGCCGGCGTGATCAAGTTCTTTTCGGATGGCGTCATCGAGACGCACACCGCCGCCATGCTGCAGCCCTACGCCAACAAGCCGGGCGACGCTGGCACGACGCTTTATTCCTCGGACCAATTTCGAAAGTACTTCCTCGAGCTTGATCAGCGGGGGTTTCAGGTGATGACCCACTCAATTGGCGATTGCGCTGTACGTAAAGTGCTGGATGCGTATCAGTACGTCGAAAAGACGAATGGTCCGCGTGACCGCCGATGGCGAGTGGAGCATATCGAAACCATCCACCCCGGCGATGTGGCGCGCTTTCAACAGCAACACGTGATCGCGAGTATCCAGCCCTGGTGCTGTCCTTATGAAGACAAGCCGTGGGCCGACAATCTTGGCTCCCATATCGAGAATACTGAGGGTCTTCGTTGGCACGACATCGAAGCGACACACGCCGTGGTTGCCCTAGGCAGCGACTGGCCGGTGACGCCTCTGAATCCGTTCCCCACGATGGAACTCTCCATTACCCGGCGAGGTAGCGCCGGCAACGCGCATCCTCCCTTTCACCCCGAGCAGGCTCTTACGCTGGAAGAGGTACTGGATGGATACACCCGCAACAGCGCCTATGCTGAGTTCATGGAGCAGCGGCTCGGCACGCTTGCACCCGGAAAGCTAGCTGATTTGATCGTGCTTTCGCAGGATCTTTCCAAAGTACCCCCGGCGCAGATCGGTAAGACGGAGGTGCTGCTCACTCTTGTGGGAGGGAAAGAGGTTTGGCGACAGGACATGAAGTGAATGTGCCAGCTCTTTCCTCGGCGCAGCGGGAACATCCAAAGCCGGACCCGTAACTGACTCGGGTGCCCCATATCTCACGACGCTTTCCAGTCGGGAGATGTGGGAATTCACAGCCGCTCGCCGGCAGCTCTTCTCCTCCTGGCTCTGGTTGAGGAACAAGAGGGTAAACACCCGCCCACATCTCCCCGCTGAAAAGCGCGGTGAGATATGGGGCACCCGGTGCAGTGGTGTGGTCTCAGTGCCAGTGCTCTTGTGATTAGCTGTCAGCGCTCCGCTCGCAGATGGAAGATCTCTGCGTGACTCGGCGGACGCGCCAGTAGCGAACTCTGACTCTCATGGCAGGTTTCGCATCCTGTTGGTGCTTCCTTTTGTCGATGACAGCCGACACAACCGGCCATCGTGGTTACATTCGTAACCTTTACGGTTACGTCCATTTGAGCCACATCCCCGTGACAGGCGACACAACCGATGCTGGCATCGGTATGAGTGCGATGACTCCAATACACAAACGAGGGTACCGAGTACACCTGTTTCCAGGGGATAGGTTCCCCTCCCTGCGCGGCGGCCCTGGCCAACTGTTGAATGGCCGGGCGATCCGTGGCCACTTTTGCGTGGCAGCCCATGCATCGCTCGGCCGCAGGCAGAGTCATCTGGTTACCGGGATCGGGGTTGGTGTGGCAAAACGTGCATCCCAGCTGCAGAGCCACATGAGCCTTGTGGCTAAAAGGGATTGGTTGTTCCACGACCGGCTGCTCTGCATGAGCAGCCAGTGGCAGCCACATGGTCAGCAAAAAGCATGCAAGCACGGCTCGTCCGCTCATTTGATCAATAATGCCATGGGTGATGCTTAGACTAGCCGACGGGAGAAGAAAAGGATACAGCGGTGCGCTTGATCGAAGCGGCGCAATAGCAGCATAAGTGCTTGATGGTATAACGAATGCCATGCTACATCAGACATGGCCAGTCTATCTGCGCGCTTTGCTGATACTTCACATCGGTTTCGGCGTAACCGCGTTCGTCTGTGCGCCGGTGGCGTTGGCCACCGCCAAAGGCGGCAAAACCCACCGCCGCTGGGGCAGGATTTACTTCTGGGCCATGGCTGGCGTGGGAGCAACGGCGCTCATCCTGTCACTCGCGCTGCCCATCTTCTTTCTTGCCATGGTTTCCGTCTTCAGCTTCTATGCCTGTTTTGCTGCTTATCGCGTTCTCTCTCTGAAGAATCTGTATCAGGGCGCAAAAGCTCCGTGGATCGACTGGATGGCGGCCCTGTTCACGATTCTGTCGAGCTTTGTCTTGTTTTTGATGGGATTTCTGCAGCCACGGTTGATGCACGTTGGCCTGATCCAGATTGCAGGACACACCGTCAGCATCGTGTCTGTCATCTTCGGCATCCTGGGTATGCGGCTGGGATTCATGTCCATCGCCCACTTTCGTAAGCCGCCCACAACAAAAATGTTCTGGTGGTTCGCCCACATGCACGGAATGATCGCCAGCTACATTGCTGCAATGACGGCATTTTCTGCGGTCAACCTGAGCCGTTGGTTTGGCCCAGCGTGGTGGGTTTGGCTTTGGCCCACCATGCTGGGCGTTCCTGCAATCGCAGTCTGGAAGAGATATTACGAGAGAAAGTTCGACCAAGGCACCAGGCACCCGGTGCGTTCCTGAGTTTTTCTTGCCACGCTGCGTCCCGCGGCGCCCTTCTTGACCGCCCCAACCCCGGGACCGGAACCCCGGAATCCTACGCAGCTTCCTGAGGTTCGTTCTTCTTGCTCGAAGCTTCTGGGCGTGCGAGCGGTGTCTTCACCTCGAGAGTGGGTACCCGATGAAGGCTGGCCGGGTGCGCCGAGGCAATCTTATTGAACAACGTGAGCGCCTGCGCCGTGACCTGGTCCATGTTGTAGTACTTGTACGTTCCCAGACGCCCGACAAAATGAACCCCGGGGGTCGCGTCAGCTAATTGTTGATATCGCTTGTAGAGCGCTGCATTTTCCGGTCGCGGAATGGGATAGTAGGGATCCCCTTCGGACTGAGGGTACTCATACACAATGCTGGTCTTGTGATGTTGCTGCCCGGTCAGATACTTGAACTCCGTGATCCTTGTGTAGGCGTGTTCATTGGGATAGTTCACCACAGGAGCCGATTGGAATACGTTCGTATCCAACGTCTCATGCTCAAAGCGCAGTGAGCGGTACGGCAAAGGACCATAGCGAAAGCCAAAGTACTCGTCGATGGGACCGGTGTAGATCAGCTCGCGGCAGCGAAACTCGGAACTCACGTCGCGAAAGTCCGCGTTGAGCATGACCTGAATATTGGGATGATCAAGCATCTTCTGGAACATGCGTGTATAGCCGTAGAGCGGCATAGCTTGGTACGAATCGCTGAAATAACGATCGTCGTGATTGGTACGCACCGGCACACGCGCGGTCACTTGCGCGTCCAGCTCTGATGGATCGAGTCCCCACTGTTTAAGGGTGTAGTTGCGAAAAAACTTCTCGTACAAATCCCGCCCTACGCGGCTCACCACCACGTCTTCAGAAGTCCGAATGGCGTCACACTTCTCCGCCACCTTTGCCAGAAAACCTTCCATTTCTTCGGGCTGGAGAGAGAGACCATAGAGCTGGTTGATGGTGTCGACGTTGATGGGAATTGGCAGGAGCTTGCCATCCACACTGGCCACTACGCGATGCTCAAAACTCCGCCACGCGGTGAACTGGGATAGATAGTCGAACACCTGGCTTGAATTGGTGTGGAAGATGTGGGGGCCATACTTGTGCACCAGCAGCCCGGCGTTGTTGTAGAAATCGTACGCATTACCGCCCACATGGTTGCGGCGATCGATGAGCAGAACTTTTTTATCGAGCACCGAAGCCAATCGCTCAGCGAGAACACTGCCGGAGAATCCAGCTCCGACGATCAAATAGTCATACATTTGCCACCCCCAACTCACCTGTTCTCGCTCTATCGGCAACTGCTTGCCTACCAGCGCCCTTGGACGATGGGCGCGGTCTGCGTTCACAGATTAGCGACCACATTCGGTTCCAGGTCTTGTCCCATGAGCCCTGGCGCAAGGCTTCGTCTACATTGGACAGCCACTCAGGCGTTGCCTGTGCAAGTGCTTCATCGATTGCCAGTGAGAAGCTGGCACCATCGCTCGCGATTTGCACCAGGCCGGCGGAGCCATACGTGCGCACCACATCACGAATCCCGGTAGAAACAACTGGCTTGCCGGCCGCGAGGTATTCCGGTGTCTTCGTTGGGCTAATAAAGCGAGTTGATTCATTGAGGGCGAAAGGCATCATGGCCAGATCCCAGCCTGCGAGATAGTCGGGGAGCTGCTCATAAGACTTTTGCCCGAGGTAGTGAATGTTGCTTGCCTGCGGCAAATCTTCCGGTGCAATTTTGACGACGGGCCCGACGACAATAAAATGCCAATCTGGCCGCAGCTCTGCTACTTCCTTCAAAAGAGCGATGTCGAGTCGCTCGTCGAGCACGCCGAAAAACCCAATCCGTGGCTTCGGAATATCTCTCTGGTCTTCGGGCTCGAGCTCATCGGTTCGGGCGCGCGCGCGGCCAAAATGGGCCGCATCAATGCTGCTGGGGAACAAGTGAACGTGCGCATGCTGCTCACGCTTGGCTTCATACAAACTTGCTCCGCCCGTAAATACAACATCTGCCTTGGCAAACAGCTCTTGCTCTAGTTGCGCCAGCTCCAGCGGGGCACCGCGAAACGCGGATAACTCATCCATGCAGTCGTACACAACGACAGAAGGGCGAAGATGGCGGCTGAACTTCAGGGCCATGGGGGTGTAGTACCACGCCACAAAATCAGAGATGGTAAATCTCTCGAACAATTCGTCCAGCAGATGGCGCTGGATTTCCGCAACACGGCTTTCAGTGGTGCCGTCAGGTAGCACCGGCGTAGCGACGATCACGCCTTGTTCCCGCACCGCGAGATTCCAATGAGCTGCGGCAACCGGCTGGTACACCGGCTCTTCGACAACGATTACCTGGCGCGCACGCGCGCAGCGACTAAGCAAGTGCTGCGGTCGTTGGTACACGAAATCCCAGCGTAGGTGGGAAAAACAAATAAGGTGGCGAATTGTTCCCGGCGCGGAACTTTGTTCGATCCAATCAGCTGATTCCATTCTGGCTCCTTGAAGAAGTCAGCGCCAGCATGGATGATGGCACTGCCGGCCACATCCGCGGCTTACGGCGGTGTCTCCGTAGTCTGATGCAAAATAAGGGCCATTTGTTTTGCCAGAACCCTCGGAGTTCCGGCGCACCAGACCCTTACACAAAAAAGATGCATGTGTGTGCGGTATCAAACACAGGAAATGACGCCGGCAGAGCGACTTATACGGCCGCGAGCCTGGGCCATGCCTCATCCATGAGTCAAGCCCTATGTACGACAAGTGCTGGCAAAAGTGAGCGCACACGACAACCCGTCCAACGGCCTGCATGTTAGTTTTAGAGGATAGGGTAAGGGAGATCCATGGCTGATTCATCCTGGGAACTCGAGCATTCTGCTTGTACTGACTGGCCACACCCTCGTCCCTTTCTGCAACGCAATGAGTGGATGTGTCTCAATGGCGAATGGCAGTTCTGCAAAGGGCGCGGCGCCTCCTTTGAAAGACCAGAAGAAGTGCAGTGGGAAACGACGATTAAGGTCCCCTTCAGTCCCGAGACTGAAGCAAGCGGGATCCAGGACACTGGCTTTTACAGTGCGGTCTGGTACCGGCGCACCTGGCAGCAGCAGCCACTGACCGAAAGCAGGCGTTTGCTACTTCACTTTGAAGCAGTCGATTGGCAGACAACTGTTTGGGTGAATGGGCGTCAGGTGTGCAGTCACCAGGGAGGGTACTCACCCTTCATGGCCGACATCACGGATGCCCTGGTGCCAGGGGAAGATCAGGAAATCGTCGTACGCGCCGAAGACGACTACGCCGATTTGGCCAAGCCGCGCGGCAAACAGGATTGGAAATTGGAGCCGCACTCCATCTGGTACCCCAGAACAACGGGCATCTGGCAGATGGTGTGGCTGGAGACGGTGCCGGGCCTCAGACTGGAAGGTCTGCAATGGTCCAGTAGTCTCGATCGTTGGGAAATAAGCCTTGAAGCCTCTGTAATCGGATGTAAAGGCGATCTGAATGCTCTTTCAGGAACCTACCTTTCCGTGAAGCTTGCCGCCGGCGAGCAACTGATTGCACACGATACTTACCGGGTGGTGGCGCGTGAAGTGCATCGCAGGATCGCTCTGTCTGACCCGGGGATCGATGATTTTCGCAACACACTTCTGTGGTGTCCGTCGTCCCCTACGTTGATAGATGCGACGCTCGAGCTTCGCTCGGAGAGCGGCGAACTGCTCGACTCGGTCCACAGCTACACCGCCCTGCGCTCTGTCTCCACGCAGGGTAATCGCTTCGTCCTGAACAATCGCCCCATCAACCTGAGACTGGTTCTTGACCAGGGTTACTGGGTGGGGAGTGGTCTGACTGCACCGAGTGATGAGGCTCTGGTACGCGATATCGAACTGGCTAAGCAAATGGGTTTCAACGGAGTGCGCAAGCATCAAAAGATCGAATCCGCGCGCTACTTGTATTGGGCGGACCGCCTGGGTCTGCTGGTATGGGAAGAAATGCCCAGCGCTTACCGGTATACCACGCGATCGATCCAGCGGCTTACTCGCGAGTGGCTCGAGATCGTGCAGCGCGATCGCAGCCACCCCTGCATCATTGCCTGGGTTCCTTTCAACGAGAGCTGGGGTGTACCTGACCTGCCCGACAGCCCGGCCCAGCGGCATTACATACAGGCGCTGTATCACATGACCAAGGCACTCGATCCCACACGTCCTGTGGTCGGCAATGATGGCTGGGAGAGCGTGGCCACTGACATTATCGGTATCCATGACTATGACGATAACCCGGAGCGCCTGGGCAATCGCTACCGCACCAACGAACGAGATATGTTGCGCCTGGAACGGCCCGGGGGACGCATGCTGACGCTGGGGAAGGAAATGGCAGCGACCGAGCACCCAATTGTTCTCACTGAGTTTGGCGGCATCGCTTACGCGCCCTCCGAGGAAGACACCTGGGGATACTCCCGCTCATCGACGGCGCACCAGTTGCTGGAACGTTACCGCCATTTAATGGCGGCCGTAGGTAACCTGCCCTCGCTCGCAGGCTTTTGCTATACGCAATTTGCCGACACCTACCAGGAAGCAAACGGGCTACTCTATGCGGACCGAACCCCGAAGGCCCCGCTCGAGCAAATCGCTCAGGCCACCACCGGTAATTCTTCCGACTACGATCCGATGATCGATACCGTTTGGCGCGAAAACCTCATGCAGCGTTAGCATAACTACTTCTGGCGGCGAGACAGCCAGAGACAACCGCCAGCGCATCTTTCCCTTAAGTGGGCTGTGAAGTGCAGATAAAACAACCGGAACTATGGGGCGGTGTGGAATGTACGATCAACCGCGTAGGCGATGACTTCTCGGATCAAGTGACCAGACTGGGTCACGACCAGCGCTTTCAGGATTTCGACCTGTTCGCCGGCCTTGGTATCCGCAAACTCCGGCATGGCGTGTTGTGGGAACGCATTGCGTCTCGCGGGTGGGCCTGGGCCGATCGTAGTCTGGGTAGAATTCGGCAATTGGGCATGGAGCCCATCGTTGGGTTGCTGCACCACGGAAGCGGTCCCATCCACACCAGTCTGCTCGACCCTGACTTCCCGGTAAAGCTCGCGCGACATGCGGAAGCTGTGGCTACCCGCTACCCCTGGGTCCAGAGCTATACGCCCGTCAACGAGCCACTCACCACCGCTCGCTTCAGCGGGCTATATGGGCACTGGTATCCGCACGGCCGCGATGACCGCAGCTTTGTCAACTGCCTGCTGAACGAGTTAAAGGGTACTGTGCTCTCGATGCGCGCCATCCGGCGCATCACTCCCGAGGCGCGACTGGTGCAGACCGAAGATATCGGTCGCACCTGGAGCACCGGCCCGATTCGTTACCAGGCAGATTTCGACAATCTGCGGCGCTGGCTGACCTTTGATCTGCTGACTGGACGCGTGCATCCAACGCACCCCATCTTCGGATACCTCCGCAGGGCGGGCGTGCCAGAAGCGGAAGTGCTTTGGTTCCGAGACAATCCGTGCCCGCCAGACGTGCTGGGGCTCAACTACTACCTCACAAGCGATCGCTTTCTCGACCATCGCGTCGATCTGTATCCGGCTTACATGGCGGGCGGCAATGGACGCGACGCTTACGTCGACGTCGAAGCGGTGCGCATTCGCCCGGAAGGCATCGCCGGCATTGCCATGCTCCTGGAAGAAGCCTGGAAGCGTTACCAGATTCCCGTCGCTGTCACCGAGGTACACAACGGCTCTCATCTCGCGCAACAGATTTTATGGATGAACGAGTCGTTCCTGGAAACGGAAAAGGCGATGAAGCGTGGTGTTCCCGTGGCGGGCATTGCGCCGTGGGCACTGCTTGGCTCCTTCGATTGGTGTAGCCTGGTCACGCGCCGGGAGAACATCTACGAGCCTGGCATTTTCCGCATTAGCCATAACGGCCGGCCCGAGCCGACCTTGCTCGCCGAGGCATTGAAGCGGCTTGCACAACACAGGACCTTGCTCCATGTGGATGAGGATGCCTGGTGGCACGACGAGAGCAGACTACTCTATCCCGCTGAGCTTACGGATGTGCCCGCACTGACCTATCACCAGCCCAGGCCTGCTGCATAGCAATCGGCAGCAGCATGCAGCCAGGGCCACGTAACCGCCACAAGTACTTTTATGATACTGAAAGCGCCAGGGTGTAGCGAACAACTGACAAAGCCATTCCGGAAAAAGGCGACCAGGCCGCGCAGATGGGGGTTGAATATACCCATCCAACCAATGCGGCTTGAATGAATTTACCTACGAAGGTCAGGACCGCTACTGGGGCATCGGGATTGACACTGCTTTGCCAGCGCCACGCTCTGCGATCCAAATCGTATCGCCCGCAGGTTCCACAGCTGTAGGCGTCTTCAGCCCTTCTTTGATTACCTTCACGGTGGCCTTATCGCCATTTACCGTAATCATGGAAATCTTACCGCTGGCATTTTCCGCAAGCAGTAGCTTGCCATTCACCGCGCGCATGCCGTCCGGCCCTTTCACCGGCTGGTCCATCCAGATATCGACCGGTTGCCCAGCCTTCCCGGCCGCGTCGACCGGAATGCGGTAGAGATTATTCGAGAACACATTGTTGACATACAAGGTGCCGTCCAGGAAAGTGATCCCGTCGATACCATAGAGAGCGCGGTCTTCCAGGAACAATTCGGCTTCGGTCGCACCGGATGGCAGCTTATATATTTTGCTGTTTGCGGTGTCGCTCAGGTAGAGCGCCTTGTCGGGCCCAATCGAAAAATCGTTACAGGTGCTGTTATCACCAGGAAGATTCCATCGGAGCTTTTGGGCTCCGGTTGTCAGATCGAATGCACGCAATACCGTGTGACGTCTGGTTGGGGTTACTCCCGCAACCGGGGTCAATTGGCAAGCCCACAACGTATTGGTCCCACCATCGGCCAGCATACCGAAGAAGAAAGTCCCGGCCCCTTCCGCACTGGCATCGACAAACTTCTCCGCCGTGGTCGAGCCTGGGCGCACCTTGTAAATGAATGGAGTGCTCGCGCTGCCCACAATTAATATGCCGCCGGGAGCCACGGTAAGGCTCTCCGGCTGTGATTTTGCGTCGATAATCAGCACTTCAGCAGCGTGCGCGAGCGGCGCAATGCCAGTCGCGAGGACCAGGCAGGCCGCCAGCACCCACACAGTTGGTTTAGGCATAGTCCAGAGTCTCCTTCTGGTATTTCCTCAAAGAGCCATATCGCAAACCAGCCATGATTCCTGGAGCCCGGCTAGCCTGTCGATGAGTCTAGCAAACAGGTTCAGGAGAGCGATCTGATTTCAGGTAATTTCGTTGGCCCCGACGGGCAGATCTTGTCAGTCCTGCATGCGATCCGGTAGGCTTTCCAGCAATAACCCACGAGGAAGATCCCTGTGTTTCAGCGCTTAGCCTGTAAGTCGGTGCTTCTGCTCGGCGCCCTGTTGACTCCATCCTTGCAGAGCCAAACCGCTACACCTGCCAGCAACCCCAAAAGCGTGTTCAAAGCCAACGCGCGCATTGTGGTGCTCGACGTGGTTGTTACCGGCAAGGGTGGCACACCGCTGCCTGGTCTGCAGAAACAAGACTTCCTGGTAACGGAACAGGGCTATCCGCAAACCATCACTTACTTTGAGGAACACAGTAGGGCTCAGCCAGGGCCTGTTCTTCCTGCATTGCCGCCCAGCGTGTTCACCAACATTCCGCGGGTCACGGTGAATGGCCCGCTCACCATCCTTCTTCTTGACTCGCTCAACACGCCTCTTGCTGATCAGGCGTTCGTTCGCACGCAAACGCTCAAGTACCTGGCGCACATACAACCCGGCAAGCGCATAGCGATCTTTACCCTGGGCGCTCAGCTGCGCCTTATTCAAAACTTCACAGATGACCCGGCTCTCCTGGCGGCGGCCATCAACGCTTCGCAAAACGGTGTCGCCAGGGAGAGCTCGCCACTGTTGCAATCAAGCGCAGAGAAGGCTGCTGACCAGGAAGAGATACGCGCGCTGGCCGAGCACTCTGCCGACATGGCGGCGGCGATGCGGCAGTTCCTTACCGATCAATCGGTCAACCGGGGTCAGGTCCGTGTCAACCTGACACTCGATGCGTTGCAGGCTCTGGCTCACTATTTAGCGGGCTTACCGGGTCGCAAGAATCTCGTATGGTTTTCGGGATCGTTCCCGGCTGTGGTTTTTCCGGATTCCGGGTTGCGCAATTCGTTTGCAGCGCAACGCGATGATCAACACCAGGTGCTGCAGACAAATGCAGTGCTCGCCACAGCCCAGGTCGCCGTTTACCCGGTCGCCGCTGAAGGACTTGCTACGGATGCCATCTACAGCGCTGGAAACGATGCACGGCAAGGCGCCGCGGGCTCCATTCGCCCACGCCACGAAGACGCAGAAGAACGCGGCGCTGACCACGCGGCCATGGATCAGATCGCGCGCGGCACCGGGGGCGTCGCCTTCTATAACAACAACGGTCTGACCGATGCTCTGGAAAGTGTCGCGCAACACTCCGCCAATTTTTATACCTTGAGCTACGCGTCGACCAACCAGACTCCTGACGGACGCTTCCGAAAGATTCAGGTCAAGCTGGCTAGCAAAGGCGGCTATGACTTAGCCTATCGTCGTGGATACTACGCGGACAATTCGCAGGGTGCACAAGCCGCACAGTCAGCAACCGTAAAGCCGCAAACGGATCCTTTGCTCGGGTTTTTGCGTCCGGGCTTGCCAGTCTCGACCGAGGTGGCGCTGACGCTGAGGGTTGTGCGTGGCAGTGGGCAGGTTGCTACTGCCACAGCCATCCCGGTGAGTCATACGCACGATACCCAACCACCGCAGGGCGGGGACAACACTCACTTAAACGGTCCACTTACGCGCTACAACGTAGATATCATGGTGCCGGCCAGTGGCTTGCACTTTGAAACCTCAGCGGACGGTCTACGTCACGTCAGCATCGAAACCGCCCTGATCATTTTCGACCAGGCCGGCAAACCCGTGAACTGGATGTTTCGCCAACTGAACCTCAAGCTCGACCCGGCGCACTACGCCGCAGCCCAGGCCAGTGGCATCAATCTCTACCAGGAAATCGATGCCCCGGCCGACGCGATCCTGTTGCGCAGCGGCATCTGCGACCTGAATACAAACCTGATGGGAACCCTGGAAGTTCCACTCAAGAGGGTTCCCACTGCCGGCCATCTCACCAACTAATCGATGATTGGCATCCCTTCGGGATTGAAGCACCGATGATGCTGAGACTCCCATATCCCTGAAAGCCTGGACCGGTTTGTTTCCTCAAGTGTCTAAGTTGTGGCGAGGGTTACTGATCGAGAGCCGTGAATTCCCACATCTCCCGACTGGAAAACGTCGTGAGATATGGGGCACCCGAGTTGGTTGACAGGCCAAGAACAAAGTACAGCTGCTCAACAGATTGGGGTGCCCCATATCTCACGACGTTTTCCAGTCGGGAGATGTGGGAATTCACAGCTCTTGATCGGAAGTGCTTCCCGGCTAATCCAGATACCCTTTGCGTGTTGGGTTGTCAGACGGTCGCCAAACCCGGTGAAGGCGGCCCCTCGCGCAGGCTACGCGCTGGCCTGCGCGGGGTCGTTGTTACTGGTTCGCGGACCGGGCGGCGCTGAAAACTTCCTTCGCGCTGGTGGTTCCTTCCACGCGTTCTGTGTTCTTTTCACCAAAAGCGATCAAGCCGGAGTTGACTCCCTCAATCATCTCTTCATAGCCCCATGTTTCGCCCTTCGGCAAACCCATATGTTGTAATGCCTCAGCCCAGGCTGCACGCGGAACCACTTGTGCTTTCACTTCCCTGCCGAGCACTTCGCCCAACTGGCTCGCCAAGTCATCAGGGCTCAACAGCGAGCCGAGTTCGATCACCCGTTTGCCGGTCCAGTTGGTTGTAAGCAGTTTCGCCACTTCCGCGCCGATATCCTGAGTGGCGATCATCGGCACCTGGCGGTCTGTTGGGTTATAGAAAACAGGGAAGGTGCCGCCGAGCCCCGCTTGCAGACCGAACAGGTAATTTTCGTAAAAGGATCCTGCCCTTACAAACGCCACGGGAAACGGCTGATTGCTCAGCGCCTCTTCCATCAAATGTGTCGATATGATCAATCCGAGGCCGCTGCTTTTCTCTGAACCCATGGACGACAACGCCACCAACTTTTTGGGCGGGACCGCGGCCAGTGCTTCCACATAGCTCGCCAGCACAGCCTTGGCCTCACGGAAGTCACGAGAAGGCGTCTGAATGGGCGGCATCATCAGGTAGGCTCCCTCTACACCGGTCAGCGCTTTCTTCAGCACGGCTGCATCCTCCCATTCGCCCTTCACCAGTTCCACGCCCTGTTTGGCCCATGCCTCAGCCTTCGCCTGATTGCGCACCAGAGCCCGCACCTGTTTGCCCATTTTCAGAAGCTGTCGCGCGGCCGCCCCACCGACGTTCCCGGTAATGCCTGTAACGAGAAACATGCTTGTTTCCCTCCTCCGTGAACAGATGCAGGCGCCCGCGAGTCGCTGCTTTTTCTGGCATGCGCCCAGGCGGCTGAGGATTTCCTGCCTCATTTACCATCGACCTTTCAGCGCAAATTGAAATCCCTGAACCCGCGGAAGGAACCGTCGCTTGCTGAAGTCGCAAATACCAACGCCTGCTCTGCTGCTCGATATGGATCTCATGGAGGCCAATCTCACCAGGATGGCTGCGTTTTTCGCCCAGGGCCCCACCCGGTTGCGCCCCCATTACAAAAACCACAAATCCGTGGCGCTTGCCCGGCGACAGCTCGCGGCCGGCGCCATCGGCATCACCTGCGCTACCCTGTCTGAGGCTGAGGTCCTGGCGAAACATGGCATCAGCGGCATCCTGCTGGCGAATGAGATCGCTGACCCGGTCCAGATCGAACGGTTCGTGCAACTGGCACGCACGACGGACATCATGGTTGGGATCGACAATGAGCGGACCGTCCTGGCGCTGGCCGGCGCATCCACCAGCGCTGGTGTCCCCTTGCAGGTATTGGTCGACGTGGATGGCGGCCTGGGGCGGTGTGGGGTGCTGCCCGGCGAACCGGCGCTCGCGCTGGCTCAACTTGCCATCGCCAAAGGGCTGCTCTTCCGCGGGCTCACCGGGTATGAGGGTCATTGCGTCCGGCTGGCTCCGGGCCCGGAAAAGATCGAAGCAGCCCAGCAAGCCATGGCCAGGTTGGTCGACACTGCCATGCTTATGCGTGCAAAAGGACTGGCAGTCGACATCGTGAGTGCCGGCGGAACAGGCACCTATTCCATTTCCGGCAGGGTGCCTGGTATCACCGAAATCCAGGGCGGGTCGTACCTGGTGATGGATACCGACTACCACACCGTTCGTCCTGAGTTTGCACCGGCACTCAGCGTATTGGGAACAGTGATCAGCAAGCCCAGCAAGCAACGGTTCGTCCTCAACATCGGGCTCAAGGAGATCAGCGGTGAGCGCGGGCTGCCCCAGTTGCGGAACTGCGAAGGCGCCCAGGTGCGCAGACTGAATGCCGAGCACGCTATCGCCGAGATCCTCGACCCCAATCTTGCGGTCGAGGTAGGCGACCGGCTTGAACTCTGGGCCCAGTACAGCGATGCTACGGTCAATCTCCATCGCCAGATGTATGGGCTGCGCAATGGCCAGGTCGAAGAGCTGTTGCCTATCGAAGGCTAAGGGCTGGTGGCAGCCTCGGTCGAATGCGACCTCTTTTCAGACACAAAACGCCGCCCTGAACCTGATTGAAATTCATGTGCTCGCCACAGGAGCGGTGTACTGTGAATGCAGCGTGCATATCCTGGTAATCAACAGCGGTTCCTCGTCGATCAAGTTCTCCATCTTCGACACAGTACCGGCTGCGCAACCTACCCTGGGTTCTCCGCGTGTGCTTTTCACAGGAGAAATCAGCGGCATCGGCGGACCTCAACTCGGGTTCAAATTCCGCGACGCCCAAGGCAAAGAGGCGGGCGCTCCGCCAAGCGCAAGCGCCGAACAGGACCCACTCAACTGGCTGGAAGGCGCCGTTCTGCGGCCGGGCATGCCTTCAATCGAGGCGATCGGTTATCGTGTCGTGCACCCGGGTCCGCGTTTGCAAAACCACCAACGCATCACGCAGGCTGTCCTCGAAGAACTGAAAGAGGCCATCGCCTTTGCCCCTCTGCACGATCCGGAAGCGATCCATCTCATCGAAGACATGATGCAGCGCTTTCCGCAAGCGCGGCACTATGCCTGCTTCGACACCGTCTTTCACCAAACCATGCCCGCAGAAGCTTCGACCTATGCCATACCCGCCAGCTACCGGGATCGCGGCGTGCGGCGCTACGGCTTTCACGGCCTTTCCTGTGAGTCGGCAGTCATCCGGCTGCGTGCGGCATCAGATACCACAATGGTGCCCCAACGCATGGTCATAGCGCACCTGGGTAGCGGATGCAGCGTGACCGCCTTGTTGGCAGGCCAATCGGTCGATAACACAATGGGCCTAACGCCCACTGGTGGGGTGGTCATGGGGACCCGTCCAGGCGATCTTGATCCAGGGCTGGTGTTGTACCTGTTGCGACAGACGGAAGAAGATCGAAGCGAGGCAGTCACCTCGGTCGAAGCCCTGCTGAATCATCAGGCCGGCATGGTCGCCCTTTCTGGTCTGCCCAACGACATGCAGGCGGTGCGCAAAGCGTCTTCCGCAGATGCGCGGCTGGCCCTGAAAATCTTCACCCGCACTGTGCGCAAAGCCATCGGGTCGTTTGCCTGGTTGCTGGGTGGCCTCGATGCGGTGGTCTTCACCGGCGGCATTGGCGAACACGACGCCGCGTCGCGCAGCGAAATCCTGAGCGGACTGCAAACCTACGGAGTCGTTCTGGATGAGAACCTGAACCAGGCCGGTGAAGGACTCCGGCGCATTAGCCCAGCCGCAAGCCAGGTGGCCGTCTGGGTCATTCCAGCAGAAGAAGATCGCATGATCGCCACCCACGTGGTTCAAATGGAACGCAACGCTTAAAGGAGAGAACATGAGCAATGTTGAAACGCTTGCACCAGCGGCGAGCCCCTCGTCCGGCAATGCCGCGCAGTTCGCGCCGCTCACCCCCGATGAACTCAGAAATATGCACGCTTACTGGAACGCGTGCAACTACTTGTCGGCTGGCATGCTTTACCTGCGCGCCAATCCTCTGTTGCGCGAGCCGCTCAAGCCGGAGCACATCAAGAACCGGCTGCTCGGCCACTGGGGTTCCGATCCGGGCCAAAGTTTCATCTGGGTTCACCTCAACCGCCTGATCAAGAAGTACGATCTCAACACCATCTACATCTCGGGCCCAGGGCACGGTGCGCCCGCCACGCTTTCCAATTGCTACCTCGAAGGCGTGTATTCCGAAGTTTATCCAGAGAAGGGGCGGGACGTTGCCGGCTTGCAGAAGTTCCTCAAGCAGTTCTCGTTTCCTGGTGGCATCGGCAGCCATTGCACTCCAGAGACTCCCGGCTCGATCCACGAAGGCGGCGAACTTGGTTACAGTATTTCGCATGGCTTTGGCGCTGCGTTTGACAATCCCGATCTAATCGTAACCGTCGCTGTAGGTGACGGCGAGGCAGAAACCGGGCCCCTCGCGACCAGCTGGCATTCCAACAAATTCCTCGACCCGGTGCGTGATGGGGCCGTGCTACCCATCCTTCATCTCAACGGCTACAAGATTGCCAACCCCACCATCCTTGCCCGCATTCCTCAGGACGAACTGGAGATGCTGTTCAAAGGTCTCGGCTGGACCCCGCATTTTGTCGAGGGCAGTGACCCCGAAGTCATGCATCCCAAGATGGCTGATGTGTTGGAGCGCTGCGTACTCGACATTCGCGCCATTCAGGAGAAGGCCCGCAATGCGCCCGCCGGGCAGAAGGTCGAACGGCCTAAATGGCCGATGATCGTTCTGCGCACGCCCAAAGGCTGGACCGGTCCTAAGGAAGTCGATGGTCACAAAGTGGAAGGCTTTTGGCGAGCTCACCAGATTCCCATTCTCGACCCGCAAACCAACCCCAAAAGTTTGAAGCTTCTTGAGAGTTGGTTACGCAGCTACAAGCCGGAAGAATTATTCGACGAGTCAGGCCGCCTTATCCCGGAGCTGCAGGAGATGGCGCCTAAAGGAAATCGCCGGATTACCGCCAACCCGCATGCGAACGGCGGGTTGCTGCGTCGCCCCCTTGAATTGCCAGACTTCCGCAATTACGCGGTGGAGATCGAAAAGCCTGGGCAAAAGTATGCTTCCTCTACCGATGTCGCGGCCCATTTTCTGCGCGATGTCATGAAAAAGAACATGACCAGCTTTCGCGTGTTCGGACCAGACGAAACCGCGTCGAACAAATTGCAGGTCGTCTATGAAGCCAGCCCGAAGACCTGGATGGAAAAGACGCTGCCGGAGGATCAGGATGGTGGTTTCCTGGCTGCCAACGGACGGGTCATGGAGATGTTGAGCGAGCATACGCTCGAAGGTTGGCTCGAGGGCTACGTGCTTACCGGCCGCCACGGTTTGTTCAATTCGTATGAAGCTTTCGTGCACATCATCGACTCGATGTTCAACCAGCACGCCAAATGGCTGGAAAAAAGTAAGGCGGAGACCCGCTGGCGGGCGCCCATCTCTTCGCTCAACCTGCTCATCTCGTCGCTGGTGTGGCGGCAGGATCATAACGGCTTCACCCATCAGGACCCGGGATTCCTCGATTTGGTCACCAACAAGAGTCCCGAGGTCACACGCATCTATCTCCCACCCGATGCCAACTGCCTGCTCAGCGTGACCGACCATTGTCTGCGCAGCACCAACTACGTCAACGTCATCGTCGCCGATAAGGCGCTGCACCTGCAGTACCTCGAGATGGAGGCGGCGCTCGAACACTGCACCAAAGGCATCGGGATCTGGGGTTGGGCGAGCACCGATGCAGGCGAAGAGCCCGATGCGGTGATGGCCTGCGCTGGCGATATACCAACCTCTGAATCGCTTGCGGCTGTCGCCATTCTGCGAGAGCATTGCCCAGGCTTGAAGATCCGCTTTATCAATGTGGTCGATCTTTTCCGGCTGATGCCGGACCAGGAGCACCCGCACGGGATGAGCGATCGCGAGTTCGACGGTTTGTTCACCAAAAGCAGACCGGTGATTTTCAACTTCCATGCGTATGCTTCGCTCATCCACAAGCTGACATACCGGCGAACGAACCATGAGAATTTTCATGTGCGCGGGTACAAAGAGAAGGGCAACATCAACACGCCTCTGGAATTAGCCATCCTGAACCAGGTGGATCGCTTTAACCTGGCAATCGATGTGATCGATCGTGTGCCCAAGCTGCAGGAACGAGGCGCCCACCTCAAGGAATGGTTGAAGGGTCAGATCATCCAATCCATCAACTACGCTCACGAGAATGGCATCGACCGGCAGGACATTAACGAATGGAAGTGGCCGGCGAAGTAGCGTTCACTCCAAGTAAACGGCCGTTGCGGCAGGTTACCGGCCGCAGATGTACTCCACTCTAGCCAAAACGCGGCTTCACTGGGCCACATCTGCAACCAGCAACCTGCGAGGCGCCGTACCCATCCCGTATGATGGTCCGTCACCTCATGCTGGAAGGATGCAAGTCGGCTGCATGGCAGAGAAAGCCCGCCTCTCGTTAAACCAAATCACCACCCCGAACTGGAGCGTCTCTCAAGCGGTCGAGGGATGCGTTCGTCACGGCATCCCATCCATTGCCTTGTGGCGGCACAAAATTGCGGAAGCAGGGCTGCCCGCCTGCGTGCGCTCCGTGCAGGATGCAGGACTGCATGTATCCAGCGTGTGCCGCGGCGGCATGTTCCCCGCTCCGAATGCGGCCAGACGCCAGGAGCTTCTCGAAGACAACTTTCGCGCGGTCGACGAAGCAGCCGCGCTCCGCGCAGACTCGCTCGTCCTGGTCGTAGGGGGAGCAATGGATGTAGGCCTCACCAGCGCCCGCAGTATGGTGGAGGATGGCATCGCGGCGCTCGTGCCCTATGCGCGAGAGTGCGGCATCAAGCTGGGCCTGGAGCCGCTGCATCCCATGTATGCCGCTGAGCGTGCGGTACTGAACACCATTGAGCAAGCATTGGAAATGGCCGCTCCCTATGCGGCACACGAAGTTGGAGTGGTGCTGGACGTCTTCCACATCTGGTGGGATCCGCAGGTGATGCCGTCCATTGCGCGCGCCGCAGGCAGGATCTATGGCTTCCACGTGAACGACTGGCTGGTTCCCTTACCTGACATGCTGTTGGGCCGGGGCATGATGGGCGATGGCATTATAGATAATCGCGCACTGCGGGTTGCCGTCGATCAGGCCGGATACACCGGGCCCATCGAAGTAGAAATCTTCAATCGCGCGATCTGGGACACGGACCCGGACCAGGTTCTCACCCGGATGGTCGACCGCTTTATTGCGCTGGTCTAAGTCGCCAGCTAAGGAGCAAGCATTGGAATGCAACCAAACCGTAACCGCGACTGAGCTGTTACCCGCAGTGAATCGAGCCCTGTCGCTGGCGACCGAAAAAACCCTGCGCCTGGATCGCCGCTGGAACGCGAGTGACGGAGCCCCCGTCATTACCGCCGCAGGCCGCTATACCGCGCGCAGCTGGACGCAATGGACCCAGGGGTTTCAGTACGGCAATGCCCTCATCTGCTACGAGCTGACCGGCGACCCGGCTCTCCTGTCCACGGCACAAAAACACATCGTGACCTCGATGGCCGAGCACCTTACCCACACTGGTGTGCACGATCACGGCTTCAACAACATCTCCACTTACGGGCACCTGCGCCGCCTGATGCTGCAGGGCCGCATCCCGGCCAACGAAGGGGACCTGCACTTCTACGAATTGGCGCTCAAGGTGAGCGGCGCCGTGCAGGCCGCACGCTGGACCGGCCTCGAAGATGGCCTGGGATACATCTACTCCTTCAACGGTAGCCACTCGCTGTTCATTGACACCATGCGTACGCTGCGCATCTGCTGCGTGGCGCACCAGCTGGGGCACTCGCTGCAAGGGGAGCAGGACGAGCACATCAACCTGCTGAGCCGGGCCATGACGCACGCCATGACTTCGGCCCGTTACAACGTCTACTACGGCGAAGGGCGCGATCAGTATGACGCACCGGCTCTGCGTGGCCGTACGGTGCATGAAGCGGTCTTCAACCCCGCCAGTGGTATTTTCCGCTGCCCCTCGACGCAGCAGGGGTACTCCGCCTTTACCACCTGGACCCGCGGGCTCGCCTGGGCCACGCTGGGCTTTACCGAGCTCATCGAGTTCGTGCAGTCGCTACCCGAGAGCGAACTGAAGGCCGATGGTTTGCCTGGTAAGAAAGGCCTGCTGGCGATCTTCGAGAAAGCCGCGCGCGCGACCTGCGACTTCTATATGCAACAAGGAACCGCTTCCGACGGCATTTGCTACTGGGATACCGGAGCGCCCCAGCTGTACCGCCTTGGCGATTGGCAGAGCCAGCCAGCAGACCCATGCAACGACTTCGAGCCGGTCGATGCCTCCGCCAGCGCCATCGCCGCCCAGGGCCTGTTACGGCTGGGGCACCTGCTTGGTATTAAGGAATACACCCAGGCGGGGCTCACCGTAGCGGCGCGATTACTCGAAGAGCCATACCTGTCGCAGGCTTCTGATCACGAAGGCCTCCTGCTGCAAAGCATCTACCATCATCCGAACGGATGGGACTACGTGCCGCCGGGAGCAAAGGTCCCTCACGGAGAGTCGAGTATGTGGGGCGATTATCACCTGCTTGAGCTGTGCCTGCTGGTCACCCGCATGGCAGACTCCAGCTACTACACATTCTTCGAAGCAGAACGGAAAGGGTAAGTGATGCAGCAGCAAGCAAAGGTCGCGCTGGTCACCGGGGGCACGCGCGGCATAGGTCTGGGCATTGCGCGCAAGCTGGCAGAGGCCGGCTTCCGGCTGGCCATCTCCGGCAGGCGGCCTGCGGCAGAAGTCCAAGCAGTGATCGATGAATTAAATCAATCCGGACCGACCATTTACCTCGCGGCCGATGTCGCCTCAGCCACAGACCGGCAACAACTACTGCAAGCAGTAGAAGCCCAATTCGGCCGCCTCGATGTACTGGTCAATAATGCCGGCATCGCCCCTAGGGTGCGCGCCGACGTGCTGGAGGCAAGCGAAGAGAGCTTCGATGAAATCATCGCGACCAATCTGCGCGGTCCTTACTTTCTTACCCAGCGCGCGGCGGCCTGGATGATCCGGCAGGGGCCTACGAGTCCGCCAGCCCATCGTGCCATCATCAACGTCAGTTCGGTATCAGCAACTGTCGCCAGCGTCAACCGCGGCGACTACTGCATTTCCAAGGCAGGCATCGCCATGGCCACCAGGCTTTGGGCCGTCCGGCTGGCTGAGTATGCCATCGGCGTGTACGAGGTGAGACCCGGTATTATCGAGACCGATATGACTGAAGGGGTCAAGGGAAAGTATGACGCTCTGATCGAAGGCGGTATCCTGCTCGAGAAGCGCTGGGGCACCCCCGGCGACATCGGCACTGCCGTCGCTATGCTTGCTCAGGGCAATCTGCCGTATGCAACCGGCGCGGTTCTCACCCTGGATGGCGGCCTCACAGTAGCCAGACTTTAAGCACAGCAACCCGCACAAACGAGGCACACGCAGTCGATGAAATGGATGAAGCAGTCGCGGTCAGCCTCGGATATCCCCCACGCACCCATGGAGGCAGAAACCATCTCGCCCCGTTGGGGATTCGCCGTCTCCTCCGGCATCCTGGGCTGGATCCTCGACGCCTTTGATTTTTTCGTGCTGGTCTTTCTGGTCGACGTCCTGGCCAAAAACTTCCACGTGGGCAAGGGCGAGATCGTTCTCACCATCACCATCACCCTGGCGATGCGACCCATCGGGGCGCTGGTGCTGGGTTCTCTGGCCGATCGCTATGGGCGTCGGCGGCCGCTCGTCCTGTGCGTTCTTTACTTCTCGCTCATCACGGCGCTGACGCCGTTCGCGCCCAGCTATCTCACGTTCGTGATCCTGCGCGCCCTCTATGGCATCGGGATGGGCGGCTACTGGGGCATTGGTGCGTCGCTGGTGATGGAGAGCTCACCCCGCCGATGGCGCGGTCTGTTCTCCGGCATCATGCAGGCTGGCTACTCGCTCGGTTACCTTTTGGCAGCCGTCGCACTGCGTACCATCGAGCCTCGCCTGGGCTGGCGATGGATGTTCCTGTGCGGCCTGGTCCTGGCCTTCCTGATCGCTGCACTCACGCTCCTGTCGCCTGAGTCCTCATCCTGGAAGAAGAATCAACTGAACAGCTTCAGTGAAGTGGGCCACGTGCTTTGGCAACACAAGAAGGACTTTGCCTACCTCGTGTTGATGATGACGGCCATCACCTGCCTCTCCCACGGCACGCAGGATTTGTACCCCGACTTCCTCAAGACCGTGCACGGCTTCTCGAATGGCGTGGTCTCGAATCTGGCAATTCTCTACAACGTCGGCGCGATCGTGGGGGCGCTGGTGATCGCCCACTACTCTGACCGGATCGGCCGCCGGTACGCCGTCATTCTTGCCCTGATGATTTCTGCCCTGTCGATTCCTTTATGGGCGTTTGGTTCGACGATCGTAATGCTTGCCGCCGGATCGTTCATGATGCAATTTGGCGTGCAGGGTGCGTTTGGTGTCATCCCAGCCCATCTGAATGAACTTTCACCCAGCAGCGTACGCAGCTTGTTCCCCGGGGTGGTATACCAGTTAGGAGTTTTGCTCGGCGCTCCGGCCGTGGTGGTGGAGTTTGCCCTGCGCCGCCATTTCGGCTATCAATGGGCGCTGACCATCTTCGAGATCTGTGTAATCGTCACGCTCTTCCTCATCTTTGGCTTTGGACCGGAACGCAAAGGCCGCGACTTCGCCGCTTAGCAGCGAAAGATGTGGGCGGGTTTTTACCCTAAGCCGAATCTGATTGGAAAAAGTTGCCGGTCGGGTGCTGTGAATTCCCACATCTCCCGACTGGAAAACGTCGTGAGATATGGGGCA